>JAJRRM010000050.1 GCA_024279475.1 Alphaproteobacteria bacterium | reverse complement strand
CCATCAATAATGCCTATGGTGCTTTTGAGGAAAATATCAAGGGAAGTATAGAAATAGGAAAACTAGCAGACTTCACCGTTTTCTCACAAAACATCATGGAAGTAGCCATCGAAAAACTCCTAGAAACGGAAGTGGAATATACGATAGTGGGTGGAAAGGTGTTGTATAAAAAATAGCCTCTACTTAGTGCCTGTACGAAAACGTAATAATCGGTATAATCTACTTATTTGGGCTGTTTTTGAGTGAAAAATTGTTTTGAGTTTGGTTTAAAAAGAGGGCTTAATTGCTTAAATTTAAGGGGTAAAGGCAATTTAGCCTGTAAATAGTAGCTAAACTCAATAAAATAATCAAATGCGTAGAGGATTCAACCAACAACTCGCTATTAATATCACAGCCATAGAAGAAGTAGCAGTTCCTAAAATAAAAAGGGATCATATGGCGAATCTCTTGGCAGCACTACAACATCTATATTCCAACAAAGAGTTGAGTTCAAAAGTGGAAGCTATTCTTCGTAGTACAATAAACACAGGAAGAAGAGCAACAGGAAGGACAGGGATGAGTCTATGGGAGATATTTGTATTGGCTCAAGTACGCCTTTGCATGAATATTTCTTACGATACTTTATTAAATCAGGCTAATTTTCACACTTTATTACGTGGAATTCTAGGCGTACAGCCTAACGATTATACTGCGGGCTACCAATATAGTCGTCAAAACATCATAGATAATGTATCTCTATTGGATGATGAAACTATAAAACAAATCAATGTTATCATAGTAGAGCTAGGTCATGGTGTCTTCAAAAAAAAAGAAACCACAGCTTTGTCCATAAAGACCGATAGTTTTGTTGTAGAGACACAGACCTATTTCCCTACCGATTATCGTCTGCTCTATGATAGTGCCAGAAAATGCCTTGAAATAATTGGTAAACTAAATAAAAAACACAAATTTGGTAGTTGGAGGCAATGGAAAGATGCTCGCAAGAAGCTTAAAAGTCTTTATAGAGCATTTGGTAAAGTGACCTCTGGCGGTGGCAAAAACAAAGAAAGTAGAGAACAATTAGCCTGTACTAATTATTTAAAGCCCTGTAGAGAACTTTATAAAAAAGTAACTGGCTTTATAGACCAACAAGCACCATTACTATTTGAAGATAAGGCAGCATTTGCTGCTATTATGGAGTTAGAGTGGTATAAAGCCATGCTTGAAAAACACATAGATTTATTGGAAAGAAGGATTATTCAAAAAGAGATTATCCCTCATAGTGAAAAAATATTTTCTATATTCTTGCCCTTTACAGAGTTTATCAACAAAGGAAAAAAGAATCCATCTGTAGAAATAGGTAAAGTACTCTTCGTAACCACCGATCAGTACAATCTAATATTAGATTATCAGTTAGGAGAACAACTAAAAGATAAAGATGCCATTATAGGTATTCTAGACAGAATAGTTGAAAAGTACAGATTAATTGCTTCATTGAGTACTGACAAAGGGTTTTCAACAATTGCCAACAAAGCACTTATAAAAGAAGTATATCCAGAAATAGAATTGATTATGCCCAAAAAAGGGAAGCGTAATCAGGAAGAGGAAAAAGAAGAAAAAGGTAAGTCATTCAAGAAGTTAAAGAATGCTCATAGTGCCATAGAATCTAACATTAACGAGTTAGAAAACAGAGGTTTAGATAGATGCCCAGACAGGTCAGTTAAAAACTTCGCCAAGTATATCGGCTTAGCGGTATGTGCTTATAATTTACACAAGATAGGCAAAGAACTAATTTCCATCCAAATAGCAAAAGACAAAAAGCAAAGGCGAAAACTACTCCAAGCAGCTTAGTAAAGAGATGTAAAATGTACCCTCTAGGGATAACCATGTCCAATCCATCCTAAAAACACCGAAAATCGTCTTTTTATCATACCAAAAAACAAACTCGGAAAATTTTCTGCTAATACTAGAAAAATAGAATTTAGGATAATCTCGTAAAATTAAAATAGTACTATAAGATCTTTATATAATCAAATTGTTTGCAGCCGGTAGGCTGTTTTCGTACAAGCACTAATTATTGTTATAAAAAAAATCAAAATATGCGTTTACGCTTGAATAATTCAGGATTAGCATCTTTCAATCTTTAATCTTACGGTCTATTTCATCTTTTTAACGCTTACAACTTCTGAGCCTCAGCTATCAATTCTGCCAAATCTTTGACT
>JAJRRM010000049.1 GCA_024279475.1 Alphaproteobacteria bacterium | reverse complement strand
GAGCAAGCTTAGAACTATCAGAAACATCAATTATTTCTTTTGCTGCACTATTAAAGTGGGTAATAAAAGATTTTAAAAATTCTAAGTTGTTAATATAAAAATTAGGAGCTAAAGAATTTTCCGTTGTTGAACCAAATGCCCATGCCTCTACTGAATTTTTGTTTCTTCTATATGCTGTTATTCCATTGAAAATATCATGACTAATAAGTAACTTAACAATTTCATCGGTTTTTTTGTTTTCCCATAAAAAAAAAGAAAATTTATCTTCAACAGCTTCACATAAAGGTTTTTGGAAAGTTTCTCCATTATTCGGAATTTTTGTAAGTCTTTCAATAAGCCATTCATGATCCGTGCTAAGGTTCATGTATGAATTATCATCCATTACCCTGAAGTATCTAAAAGATCTAATACATGAATTTATAAATAATGGTTCGCAAATTTTTTGCAAATTATCAAAGATATTAACATTATAGTTCAAAGCTGAGACGTTATTCATAATAAAAACCTAAATAAATCTTTCCCATGCTACAATATAAAAAAATATAAGGCAAGAATGCTGGGACTTTTATTAAATAATATAGTAAAAAAATGATATAAATGATTATAAAATCCTTATAGATCAAGGTAAATTTGACACCATGATAGCCTAGCAGAATCGTTGCGTTCTTAGTGTTTTCCTAGAAAATCCATCTCGCAGTACCAATCGGTTAATCCTGAAGATCCCCTTATAAAACATACCTATAAACTGGATATAAAAAAACCCCACACAGGGAGACCATGTGGGGGGGGGTATAAGTTAAGTAATTATAGTGCTTTTACTTAAAACCTTGGGAAGTAAAATCACAAAGAATGAATTCCTTGTAATAATAAGCAACTTATACATATTTTACACTTTAGAAAGTAGGGAAAAATACTTAGGGGAAAATTACCTATATTTCCTTATTTTTACACTTTAGAAAAGAAATAATCAGGTCTCTCATTCAATTCGGGAACTTGTGTTGTTAAGTTTAGGAGGGGCGCAGGTGCTTTGATCCAAGTACTATGGTTATCCTAACCCCTCTGTTTATTTTTTCCACAAGATCTAACTTCTCATTACTTAAATGATGCCAGGTTTTCAATGCATGCCCTTTACAAAGCCAGATACTATCCTATCCCTTGGAATTTAACCCCTTCTATCTAATTTACCTACTATTTGGCAGATTTCTTTCCAGTCCACTAATTCTTCTACCCTCTTCAAAAGACTTTTTTTAAACTAACGTTCGTCTTCCAGCATTAAAAAACTCATGAGATTTCCTCTTTTTTCTTTACACTACCTTTTTTAGCTACTTATGCATCGGTCTTTGATTATATGCTATACATATTTATGTTAATCATGTATCTTCGGAATTTGCTGTGATTAACAGTATTAAATAAATCCTCAGAGGAAAAAGATGGCATTTTTAGATTTTAATATCGCAACCATATTATCTGTTGTTATCGGCTAAAGCCGATTAATTCCTCTATACCCTTCATTCTCCCTATCTAGCTTTAAACAATCAATCAACGATTGAGGTTGCAAGATGTCTACTCAAAAAATAAAATTATTACCCTTTCTTATGTGGCTAATAGCTGTTCTATTTTTCGCTTTCCAATTTATTTTGCGTTTATGGCCCAGTTTAATGGTGCAGGAAATTATGCAGCAACTTACTATTGAGGCAACAGAGTTTGGGTTAATTGCAGCCTTTTATTACTATGGATATGCAGGTATGCAAATTCCTATAGCTATACTCCTAGACCGTTATGGAACCCAATATATAATCTTCTTCTGTGCCATCCTTTCTGGGTTATCAATGTTCATTTTTACGAATACAGATAATTGGTATATAGCTTGCCTTAGTCGTTTTTTTATTGGTGCAGGATCAGCAGTAGGATTTCTCGGTGTCTCAAAAATAGTAGCCGAATGGTTTCCTAAAGAAAAATTTTCAAAAATGATAGGCTTTTCATTTACTATAGGACTTATTGGTGCCATATACGGAGGAAAGCCAATTAGCCTTCTAGCTGATAGTTATAGCTTTAAAATGGTATCATTTTCTCTTACTTGCATTTCAATTGTAATAGGTATCACAGCTTACCTATTTATAAGAAAGCCTCAAAACTCAAAGGTGGCAGGACAAAATAAATTTTACTTACAGAATATGAAAAAACTTCTTTCAACACCGATAATTTGGATTTTAGCTATTGCAAACCTTCTTATGGTTGGAGCTCTGGAAGGATTTGCCGATGTGTGGGGAATTCCCTATTTGATGAAAGCTTATACTTATGAAAAAGCTAATGCAGCTGAGCTCGTTTCCTTCATTTTTGTTGGAATGCTAGTAGGTGGACCCTTGCTTGCTGCAATGAGTAAACATCTTAGTAATTATCTCGTTATTATTTTATGTGGACTGGGCCTTTCTCTCTCATTTTTCCTATTATTATCTGGAATATTAGAAGGATGGTATGGTCTTTCTATCTTGTTTTTTATCATAGGAATTATGTGTTGCTATCAAGTTATCGTTTTTGCTGCTGGAGCCTCGTTAACAAATATACATCTGCTAAGTGTAACTATAGCCTTCTTGAACTGTATTAATATGTTAGGCGGATCTTTTTTCCATACACTTATTGGATTTTTTATGGATTTTTTCGAAAAAAGCGTCTCTATCCACGATGGACTCCTAAACTATAGTGTTGCTACCTATAAGCTTTCTCTCATGGTTATTCCTATTTGCTCTTTATTAGGAACAGCCTTAGTTATATTTCTATATCTAATAATTAACCCTAAAGAGCCTATTTCTGACTTTGTTGTCTCTATTGAAGAAAACTAAGTATCCTTATACTATGGGAATGCTTTTATCCTCTGACATATTAATTTTTCCATTTCTGCAAAATGTTTAATGCAATACCTAATGTGCCTAATACATGAAGTGCTTTTCCAAACTGGATGGTTTCTTTTCCCTTTTCAAGATCAACAATAAACCTCCTCCCCGTGCTTGAAACTGACTAATAAAAATTTTAACTATATTCTCATTAGTTGCTTAAAAGCTTTAAGGATTTTTCACATATTAGATCACTTTCAAAACCTGAAAGTAAAGCAGCTCTTAAAAGAAAAGCTGCTGAAGATTATTTATTTACATGCTCTACACTAAAAAACTTACCTCCTCTGGAAATATCTTGGGATACATAATAAGGGTAGTGGTACACCTTTAAAATTTTATTTTTTGCAATAGAACCGAAAGAAAAGGTATAGGTCTTCAAGTGTTAGATCAGAATATAAATACAAGCTGCGACAAGGGTTGTGGTGCAAAGTTGAACGGGCTGTGATAGATTCAGATTTTAATCTTTAAGAATCGAGTCTTGAATGAAATAATTACCCTCTTGCTCAAAATAAAAACTAGAGGGTACTTCCAGCGGGGGTTAATATTCTAAGTAATATGCCAATATCGGCATTATACATATAGGTACAAAGAATGACATTTCAAGGAGTGTCTCTAATAGATTTATAACCCCTCCCCTATTTCTTTTTTATAGTTATATGACTCAGATACCTATCTTATTAACCCATAAGGATCTATCGATGTAGCTCCATATATCCATAGAGAAAATAAGAATCAATAGTCGTTATATTAGTTAAAGAGGACAAATCTACTGCCAAGATCGGCACAATGAGAAAGAAAACTATGTCCCACTGTTATTACGTTAATAAAGGCAGAGAAATGTACGATCGTAAAATCTTTACAGAATGTTCACATAGTTCTCCATCTGGCTTGACATAACGATATAAGGACTTGTTGCAAAAATACTATTATTATATTATCTTAAGAATTCAGCATCTATACTCTCCAAATATACGAGTTATACACGAGACTTCATTTATGAGCATTTTACTAATCCGGCATCATATTATTTCTGTTCTTCTCTGTATTTTTATACTTACTTTTAGTATTTCCTCTGAGTCTGGACCACCCAAAGGTTTAAGTTCCAAAATTTCAAAAATAATTTCTCCCAGCTATACACTTGTTAAATTTCTTGGTTCTGGAGGAGAATCTGAGGTATTTCTTGTTAAAGATAACCAGGGGAAACTTTACGCTTTAAAATACTGGTCAAAAGAAAAACAACATGACTACCTAAGAGATATAACCCCTTTTCAAAATTCAATTAAAGCACATAAAAAACTATCCCACGCCCCTTATATAAATCATCTATATAAGGTTATAGGCAACAACATATTAATTTTAGGATATCTTACAGGCAAGGAGTTAAGTAACTATCTACAAGAAAATATTAAAACTTCCCAGCTTAGAACTGTAATAAACCAGATTATGCAGGCTCTTACAAATATGTCTTCCCACGAGGTGATTGGGTTTGACACATCGGCTGAAAACATTATTATTACTCTTAAGTCTAACGAACCCTTTGTCACTTTTGTTGATCTTGGAGCATATATTTCTGTAGAAAGTCTCTATCAACGTAATAAAACTTACTCCTCTTTAATATATACAATATTAAAAAAGTAAAAAAACTTCTTGTAGAAGCCAAAGATTACGTAGACATAGCCGGTAATGTCGTAATAGATGAAAAAGCTTATTATATACTCCC
This sequence comes from Alphaproteobacteria bacterium, assembly GCA_024279475.1. GTDB lineage: Bacteria > Pseudomonadota > Alphaproteobacteria > 16-39-46 > JAJRRM01 > JAJRRM01. Next base: position 1,314 of record JAJRRM010000049.1, on the reverse strand, counting down.
TTCTCTTACATTTTACTCCATACTTGCCGATCGTATGAGTCTTCTATCAGCTCTTTTAACAAAACAATATTATATACAAAAAGGCTGTGGTAATGCTTTTCCAAAATATAAGGCTAAAGAAAGATTTAATAGATCTTTTGGCGATGACCCAGATCATCTTATACGCCCTATAACACCTGAAATACGTAAAAAGGCTTTAAATATTATAGAAAAAGCTCAAGTTATAGAGCATCTAAAGTTTAATTTAAGAAATTCAAATAAGGTACCTTCTTATAGTAAGGAGAACTTTAAAGATGACTGGAGTCAGATGGAAAAGGTTTTTTCTCTCATAGTTCAGCGCACAAAAGAATGTCAAGAAGACATAGAGAAATGCATTGTAAAAGATGTTACCAATATCTGCAAGAATTCCCTATATGACGTTTAGCTTTCAACATTAGAAAACTTAAGCTTTATGCATTCAAGATTCTTTTCTAATTTTATTTTTTGCAACAGGGCCCTTCTGGAGTCAGGCTAAAAAGCCTATGAGAAAGTTTAATAGCATACCAAAAAATCCTTCCAATTTGTTCTTGAAAAAGTGTGAGTGGCGGTTTAATATAGGGGCTTCAAAAGAGTTTCTTATAGATCTTAGAAATTCCTTAAAGAACTTTATAGGGGTTAGCACCCTATTAAATAAAAACAGGATATGATTACATGAAAAATATTACTTCTTATAAATTTGTATTTATTTTATTTTTTGCATTTTATGCTCAAATATCTTTTTCTATGATGGAAGACGATGATTCTTCCACTCAAGCAACTGCCCCAGTTCTTCGAAAAGCTGCTACAATTACTTTTGGTAAGTATATGTTAGTGCCTGTAAGACAGGACAAAGCTTTAGTTCCTATATTTTGTGATATATTTACTTCGAAAGTGGCAGCTCTGTATGAAGATGGGCAAGCATGGACTCCAGAAAAAGCATTAAGAAGAATTCAAGCAGTTGGTATCAGAGTAGAAGAATGGGAAAGAGGGGATAATACAACGTTACCATGGGCTATTATTTATGATAGTGAACATAATGCTGTAGGGGTTTTTCAGGCTGCTTATAATAAAAATGATAAGTATAGAAATTTCCTTGAAATTGCTTGTGCCTTAAAATCAGATTCCTGGGGTCAAGGATTAGCTTTAAAAGCAGGGTTGGCTTATGGAAAGTTTTTCCTGAGGCCTCTTCTAAAAGAAGTTCAAGGTATTTACGCAACGGTGCATCCAGATAACGAAAAATCATGCAAAGCTATGAAAAAAAGCGGTTTTGAAGCTTCCTCTTCACCTTATTTTCCT
>JAJRRM010000048.1 GCA_024279475.1 Alphaproteobacteria bacterium | reverse complement strand
TGCTAGATGAGCTCTTTGAGAAGGTTCAAGAAAGCTCGCTATCTGTCCTTTAAGGTCAGCTTCCAGGTTATTAAACTGAGGAAAAGTATCATCCCTTTCAACAGCTTCTTTACTCCCACCACCTTTTGAAAAATGCAGGGGTTTACCGTTATTGCCACCGGCTTCTTCCTCTTCGCCAAGTATAGCGTGACTTACTGAAGAGACAAGTATCATAAGGGCTGTAAGTAAAGAGAGATGTTTTAACATTATAAAATCCTAATAAATGTAAGTATATAAAATATCTGTATTGTTTAGCAGTTCTAATAGAGTATATATAAGCTCCTTCTAAAATTTCAAGAGAAATATACCTTATCTCAAGTTAAATGAGAATTTTATAAAATTATCCAACCATAGCCAGAAAGTCTCTTGCTAGATGCGTGGTTTCTTCTTCATTTAATTTAATTGCTCGTTCTGTTTTTAGAAATCTACCTAGCAGAGTTTGAATCTCTTTTTCAGACCATTTTACTGCCCCTTGAATAAGTATGGCGCTAATATGTGGTGGCAATATAGGACGTAATTTATACACAGCTTGTGCTGGTGCTATACCTTTACTTATGATTTCTTTAAGTTCCAGAATTTTCCAAAAATAAAAACTCATAAAATAGAGATTCTGAATACTTCCTTCTTTCTCCCAAAAGCCAAGAGAAGCAACTACCAATTTTCTATCTCTAGACAAAAAACTGTGTATAAACCTTTCTATCTCTGGATCTGGTGTTATCCCACATGCCCAAACATGTTCAATAGCAACCCTTTTTTCATCTTTAATAAGCCACTTAATTTTTTCTATATATGTTTCTAAGAATAAAGCATTCCAAGAAAGCTGTTCTCCTATAGCTCCTTCGATAGACGGCATTATTTCTAAGCCTTGTTGCCCGGAAAAGTACTGCAGTTGAGCCTTAAATCCTTCACTATCTGGATCATAGGATGGTAAGATTTCAAGATTTTGAGTTCTTTCAAAATATGCCCGCATTTTCGACTTTTTTGTTAATTTAGCTGACCAAATAAGAAGAGGAATATCAAACTCTTTTTCCCATTTAGCAGATATAACTTTTAACAAAGCATCTGTTGCCTGGGAAATAATAATCACATCTTGTCTATCCGTAATAAACAAATCATCCATAGCTGAAATTTTTGTTAAACACTCTGGATCTTTAATGACATCCTGAGATGTTAACTCATGTATTTTATATCCTGCATAAGCACAGCGCACAAAGTCTCGCACTCGGCCTGGTAGCTGATTTGCATCATTTCCATAAAAAAGCATAGCTTTAGAGCTATGCTTTCCTATTGATTTCCATAATTTTGACCAGGTTGTTTTCACATTAACTATCGACGATTACCAAACAAGCTTAGCAACATAATAAATAAGTTGATAAAGTCAAGATATAAAGAAAGGGCACCCATAATAGCCTTTTTCTTAGACAACTCTTCTCCATCAGACTCATAATACATTTCTTTAATTTTTTGGGTGTCATAAGCGGTAAGTCCCGTGAATACTAAAACACCTGCCACAGACAAAGCAAATTGAAGAGCAGAGCTATGGAGAAAAATATTAACAACGCTTGCCAATATAACACCTATGAGCCCCATATAGAGAAAAGACCTAAACGCAGATAGATCACGCTTAGTAACATAGCCATAGATGCTCATAGAGGAGAATGTAGCAGCTGTAATGAAGAAAACACGGGCTACACTTTCTCCTGTATACGCTACTAATATAACAGAAAAGGTTAACCCCATCAAAGCAGCATATATCCAAAAAACCATTTGTGCTGTAGATGCTTGTATTTTTCCTATACGGGCACTTAGGAAAAATACAAGCCCAATTTGAGCTATGAATAGTACCCACATAAGGCCTGACCCTAAAATAGCATTTAAAAGCATTGGACTTTGCAATGTAAGCATTGCTACAACGCCTGTCAAAACTAAACCAGACGTCATATAATTGTAAACTTTAAGCATGTATTGGCGAAGACCTTGATCTACCTCTGCCTGTACGCTTCTACGTGTAACTGTTTCTTGATTCCAAACCATAGAAAGGCTCCTTTTTCATTAAACTCTCCTTCTTTATACAAAAAAAACGCTAAAGAGAGAAGAAAAAACTTATATAAATTAAATTATATATAAATATTACATATATTTTGGGAGGATATTTTCAATATCACCCTGATCAATTATAGAACCTTTATTTAAAACAACTACTTTATTACAAAACTGTTTCATTAAATCTGAAGAGTGCGTTGCCAGTACCAGCACTTTTGCTTTTCCTAAAAGTTCTTTCATACGATTTCGCGCTTTGGTAAAAAAGTTCTTATCCCCTGCTCCAAAAACTTCATCAATAAGTAAAATTTCTGGATCAAGCATCGTGGATATAGAAAAGCCTAGACGCGTTGTCATGCCAGCAGAATATGTCCTAAGTGGCATACTTATATATTCCCCTAAGTCAGAAAAATCTATTATATCGGGTAGCATTTTATCTATTTCCTTGCGGGTATGTCCTCGCAACAATCCACTTAAGATAATATTTTGATATCCTGTAGCGTCCACATCCATACCCAAACTATAATCAAACAAAGGCGTTGGAATGCAAGATGTATATACTTCTCCTTCTGTTTGCGTATAAATACCTGCCATAAGCTTAAGAAGTGTTGTCTTTCCAGCCCCATTATGCCCTATTAAACCTACCCTATCCCCCTCTTTAAAAGAAAGTGTTATATTATCTAAAGCTCTAACCACACGCACATTTTTATTATTTTTTCGAATAATGCCACCCATTGTTAAACTCAAAATTTTTCCTCGCATAGAAAAACACTCTTTATCATAAACAGGGAAATCTAAACTAGCATTTTTAAGGTTTATAACCGTCATTTTTACACCCAATAGACAATACGAGATCTATACTTATTAAAAAAATATGCCGCAATTCCTAAAATAGCCATTGTGCAAAGAGCAACAATGATAAAATTTATAAGAGGAATCGGAGCCCCAAGTAGTGGATTACGTATCATAACAATGTAACTATAAAAAGGATTGAGAATCATATAAGCACTCCTTGCCCCTAATTGCGCAGGTTTCCACATAACAGGTGTTATAAAAAAAACAAGGGTCATAATACTAGAAATAATAGGTGTCACATCCCTAAATCGAGCACCTAGAATACCTAATAACACAGCTATCCCCACAGCGTTTAAAAAAAAGATTACAAGAACAACAGGGAAAAGGAAGGTGTAAATAGTAACTTTCACCTGAAAAATAATAGCAACTACTAAATAAATAGTCATATTATGGAAAAAAATAATAAATTGCTCTGACACAAATGTATATATATATATAAACTTAGGTGTTGCCGTGCTTTTAATCATTCCTGCATGTTTTATAAACATATCTGTACTACCTGTTACTATTGCCGTAAGGAGGTTCCAGGAAATCATGCCCGCTGCGAAGTAAGGAAAAAAGCCTTTCAATTCCATTTTAAAGAGAAAGGACCATACGGTCCCTACTCCCGCAATAGTGACAGCCATACTTAAAACCAACCATATAGGACCCAGAACCGTTCGCTGATATCTTGAACGTATACCGTGCCAAGCTAGGTACAACCATACACGCCACTTCTCTATACTAAGGATACTATCTTCTAAAGCTTTATTTTTCATTTCATAAATTTTTGTGTATTTTTTAAGAATCTACGTAAAAAAAAGAGAAATGTAAACAATTAGTTTACTATTTTTTCAGGCCAACACTACCATAACAATTATACTGAACCTCGAAAATTCCTGATAGAGCTCCTTTTTATATTATTTTGAATATAATTGAGGTTAACTTCCTTAATCTAAGGATTCTATAGAAATAACCTCTCGTTAAAAATCTCCTCTATCACACCTCTTTGTATTGGACGCTTATAACTAGTCTAGCAGCAAATGAAGTCGTCTCTACTAGACTATTTAGTTAACCTAAAACAACAGAAAAAACTAAAGAAAAATGATTGTTTAATATAAGATCTTAACTTTTTTGTATATGAATTTAAACTTAAGAGACGTTCGTTTCTCATTAATACTACCGATTTTTAATACAATCCAACTTTAGACCATTGCTCTATCCACTAATCTTTGATGATTTTATGCCCAATTTTCTTGGAAAGAAAAAAAAGGTGGTGGGCCAGGGAGGACTTGAACCTCCGACCCCACGCTTATCAAGCGTGTACTCTAACCAGCTGAGCTACTAGCCCCCACGAGATTCTTCTTAACTCAAGAACTGTATAAAAGCAATAAAAAAGTGTTAAAAAATTCAAGATAGGTAAAGCATTAAAAGATTTAAGATAGGAAAAGTATTAAAAGACTCAAGCTAGATGTTGTATAAAAATTTTCTCCAAAATAAGTTTTTTCACTTCTTATAAATTAAGCTATTAAAATTTTTAAGCCCTTATTTTTAGTTTATAAAAAGTTTTTTATCCGCCTTTTATAGCTTGTGTTTATAAAAAATATTTTTCCTTCTATTGTTGACCTACTTCATCCTTAAATCGTATGATACTTTTAATAAAAATAATTTTACTATAAGAGGCAAACATGAAAAAACGACCAAAGATTTCCCTTATTGGTGCTGGAAATATTGGAGGAACTTTAGCTCATATTATAGCCCAAGAGAAGCTTGGAGATGTTGTTTTATTTGACTTAATGAAGGGTCTTCCTCAAGGAAAAGCTCTAGACATTGCCCAATCTACACCTATTGAAGGCCATCCTGTGAATGTATCGGGCTCTAATTGCTATAAAGACTTAAAAGGTTCCGATATAGTAATCATTACAGCTGGTATTCCTCGAAAAACAGGCATGAGCCGAGATGATCTTATTGAAACCAATGCTAAAATTATGAAATCCATTGGTAAAGAGCTCGCAACCCATTGCCCTGAATCTTTTGTAATTGTTGTTACAAACCCTCTAGATGCCATGGTATATGAATTACAGAGATCTTCTGGCTTTCCAGCGCATAAAGTGGTAGGCATGGCTGGCATTTTAGATAGTACTCGCCTTCGTTATTTTATTGCTCAGGAATTTAAAGTATCCGTACAAGAAGTACAAGCGCTGGTTTTGGGAGGGCATGGTGATAGTATGGTTCCTCTACTGAACTACACGTGTATTGGTGGTATTCCTCTCTCTGATTTTGTCAAGATGGGGTGGGTTACGAAACAGCGTCTGGATGAAATTGTGCAGCGCACCAGAGACGGAGGTGCTGAAATCGTAGCGCTCCTGAAAACAGGATCTGCTTTTTATGCACCAGCCACCTCAATCATTGCTATGGCCCGCTCTTACTTAAACGATGAAAAACGCCTCCTCCCTTGCGCAGCGATGCTCAATGGTGAATATGGCGTTGATAATCTTTATGTTGGGGTACCCATCATCATTGGAAAGAACGGTGTAGAACGTATTGTAGAGCTTCCTCTTTCAAAAGAAGAGCGGTTAGCATTTGACAAGTCTGTAGATCATGTCCGCAGATTAATCCATATAATGGATAGTGAAAAATAAGTAAAAAATGACACATATGCATCCCGTCCTTTGGACACTATACATAAGAAAATATATAGCCCTATTGCAAAAAATAAGATAATCTAATGAGATAAATCTCCCAGAGTATAAATAAGAGGCTATCCTAATGGATGAGTCTAAAGGGAAGCATTATCAGGTAAAGTACCTTAGCACTAAGGTTGAATCAGATCGCGGCAAGCTCAAACGTTTAATCAAGTCACCTCTAGATTTTAAATCCATGAAAACAGCTTATGCTCTCCTTAAGAAGCTTTGAGATAATGCGTATGTTTAAGAAAGGTCAATTATTGACATGAATGAATGAGAAAAATATCCTGGGAGAAACACATTTTATTAATCAAACTTTTGGTATTTATACCAGTTAAATAATCCTAAATAAGGATACTTTTTACCTAATTTTATTTTTGCAATATGTCCCTTTTTGCTTAGAGTTATAGATCTTAGATTGACAGATTTAATAAAAATAAGATATTTCCCTTGAAATTTTAGAAGGAGCTTATATATACTCTATTAGAACTGCTAAACAATACAGATATTTTATATACTTACATTTATTAGGATTTTATAATGTTAAAACATCTCTCTTTACTTACAGCCCTTATG
>JAJRRM010000047.1 GCA_024279475.1 Alphaproteobacteria bacterium | reverse complement strand
CCTATTCATATTCTCAAACCTAACACTCGACACATACTCCCCAAACCATCGCTTGAACACCGAGAAAAATCTCATGACTATCATACCCAGCATCCACTATAACCTTGCTTAACCTCTTGTCCTTAGCTTTTTGGGAGTTTCGTATCCTCGTTCTTCCTTCCTTTCAAATCCGAAGGCTTGGGGATTGATAAGTATCTCTCCTCTCTTGACTAGCTGGTTATTGTATTCTCTCCAGTCCCTCTTCATGGGTTTTTATCCTACTCTGGGCTTTGTTGGACAAAGCATATCATCTATTCTTCCTCCGCAATTTTAATCAGATACCTGCCGTAATCCGTCTTTGCAAGAGGTTCAGATAGTCTTATCAACTGATCTCTATCGATCCAGCCGTTTCTGTAAGCTATTTCTTCAATACATCCAACCATCAGGCCTGTTCTTTTCTCAATTGTCGCTATGAACTCGCTTGCCTCTAAAAAGCTTTCATGTGTTCCCGCATCAAACCATGCAAAACCTCTCCCCAAGAGCTTTACTTTTAATTTTCCTCTCTTGAGATATTCTTCATTTACAGAAGTAATTTCTAATTCTCCTCTATCTGAAGGTTTTACATTTTTAGCTATCTCAACCGCTTCATTATCATAAAAATAAAGCCCCACTGCCGCGTAGTTGGATTTAGGATTTTTAGGTTTTTCCTCTATGGAAATTACATTCCCTTCTTCATCAAATTCAACCACACCAAATCTTTCAGGATCTTTTACATAGTATCCGAATATATAAGCTCCTCCTTTTGATTCTATTTCTTTTTTGGCTTCAAACATAATTTTAGGCAGATCATGTCCAAAGAAAATATTATCTCCTAAAATATAACATACATTATCACCGTCAAGGAAATCTTCCCCAAGAATTAACCCTTCAGCTAATCCTCTTGGTTTTTCCTGCGCTTCGTAGCATAGGTTTATTCCTATATGTGAGCCATCATCAAGAAGCTTCTTATACAGGTTAAGGTCTTGAGGATTCACTATTAACAAAATATCCCTTATTCCAATAAGCATTACTATAGATAACGGATAATAAATCATTGGTTTGTTATATATAGGTAAAAGATGCTTATTAATCACTTGAGTAACAGGATAAAGGCGTGTGCCAGCACCGCCTGCAAGTATTATGGATTTCATTTTTGCAATACCTCTTCAAAAACCCTCAAATACTCTTTGCTTACCTTTTCCCAATTATAAATCTCTCTAATTTTTTGCCTATTTTTTCTTATAAAATCTTCTCTGTATTTATTTGTATAGCTTCTTATTAAGTTTGCCACATCTTCTTTTGTTTTAAAATAAAAACCTTCATTTCCAAGAACGTGTCTGTTAAAAGGGTTATCGTGTGCACAAATGTAAGCATTTGAAGCCATAGCTTCAAGAAGGGAAGGATTCGTTCCACCTGCAGAATGACCATGAAAATACATCTTTGAAAACCATCTTAAAGAACTTAGTTTTTTATAGTCGTATATACCTCCGGCAAACCTAACTTTGTCAATTCCTTTATACTTGTTCAAGAGATATTCTGCATACTTATTCCTTAAGCTACCAATAACTACAAAAGGTTCGTTTGCATCCGAGAGTATATAGCCATCTAAAATAGTTTCTATGTTGTTTTCAGGCTCCAGTCTTGCAACGAGCATATAGTATTTAAAAGGTTCTAAATTATGTTCCTCCAAGAATTTTGGATTAGGATCATTAAAAAGTTCTGCACCGTAGGGTATATACTTTATATGACTGATCTTATAAGTTGTTCTATAGTAATCCTCAATGGCAGGATTGTCTGCTATGAGGAAATCGCTTAAATTAACAGCTTTTTTTTCACAGTATTTGATGAATTTCTTCAATATCCTATTCCATTTACTTCTCTTCCATTCCAATCCGTCCATATTTGTTATAAACTTAGACTTAGTTTTTCCTTTAAGATAAAAGAACAACACGCTCGGGACGTATCCCATATTTAAGATAATCTCATATCCTTGTTTTACCGCATCCTTTAAACACAAATAGTCATATATGAATGTGCCCCAGATGCCAAGCTTACTCTCTTTGGAAAACACATGTTTGATCTTAACTCCGTTCCATTCGTTTCCTTTATAGGGATGTTCATCAGTACTATAAACAATCACCTCACATCCCATCTTTGTCCAGTAAACAGATAGGTTTTCTGCGTTTTGTTCAAAACCACCATAGTTATTAGGAATACCTCGGGTTCCGAGTATAGCTATCTTCATTGCTAAAGCTCATTATAGTCTTTTAATGCTTTGCCTAGTAAAGCTTTCAGTTCTACCAAGCAAGGATGTCAAGATAAGGATGAGAAAAAAGCAGAAAGAGAGAAAATAAAGAATTATGAGTATGCCACAGGAATAAGGTTCCGCCAAGGATAAAAGCTAAAGCGCTTCTCTTATACCACCGAGGAGAAGGCGGAAAAGTTCATAAAGGCCTTCGGACTAAGAGGCTAAAGAGAAACAATAAAGCAATAGTATCACAGGCTCTCAGAACTCACAGAACTTGTCCTAGAGAGCTTACAACAGTTGTATGTGGATAAAGAAAAGATAAAAGGGAGGAGAAGACTTTACTATCTGTGGCTTATGGGAATGAAATAGTTCTTAGTTTCAGCAGAGTAAGAGCGATAATTACAGATAAGGGTTGGTGGTATAGAGAGGCGTGCAAAGGGCAGGGACTTAAGTAGAGACATGAGACTTTTGGGAAGAGAAATGTGGTGGAGAAGGCTTTTATCTTCCTTCACTGCACTCTGGAAGGCTTATCTTGACATGACCATTAGCAGTTTTTCAATGCTAATTCATATCCTTCTAGTGTTTTTTGAGCTGCCTTTTCCCAAGTGTAATTTTTTATAACTAAATTATAAAGCTCTTCTTTAAAAGGAGATTCGTAAGCTTTTATAATAGCTCTTCTGATACTCTCGACATTATCAGGTTCACAGTAAAAAGCAAGGTTTTTAAAATAATCATATGTATCTCCTTTTCTTGTTATAACTAAATTACACTTCATTGCTGCTGCTTCCAAGGAAGATAATCCTGGTGTTTCCATCCAACTTATTAAAGCATG
>JAJRRM010000046.1 GCA_024279475.1 Alphaproteobacteria bacterium | reverse complement strand
TCCAATACTCATTTACTGGTCTGCCAAACTTCTTTTTTGGAGTGGTAGTAATTTTAGAGGTTTTGAACTCTCCAAACCTCTTAGTAAGTTTCCCTTTGGATAGGTCTCTGTGAACATCAGAGGCTTTTATAAATAGTTTTCTGGTCTTGTCTGCAATGACAATACCGTTACCTCTAGGTTTTAGTTCCAGATTATAATCGGCTAATACCTGGTGTAAATCCTCTAGGGATGATTTAGAATCTTTGAGTACCTCTTTGATGTCGTCCAAGGCTTCCTCTTTGATCCATGAAAGCAGGGAGGATACTCCAGAGTGTATTTCTATATCTTTTGATTTTGAATGCCTGATATCTTCAAAGATAATTCCTGCCTCTTTTCTGAGATCATTTGAGAGGTGATTGGTCTTTTGAAGTTTATGCTTGACTTCCAATTCAGCAGCTTTGTTATTGATCTTGATTTTACTTTTGTACGGATTGATAATGTGCTTGGTGACAGGATGTATTTTATTAATGGCGATGTGCATATGAAAATTATTTGTGTTAGTATGTGTCACTGATAGCCGTTGATGTTCCTCCATACCCAAAGTTCGCATTAGCTCTTTTTCTATATCGTTTAAAACCTCTTTTGAGGGCTTTTCTCCTTCTGGAAAAGAAACTATGATATGCATCGTCTTATTTTGCTCAGATCGGCTGTCTTTTTGGGTTTCTCGAATGAAGAGAAGGTTATCATTCACTGTATTAAAAGGACAATTTGTAAATTCATACTCTTCAACCTTAGATCCATCATGTGTGCGATCCAAAATATAATCTGCCAAACCTTTAAAAGAGCCTTTAGAAATTTTTTTGTCAACCTGCTTGACAATCATACAATACACCTTTTGCTATTTCTAAAAGTTCTTCGCCTCTTGCTTCTGTAGCTTCTAAAATCTCTTCAATCTCTTGCCGTGACTTAGAGCCTAAATAAGCTTCTTTCTCTTTAGAATGCACCAAATAATATTTGAGTATTCCTCCAATTCTTGATTGATCTTTTGCAGCTTTAACAAATAACTGTACGGCTTGCCAACTTACTCTGCTGTAAATAGGATAATTCATTCCTAAGGCTCTTAAATATTCTGAGGCACTCATCACTGTCATTTCTGATTTCTCCAAAATAAGTCTCTTTTCTTCTTTGGTACATCTCACAGATATTCTTTCAGTCTTAGGGTCTTTACTTTTTGGTCTTGCCATATAAATTAAATTTCTCCTGTTGTTTTTTTCTTTTGGTGTATAAATATTACCTTTAGTATTATTGTCTTTAGTCTTGTTTGATTTAGTATTATTGCCTTTAGTATTATTAAGGGGGTGATTAACCGACTGTCGGATTTCCCGTTTGTCGGATAATCCGTCTGTCGGCTCAACCGTCTGTCGGAATTATCTTCCTTCAGGTTTGGCTTTAAGTAAATAATCATATTTTCCAAATTGCCCTTTCTCATTTTTAACTTTTTTTCTTTTTAGGTAACCATATTTTTCAAGTTCTTTAATCCCACTTTTAACAGCATCTTTTCCATCTTTTGATCTGTTTATAATATCTTGGATATAGTAATCCCATTTATCAGGTCTGCTTACCAAGTACAAATATATTCCTTTTGCTTTCCATGAAAGCCTATCGTCATCCTCAATTATATAATTTGGGACTTGGGTAAATCCTAGGGCATAGTCTTTTATAAGCTGTGTCATTAACTAGCCTCTTTAAGATCTCTTGAGAGATACAAAGCAAGATCCGTTAACAGAAAATAGACTCTTCGCCCCTCTTTACGAGCGTATTTTCCTACACCTCGTTTAGCTTTAATATCTCTATCAATACTCGCTATAGATCTAGAGAGTGCTGAGACTATTTGTTGCTTGGTTAACGCAGCAACACCTGGGAATTGTGTTTGTAGAGAGTTTAATACATCTTC
>JAJRRM010000045.1 GCA_024279475.1 Alphaproteobacteria bacterium | reverse complement strand
TGTGAAAAAACGGGAGACCCTATTGGTATTAACCGTCTAGAAGCTCGTCCTACAGCTGTTTTATGCATTGAAGAACAAGAACGACACGAAAGAAAAGAGAAAACTCTGCGCGACGAACGCTTAGATACTTAAGATTCTTATGGCTCTGTTGCAAAAAATATCTACTCATAATGCTTCCAAAGTCTTAAAATTTTTATGGTCTTTAATTTTGTGTAAACCTGATAAACAAACCGATGGTGGATGTTAATGCGTCTTGAAAAAGCTCCTTCTAAATCTCCTAGAAGTTTCTCATATCTTGGAGGGGTATAAAAAGGATTTTTTTCTAATAGCTGAAGAAGCTTTTTTGCATTTTCATGTAATCCAGAGCTTTTAAGCTTTTTAGCATCTTTGAGAACTTGTTTTGTATATACAATTTTCCAAATCACCCCTTAATATCTTCCATACATTCTTCTAGAGGAGTATTCATACCCTCTAGAAGAGAGTCTTTTAAACCAGGCTGGCATAAAAGATGCAGGGTTTCTTGAATTGCCATCCAACTATCTTCAGATATTAAATAAGATATCCGTAAAGGTTGGTTTTTTTATAGTATAGATTTTTACTCATTTCATACTGATTTTCATACATCTTAAATATTTGAGAATTATTCAGAAGAAATGCTTCATTTTTTCTGATATTTATCTCGTCACCTAAACGAAATCTTTCTTTTTTAAATCGAATGTATTCACTGGTATTTAAAACAGTTGGATTTTCAAGAAGTTTATATACATCATAGTAATGTCGCAAGAAGTTTAATGCTTCATATGCTCTGGACATTTTCTTTCTTTTTTTAACAAATCCCCCAAATATACTGTTGTAAATATAATAGCAACCATTTCCCTATACTCTTAAAAGTGATAGACTAAATGTTAATATGAAACTTGAAGAAAAGAAGTGAAGTGAAAACGTTCCATCAGTTTATTTTATACTTAGTACTAATAATCATAAAGCGTGCGCATTATCGCGGGCAGGATTCTTTTGGCAATCGCTATTATGAAGTTGCTGCTAAGAGGGCAGAGAAATCTCAACGCTTTGTACTGTATGGAAAATGTAAAGACCCATCAACTGTAACACCTGATTGGTTTAATTGGCTTCATTATTCAACAGATACATATCCAAAAAAAGCCGCTTTTAAAAGCTTCTCTTGGCAAAAAAAACCATTGCCAAATTTAACTGGAACACTCTTTGCTTACCGCCCAGAAGCTGAAATTTCACTTGCCTATGCAAAAAAACTCTACACTCCTTGGAAACCAAATTATGAGAAAAAATAATGCGTAATAATATAGCTGAATCGATTCTTGGAGCTATTGTTCTCATCATTTCAGCAGGGATTTTAATGTTTGCCTACTCTTCTAGTCGTTCTAAAGTACATCAAGGGTATGATTTAATAGCTCGCTTTGATCGCATTGATGGCATTCTTGTTGGTAACGATGTACGCTTGAGTGGTATAAAAATTGGAAATATAAAGAAGCTCATTTTAGATCCAAAAACATACATGGCTGTAGCAACACTAACTATTGACGATAAAATTAAGCTTCCCTCAGACACTCTGGCAGAGATTATTAGTGAGAGTCTTTTAGGTAATAAATATATGGCGCTTGTTCCTGGCGGGAATGAGGATATACTTAAGCCAGGTGATGAAATTACTCATACGCAATCATCTGTGAATCTTGAGTCACTTATTGGTCAAATGATTTTTGGAAAAGATGAAAAAAATGATAGTATCTCACCGGGCTAAGGCCGTTTTCTTTTATTCTCTTTTTTTTCTAGTTTTCTGTCTATTTATTACTCAAAAAGTATTTGCAGAAAAAAAAGTTATTCTAAGAGCATTAGATAAAACAACAGGCCATGTCTCTATTTTAGAAGCCGCTATTAACGAAGAAGTTACTTTCGGATCTTTACTTTTCAAAATACAAAATGCTGCTAAAAACCCTCCCGAAGACCGTCCAGAAATATATGTATATATAACCATATGGGATATGCTAAAGCGAAATAGAGAAGATAGACCCAGAGAAATTTTCAAAAACTGGATGTTTGGCTCTTCTCCTGCACTTTCTGCACTAGACCATCCACTCTATGACCTATGGATAATAGACTATAAAGAAGCTGCAGGTATAAAACCGCCTTCCAAAGAGTCCTCTAAACAGTCTTCATCTGACAACGGTGCTAATAAATAACCTAAAACACTGTTAAGACATAACCGGCCTTTAAATGTTGGTCTAAGACGGCCTTCTTTCCTTACAAGATACCCTTCTTTGCAAAGGGTTTGTACATTTTGAGAAAATCCTTTGTTCACAGTTAGCACTTCTTCAACAACAACGCCTTTAACAGTTCGCAATCCCATCATAAGTTTTTCTACTATTTGATCTTTTATATTTAGTGTTTCTTGAATTTTCATCCCCTGTCCTTTTTCATGAACAGCTTTCAACCATAACTCTGGTGCCCGATGATTTTGTGTAGCTATACGCCTGTAAATACCTTTCTCTAAAGTTTGTATTCTACCATGAGCTCCAGGTCCAATACCCACATAGTCTTCATATGCCCAATATGTTTGATTATGTCTACATTCTTCCCCTAACGCAGCGTAATTTGATATTTCATAAGCAGGCAATCCTGCCTTATTCATTATTGATTCTGTAAGTTCATAAAAATCTGCAGCTAAAGACTCTTTCGGTATTTTAAAAGCACCAGCCCGGTAGCGTGTATGAAAGGCCGTTCCCGGTTCAATAGTTAACTGATAAAGAGACAAATGTTTTGTTCCAAAAGCTAATGCATTTTTTAATTCAACTTCCCATTCTTTCAGTTTTTGTTTTGGACGTGCATAAATTAGATCAAAAGAGACACGATCCGCATGTTTTTGAGCGGCTTCTAATGCTTTTAGAGCCTCTTGTACTGAATGTTCTCGGCCAAGAAACTGTAAATCTTTATTACTAAGAGCCTGAATACCTAAAGAAAAACGATTTACACCTGCCTTAACAAGATCTTTAAATTTTTGTGATTCACTAGACGTAGGATTTGCCTCTAGCGTTATTTCTATATCCCGTCTAGATGTCCATAATCCATAAACAGTTTCTATAATTTTCTCAACTAGGCTAGGGGGTATTAAAGAGGGTGTTCCTCCACCAAAAAATATCGTATTTATCTGCTTGTTTGGTAATAATTTTGCATAATATTTTAGTTCTACCTCAACAGCTGCCACCCAAGATTCTGGTTCATGCTTATCACGCACGTGAGAATTAAAATCACAATACGGACATTTGGATAAGCAAAAAGGCCAATGAATATATATACTTATATTATTATTTAACACGATACCAACACTTATAAGGGTTAAGAAATATTTATAGCATCTTTTTGTTGAAAAATTCAACAAAACAGGCATACTATGCCTAGAAAACAAGAAGAGTATATAGTTATTTTATTCCAAACTTCAAAAAAATATTTTCTTATCACTGCCTTTTTTAGCCTTTGGGTAATAAGATGCTTAGATAGCCATGCCCTAACCATGCTTGTTAAAGAAACTTGTGGCTGTGCCCTAGAAACATTGCAAGTTGAGACAAAGGCTGGCAATTTTCCTATAGAAGAAGATGGAACTGTTCGTTTAAAGAATGTACCTAAAGGCACCTCTGTTTCTCTTGAGAGTGATATAAAAGGTTTTTGGTGCCCTACATATGCATGCAAACATTTATCTGGAGAGTGGGTAACTGCTAGAGAAGGAGGGACACTTGATGTGACTTGCCTGAAGAAACCTCTACCTAAACTCCCGTGCTTTATAAACATACCCAAATATTTTGGTTGGCCCTAAATAAAAAATTATTTGGAAAGATTTTTACATGCTTAAACCCTACGCTTGCCAGGATTCTGCTCAAGCCCAGCGTCTTATTAAGGAACTTCCTTGTCCTTTGCGTAGTGCCTTTACCAGAGACCGTGATCGTATTAGTCGTTCCTATGCCTTTAGGCGGCTAAAAAGAACAACTCAGGTTTTTCCATCTTCTGATCACCCTACATTTCGCACACGCCTAACCCACAGTATGGAAGTTGCACAAACTGCGCGTATTCTTGCTCGAAACTTGTATGTAAATGAAGATTTAACAGAGGCTATTTCCTTAGCTCATGATCTTGGACATCCTCCTTTTGGTCATTGTGGAGAAGATATCTTAAATGAGTGCACCAGCCCTTGGTTTCCCTTTAATCATAATGATCAAACTTTTCGTTGGGTTACCTGTCTGGAAAGAAATTATCTAAGTTTTAACGGTCTAAACCTTTGTTGGGATACATTGGAAGGTATTGTTAAGCATAACGGGCCTATTGTTAAGAAAGATCTAGAAAGCGTTCCTACTATCCAAAGTTTTTCATCTAATAAAATAGATTTACTTTTAAATACACACCCTTCTTTAGAGGCTCAAATTTCCAGTATTTCCGATGATATTACTTATAATAATCATGACATAGAAGACAGCTTGCAAGCTGGATACTTCACCTTGGATGACTTGCTTTCTCTGCCTTATCTTAAAGCAATTGCAGATAAGCATTTAACCTCTTTTTCTAGAAAAAACCCTCGTCAATTTGTTTTTGAACTCGTGCGACACAGCCTTCAAGAAATGGTCTCTGATGTTCTTAATACAACAACACTGAATTTACAAAAAATACGACCTATAAGCGTTTGGGATATTCGCAATCACTCAAGTCAACTTGCTCACTTTTCAGAAGAAATGGCAGCTCATGTTCAAGAGATTCGAAATTTTCTTTCTTCACGCGTTTACAAATCAGATACCCTTATTAAGAATCGCTTAAAGGAGCTCAAAGCTTAAAAAGTATTTTTGATTTTTTGTTTGACAATCCAAGCTATTTACCTGATAACTGGCAGCCTAAAAACTATACAACACCCTACAAAAAAGTAAGAGCTATTGCTGACTATATTGCCTCTCGTACAGAATATGACCTAAGTACTACTTTAAAAAAGTTTGGATTATTAACGGATATTACTTAAATGAATTTTTACCGCATATTTCATGATTTTCTCCTTACAAAATTAAAAGATCTTTCTTCCTCAAAAGGATTGGAAAACGTAGATTTTAGTAAAATAACTGTAGAACCTCCCAAAGATCCAAAACATGGAGATTTTTCTACAAATGCTGCTCTAGTTTTAAGCAAGATATTTCAAAATAATCCTCGTCATATCGCCGCTGAAATTCAAAAAATTATAGAGATACATCCTTCTATCGAAAAGGTAGAAATAGCAGGCCCTGGATTTGTAAATGCTACATTGAAAATGTCCTTTTGGAATGATCAACTCCATACAATCTTAAAAGAAAAAGAGCACTATGGCGATAGCGCCATGGGACATGGACAAAAAATAAATATTGAGTATGTTTCTGTAAACCCCACGGGACCTATGCACGCTGGTCATGGTCGAGGCGCTGTGGTCGGAGATGTCCTAGCCAACATTTATAAAAAAGTTGGATACAACGTTACCCGGGAATACTATATTAACGATGAAGGGGGCCAAGCCAATATTTTAGCTCGCTCCACCTATTTGCGTTATCTAGAGGCGCTGGGGCATGGTCCCATAAAAATACCTGAGGGGCTTTATCCTGGATCCTATCTAATTTCTGTTGGTCAGGCTTTATCTGTTAAGTATGGAGATAAATTTGTTGGAAAACCAGAAAGTGATTGGTTAAGCCCCATAAAAAAATTCTCTGTAGAGGCTATGATGAAATTAATCCGGTCTGACCTTAAAAAAATAGGTATTTATCACGATATATTCACCTCAGAACGCAAGTTAGTAGACAATAAAAAAGTCGAGAAAGCTATAAATGTCTTAGAAAAACAAGGTCTTTTATATGAAGGCGTTCTCAATCCACCAAAAGGTATGATACCTGAAGACTGGGAACCTCGTCCTCAGTTATTATTTAAATCTACTAAATTTGGAGATGATATAGATCGTTCACTAAAGAAATCTGATGGCTCCTGGACATATTTTGCTAAAGATATAGCTTACCACTTTGATAAATACACCCGTTTTGGTCCTAACTTGATAAATGTTTGGGGAGCTGACCATGGGGGTTATGTAAAACGCCTGCAATCAGCTGTAAAAGCTGTTACAGGAGGTAAAGCTCATGTTGATGTTATCCTTTGCCAGATGGTTAACCTCCTAGATAAAGGAAAGCCTATTCGTATGAGTAAAAGATCTGGTATATTTATTACGCTTGAAGATATTGTAAAAAAAGTTGGAAAAGATGTCGTACGTTTAATCATGATTAGCCGAAAAAACGATGCCTCTCTAGATTTTGATTTTGCTAAAGTTCTTGAAACGAGTCATGAAAATCCTGTTTTTTATATTCAATATGCTCATGCTCGA
This sequence comes from Alphaproteobacteria bacterium, assembly GCA_024279475.1. Taxonomy (GTDB): domain Bacteria; phylum Pseudomonadota; class Alphaproteobacteria; order 16-39-46; family JAJRRM01; genus JAJRRM01. Next base: position 6,492 of record JAJRRM010000045.1, on the reverse strand, counting down.
TGCTATTCAGTTGGCCGTCAAGCACAGGAAACGTTGAAAGAACCTAGCATAGATCTCTCTCAAGCAAACGGTACACTTCTAATAGATAGCTCAGAAATTGATCTCATAAAGAAACTCACACAGTGGCCAAGGCTCGTAGAACAATCCGCTATTCATGAAGAGCCCCATCGCATTATGTATTATTTATATGAATTATCTAGTATTTTTCATAGTCTTTGGAACAAAGGAAAAGAAAACACTCATTTTCGCTTTATCCAAGAAAACGACCTGCCCAATACTTATGCAAGATTGTTGCTTGTCAAGGCAACGAAATATGTATTACGATCAGGGCTAAGTGTATGTGGCGTAGCTGCTAAAAATGAAATGTAGAAAAAGAAGAGAGATTCTATGAGCGATGGACCTTATAAAGATACTGGTCGTCAACAAACGTATTGGAGCACTGATGGTACAAACTACCGTCGGCGACGGCATGCAGCCTACACATGGCCTATTATATTGGCTCTTCTTATTATAGCTTTATTAGTCTTTTCTCTCTTTATATTTACCTCAAAAGAAAATAAAAACACACTAAACAGCCTAAATGGTCTTCCTTTAATAGAAGCTACCCATCCCATTTCAAAGAAAGCCCCTGACACACCTGGAGGCAAGCAGGTGCCACACCAAGATAAATTCATTTTTAATGCTATTGATGGAGCAAAGCCTCTTTCTTCTTTAGGTGCGGAGTATCAAGCAGAAGCTATTCGAAAAGAACCTGAAGCCCCTATAGATACAGATAGCTTATCTTTTGTAGAAAAATTTGAAGATATTTCCATGAAAGCATTAGAAGGGGGTGAAAATTTAGAGGAGAATTTTTATGAAACTTCCATGGAACTATTAGAAGATAGAAAAGACGTGGTAGAAAATGCCACACTGCTTGAAGAGACCCCAAGCGATAATCTTCCCTTATTAACTCAAACTGAAGAAATAGCTATAGTCCCTAAAGTTATAGAAAAACCTCTAACTATAAAGAAGCATGCTGAAAATGATGATTTACAGTCATCACCCCAAATTGAAGAAGAAACAGTCTTAATTCCTGAAGTTATAGAAAATTCTGAAACTATAAAGGAAGATACTATAATCGATGATTTTCCCATATCACCTCAAATTGAAAAAATCTCCTTATCCCCTATTATAGAGGAAAACATCTTCTTACCTCCTGTTATAGAGGAAAATATCATTGTTACTGATACACTTAATATTCTACCTTACACCGTTCAAACAGCTGCTATGTATACTACTGAATCCGCAAAAAAAGAATGGGATATACAACTAGCCGATAGCCCTATCCTAATAGGTAAAACACCTTATGCTATTTGTAAAAAGTATGTGTCTGGATATGGTATGCTCCAAAAACTTTATATAGGTCAATATCCCTCAGAAAAAGCTGCGCAAACATTTTGTGATAAGCTCAAGAAAAAGCATGTAGACTGCTTCGTTATCGATGCACCTATTACCCTAGATTCTTGTTCAAAAAAATTCTAAATCTTCTGAGACAACAGTTTTCTTGAAAATATGTCTAAAAAAAGACAGGCTCTCTAGCCTCTTATATGGTGGAAAATTACGAGAGACATCCTCTTCAAATTAAGTCACTATGTAATGCATTTTAGAAGCAATTTTCCTGACTTCCTCCCACGTTCCTTATGTACAAATTTTATTAAATTTAGTATGAGAATTATTATAAAACTATTTTCTTTTGCCAAGGTTCATTAATTTAGCTATAGTACACTAGCTGCTTGTCCTTCCTAAAGGAAAGAATGGATGATTAGTTTTCTTGAATGAGTAAGTGGGATTATTTTATGAGCGTTGGATTTTGGCAAATATTATTAATTGTAGGTGTAGCTATTCTTTTGTTTGGTGCTGGTCGTCTTCCTAAAATTATGGCTGAGTTAGGTCAAGGTATGAAAGCTTTAAAGCGAAATTTAGAAGATAATCCTTCATCTGACGATACAAAAAATAAAAAGTCTAAAAAATAGTACTAACCCCATAACTTGAAGTAGATATGTTAAGCATAGGCTGGTGTGAAATTTTTGTTATTGTTATTCTTGGCTTTCTTTTATTTAAGCCTCAAGAATTTCCTATTTTTTTTCGCACTATCTATAAATTCTATAAATTAATTGTAGGATATTTAAACCAGTTAAGCAGCAATTTTCATACTTTTGCAGAAGAAATGGAAATTGAAGCTATTAAGAACGAACGTTCTAGTGCGGCTCATGAAGCCTACAAAAAAGAGCAACTTTCTAACGAAATACTTAACAAAAAAAAAGAATCCAAGCCTAATAATATTGTACAACTTCCCAAAAAAGAGGCTCTGAAATGATTGCTTCTTTATCTACCATGACTTTCTACGACCACTTGCACGATTTACGCAAAAAGCTTCTTTTAAGTGTCTTCTTTTTCCTTATTCTATTTTGCGTATGTTTTTATTTCTCTAATACTTTGTTTGACTGGCTAACATTGCCTCTCTTAAAAGTACTGGATCCAAAAGCTATAGAATCTCATCGATTTATTTACACAAGCTTACCAGAAGCTTTTTTCACCCATGTAAAACTTGCTTTCTTTGGCGCTTCTGTTATTGGACTTCCTCTTTTTCTACACCAAATTTGGTTATTTATTGCCCCCGGACTTTATCTGAATGAAAAAAAAAATATGCGCTCGTTCTTGGTTATGTCCCCAATTTTGTTTTATACTGGTGTTGCTCTGGCTTATTTTGTGCTAATGCCTATGGCTTGGAAATTTTTTTTAAGTTTTGAAATGCCTCGGTCTTCTTTTCTACCTGTCATTCTTGAAGCCAAAATTGAAGACTATGTAAATCTTGTTATCAGCCTATCTTTAGCTTTTGGCCTTTGTTTTCAATTACCTGTTGCTTTGCTGTTACTTTCAAAAGTAGGTTTAGTTAAGTCCAAAATGCTAAGTAATAAACGTAGATATGCCATTATTGTTATTTTTATTTTAGCTGCTTTTCTTACGCCACCAGATGTTTTAAGTCAAATAGCTTTAGCCTTACCCCTTCTTTTATTATATGAAATAACCATTTATCTTATGAAACGCCAAGAAAAAAGAAAATAAGGACCGTTAAAATGCTTGATATAAAATGGATTCGCGATAATCCTAAGGCTTTGGATGAAGCCCTTAAAAAACGTGGACAGGAAGCACAATCTCAAAAAATTATAGACTTAGATAAAGAAAAAAGGGCTTTACAGACAAAAGCTCAAGACTATCAAGCTCAACGAAATAATATAGCAAAAAATATGAGCCAAGCTCATAAAAATGAATTTGATTCTAAAGATTTAGCTGAAAAGGGTACTATCTTAAAAAATACTGTTCATGCTTTAGAGGAAAATTTACGTAAAATAGAAGAAGCTCTACATGCTATTCTTATTCATTTACCTAATACACCTGCCAATGATGTTCCTATTGGTAGCGATGAAAATGCAAATATAGAAGTTTTTAAATGGGGAGAACCACGCACTTTTTCTTTCACCCCCAAAACTCACTATGACTTAGGAGAAAATCTTGGACTTATGGATTTTGAACGCGCTGTTGCCTTATCTGGTTCTCGATTTGTCGTTTTGCGTGGAGATCTCTCCCGTTTAGAGCGTTCTTTAGCTAACTTTATGTTAGATACTCACACTCAAGAATTTGGCTATGAGGAATATTATCTCCCTCAATTAGTTAGCAGAGAGACAATGTTTGGCACAGCTCAACTGCCAAAATTTGAAGAAGATTTTTTTCAAACTACTAATGGTCATTGGCTTATTCCAACGGCAGAAGCCCCTCTAACCAATCTAGTAGCTGGACTTACTCTTAAAGAAAACAAACTCCCTATAAGGTCCGTTGCCTATACACAGTGTTTTCGTTCTGAGGCTGGGGCTGCTGGTAAAGATACACGTGGAATGTTCAGACAACACCAATTCAGCAAAGTTGAACTTGTAAGCATTGTACATCCTGAAAAATCTTGTGAAGAACTAGAACGTATGACCTCTGCAGCCCAAGCTATTTTACAAAAACTAAAGCTTCCTTATAAATCTATGCTTCTTTGTTCTGGAGATATGGGTAACAGTGCTGTTAAAACATATGATTTGGAAGTTTGGATTCCAAGCCAGGGTATGTACCGAGAAATTTCAAGTTGTTCTAATTGTCTTGACTATCAAGCACGGCGCATGAATGCTCGATTCCGTCCTACACTTCCTCCTGGAGGAAAAATAAAACCACAGTTTGTCCATACTCTTAATGGTTCTGGCCTTGCTATAGGCCGTACTCTAATAGCTATTTTAGAAAATTATCAGCAAGAAAATGGCAGTATTCTTATTCCTGATGTTCTTCAATCTTATATGGGGAATCAGAAATATATTGAAGTAAAACACACTAGATAATTTAATTATTAAACTAAATACACTTTCTAAAAGACCTTGTAGAAAAAATATCATTATTTAGTGTTATTTAGCTTTTATAAACGCCAAAAATTTAGTTAATAAGCAATTCTTCTCCAATGACATTCTTTTTATGCATCCCTCCTAATAACTAACCTTTCTTAAACATACATAACTTCAACTTCTTTAAGTACCTTATAAGCTGTTTTCATTGATTTAAAACCAAGAGTAGGTTTGATTAAACGTTTGAACTTTCCATGATCTGATTCAATACTATTGCTAAGATATTTCACTTGATGATGATTCATATACTCTGGACATTTACCTTCTTTCTTTAACCTCTCTATATCTATGCCATAAGTTGGTGATTTATCTGTGTTGATAGAAGAAGGATGATCCCATGACTTCATACTCTTAAGGGCTTTGCCCAAGAAATGCTTAGCTGCCTTAAAGTTCCGTGTAGCCGATAGAAAAAAGTCAACAGTATGTCCTCGGCTATCAACTGCTCTGTATAAATAGGTCCACTTTCCTTTTACTTTCACATAGGTTTCATCAACTCTCCAGCTATATCCCATATCAGGTTTCCAGTAATATCTCAGTCTTTTCTCTATTTCTGGAGCATATTGCTGTATCCAACGATAGAGAGTTGTGTGATCTACTTCAACACCTCTTTCTAGCATCATTTCTTCAAGATCTCTGTAACTGATTCCATATCTATAATACCAACGGACACATCCTAAAATGATTTCTCCTTAATAATGTTTCCCTTTGAAATCATTCATTAAGATATCCTTTTATTTACACTTTCGTGTAAGATATCTCACCCTCTCATTTTATTTTTTGCAACAGAGCCTTGTTATTTAGGGCACATCTATTTATCTGATGAAGATATCTTACAGGGTCACTTCTAAGACTCCCCCCCTACTCTGCTTATTTTCCTCAAATAAGTATATCCACATTTTCTGCGAATTACAGATTGTGAAATAAAAAGATCAAGGCCATTTTTACATTGTAAGTAACCCATAAGGATCTATCGGTGTAGCTCCTTTATATCCAACGAGAAAAACCTCACCAACAGTTGTTACGTTAGCTAAAGGGGTTAAATCTACTGTTTCAAGACTGGTACATTCAAGGAGAAAACCATGACCAACATAAGTTACGTTAGCTAAAGGGGTTAAATCTACTGTTTCAAGACCTCTACATTTAGAGAGAAAACCATTACGAACAGTCGTTACGTGAGCAAGACCAGATAACTTTACTTCTGTAAGACCGCTACATTCATAGAGAAAATATTCACCAACATAAGTTACGTTAGCTAAAGGGGTTAAATCTACTGTCGCAAGACCCTTACATTCATAGAGAAAACCAGGATCAATAGTCGTTACGTTAGCTAAAGAGGTTAAATCTACTGCTGTAAGACAGGTGCATCTAGCAAGAAAACTAGTACCAACAGTCGTTACGTTAGCTAGAACAGATAAATCTACTGTCCTAAGGCCCTTACAGTTATAGAGAAAATTATCACCAACAGTCGTTAAATTATGTCGTGTGTTTGAAAAAGCTAGATGAGAAACATTTTTTGGAAGTTGTTCTCTAGCCATCTGAAGTGTTTCTTGGAGAGCATCTACAAGAAGTGTCTTCTGAGGGTTAGCAGAGAAATAAGCACTAAGTGCTGCCTTGTTTGCTGCCAGTCTATCTTCCCCTATAACAATATAGGTGGCTTTTGTATTTATATGTGCCTCTTCAAAGGAAGTATATTCTAGGGCTATACTCTCTTGCAATACAGAAAGCTGTCCATTCATATGTATTTGAAATGCTTCTATCTGATCCTCTGTTCCAAATATACGATAGTTTGCATACTTGTGATGAAGGCCTGGCAGGAAAGCGGCATTGCTTCCCTCAAACGCGGTTGGTAGAAGATCTATAAAAGAATGCTGTACAAGTCCTGGTCTCACTCTTGCAACATCTACAAGGATATTATAAAGACCTCCCTTTCTAGAAGCTACTGTTAGTTTTCCTGTGAGGGTCGTTGCCAAGGCTATTTCCATTACCTGGGCATATCCTAGATGCGCTGTATGATGTAAGT
>JAJRRM010000044.1 GCA_024279475.1 Alphaproteobacteria bacterium | reverse complement strand
TGATCAGCCACACTGGGACTGAGACACGGCCCAGACTCCTACGGGAGGCAGCAGTGGGGAATATTGGACAATGGGGGAAACCCTGATCCAGCAATGCCGCGTGAGTGAAGAAGGCCTTAGGGTTGTAAAACTCTTTCAGTTGGGAAGATTATGACGGTACCAACAGAAGAAGCACCGGCTAACTCCGTGCCAGCAGCCGCGGTAATACGGAGGGTGCTAGCGTTATTCGGAATTACTGGGCGTAAAGGGCGCGTAGGCGGCCTGTTAAGTCAGATGTGAAAGCCCTGGGCTCAACCCAGGAATTGCATTTGATACTGGCAGGCTAGAGATCAAGAGAGGTGAGTGGAATTCCTAGTGTAGAGGTGAAATTCGTAGATATTAGGAAGAACACCAGTGGCGAAGGCGACTCACTGGATTGATACTGACGCTGAGGCGCGAAAGCGTGGGGAGCAAACAGGATTAGATACCCTGGTAGTCCACGCCCTAAACGATGAGTGCTAGATGTCGGGGGAATATCTCTCGGTGTCGCAGCTAACGCATTAAGCACTCCGCCTGAATAGTACGGCCGCAAGGTTAAAACTTAAAGGAATTGACGGGGACCCGCACAAGCGGTGGAGCATGTGGTTTAATTCGAAGCAACGCGAAGAACCTTACCAGGACTTGACATGTGTATCGTGAGAACCAGAAATGGATCTTTTCAGTTCGGCTGGATACAACACAGGTGCTGCACGGCTGTCGTCAGCTCGTGTCGTGAGATGTTGGGTTAAGTCCCGCAACGAGCGCAACCCTCATCATTAGTTACCAGCGGTTAGGCCGGGGACTCTAATGAAACCGCCAGTGATAAACTGGAGGAAGGTGGGGACGACGTCAAGTCATCATGGCCCTTACGTCCTGGGCTACACACGTGCTACAATGGCAGTGACAACGGGAAGCAATAGGGTGACCTGGAGCTAACCCCTTAAAAACTGTCTCAGTTCGGATTGCACTCTGCAACTCGAGTGTATGAAGTTGGAATCGCTAGTAATCGCAGATCAGCATGCTGCGGTGAATACGTTCCCGGGTCTTGTACACACCGCCCGTCACACCATGGAAGTTGGTTTTACCTTAAGTTGGTGAGATAACCCTTCGGGGAGTCAGCCAACCACGGTAGGGTCGATGACTGGGGTGAAGTCGTAACAAGGTAGCCGTAGGGGAACCTGCGGCTGGATCACCTCCTTTCAAGGAAGTTCGGATTCGGTCTTTTGTCTAACAAATGATCTTTCGAGCTTAAATGATTTTCCTCCTAGTGGGGAAACCGTCGCCTATTCATTTTTTCACCTAACCCTAAGATAAAGGTTAGAAAATACTGTTTTTCTTTTTATAGAAACGAGCTCCCTGTAACCCCCGTTTATCGGGGGTTTTTTCTTGCTTATTTGATTTTTCTCTTACATAATATTTTTTATGCTATCTGGGACAGCCCCTTTTTTGTTATGAGAACTCTTCTATAAAAAATCTGTCTCAGGATAGCCTTAAAATAGCCGATAAATAGAGGAATATAAATAGATGGCTCCTGAGAGAAAAACGTAGGGAAAGTTCCTTTATTTTACACCAGACAACCAATAAAACAGCGAAAAGAGGGATCCTATAAAGAGTAGATAGGCACTAGGAGGGAAATCGGGAGCTTAATAGCACCAAGAAGCTCCCTAAACTAAGACAACTGTAACCAAAAGTTTATTATTCTGAATAGAGCAAATAGCTCTGTAGGTGCCTATTCTAAACCTGTAAAAACTTTTATGGATGCCAGAAAGATGCTCGCAGAGAGTAAGCGGATTTTCATGATTAGATACACGCTCATAAAAATAAACTACTATATCTTCTCGTGCCTCTTTAGAGAGTTTTTTAAGCTCTTTTTCAGCTTTAGATGTAAACTCTATGGACCACTTATTTGTTTTCAAGGTCAATCTCTAACTCTTTGGCAAGTTCTTCTAGAGTTTTGGTTTTTTCTCCAGAATCAATATGCTCTTTACAAGCTATATCAGCTATATAATAGTCTTCTAAGTCTTCTAAATACTTGCTTAAGGCTTCTCTTACATAGAAGCTTTTACTTCTATGAGTTTTATGCGCCAAAGTATCAAGTCTATTTTGTAAATTTTCCGGTAGCCTTACACCAAACATTTCTAAACCTCTTAGTTTCTACTTACGATAGTTACAATGTTTATCAAGTAAAACATGTAAAACAAAGGGGATAGGTATGCGTTTATTTGAGCATTTTTACTGTTTAAAACAGATGTTTCTTAAACATCTAAGCCCTATTCTGTTACATCCTAAGAGATGTATGAAATATACTTCTCAATTGCTTTAGTTTATCCCAAAAATCGGTTCCATTGCAAAAAATAATAATGGATAAAAGGGGGCTGTTATTTTACAAAACGATAGAAAGAAATCCTTAAAATCAGTCATATAATCATATATTCTTTGTATAATAAATCCCGCGTCCACTACTGTTTGATTTAATAAGCCCTATAGATTTTAATTTTTCAAAATCTAACTTTCTAGCAGCTAAACTTCGTGTTGATATATTCGCATACTCACGTTGTGTTATACTTCCTTTTTCATTTATGAAATCTATTATTTTATAATGATGGGACTCTAATCTATGAGTTGATAAATTTTGTACACTTGGAATTGTTTTTATAACTCTTTTTAATTCATCTAATATTCCCTCTGAAAAATATTCTAACCAGTATGTAAAATCTATACTATTTTTTAACTCATAATAATCACCCTCAAGACCAACAGCCTTAAAGTATTTTGATATATTATTATTATAATAATTTTCGAAGCTAAATATTTTAAACAAATTAAACTCCATAGTTCCTAATAAACCAGTGGTAAATAAACGTGTAGATCTACCATTTCCATCTATAAATGGATGTATAATGACACACTGTTTATGAAATATGCCAGATAGTATTATTGGGTCTATATTGTCAATATTTTTTTTAATAAACTCCATTAATTGATCCATTAGGTTTTTTATATCTTTTGCATCAGGAGGAATGAAAACTACTTCGTGAATTTTCCTAGGGTTTCTTATAAGAACAGGAGCAGTTCTTAAATTTCCACAGTCTTCAGGATTTTCAAGAAGCTGGTTAGTGACTGATTTCTGTATTTCTTCTAGAGATGTCGTATTTATTTTAAATTTTTTTTCTTCCACTTTTTTATATAATTTTTCTAGAGCTTCATTGTAATTTAATATTTCTCGCTCTGTATCTCTTATATTTTTTTTATTTGTTTTTAAGACTCTTCTAACATCAGTCAAAAGCAAGGGGTTGCCTTCGATGCTTGTTGAAGCAAAAGTTGATATTTCTCTTGCATTTAGCTCTAGTTTAGATAGATTATTTGTTGATAGAGAATGGGCATTTAATTGCCCTATTGATTCTCCTATCTCTCTAATTGTACGCAGGAGTTTGTTAGTTATTGTATATTTTGGCTTCCACATAATAGCCTTAAAATAGCCGATAAATAGCCGAAAATCAATAGTTAAAATTATTCATAGATATAGCTTCCTAATTTAAGTGTCCGGAAACTCATCTCATCAGATTTTTGTTTTTTTTTGCTTTCATGACTATTCTTGAGGTGGATATCTATAACTTATAATGGCACTGGGATCTATGCCGAGCATCTTCTCTGACTGTTCTTCTGGGCTTTATTTAAACATCAGAGAGATAGTTCATCAGATTCTTTTAGTTTTTGCCCCCGCGTTCTTTTTTTTTTGATGTCTTATAATAGAGAAGGTTTTCCTTCTTAGGAGTACAATATTTCCTAAAATAATAAAAAAAAGTCCAAGAAGATTCATTAAAGACCATTGATAATTTTCAAATTTCCAGGAGATGAGAAGAGCTACGACAGGATATAAAATTGTGGTATAACCAGCTATTTCAGGGCCAATATTTTTTATTAATTGCAAATAACATAACGATCCAATAATAGATCCAGGGACTGCTAAATATAAGAGAGCCCCCCAGTAAATAGGGTTATCTGGAAAAACTAGATTTTGTGAGTGAATGAGTGTATATATAATAATAATTAAAACACCATAGACCATGCCCACAGCCATAGAAGGAAGGATAGAGAAATTTCTATTATTATTTCTTTTGCTAATGCTCCCGCTTAGTGAAAAGACAAAGGCACTCATACCTGCAAGCATAAAGCCTATAAGGCTGTTTCCTTGTAGATCAATAATTGATACCTCATGCCAGAAAAAAAGACAGAGACCAATAACACCAACAAGTGTTCCAAATATAATGCCAGGAGTAGGTTTTTTCTGAAAGAAAAGAAAATTGTTAAAAATGTTTAAAAAGCTCGTGCAGGAAAAAATAACGGCTATAACACCTGAGACAATATATTTTGCTGCACCGTAAATAAATAAATAATGTACGGAAAACATAGATACTCCCAAGAGGAATAGAAATAGATGGCTCTTAAGAGAAAAGCGTAGGGAAAGTCCTTTTATTTTACACCAGACAACCAACAAAACAGTGGCAAGGGTGGTTCTATAAAGAATAGAGATAATACCAGGAGCCAGGGAAACCTGGAGCTTAATAGCATACCAAGTAGCTCCCCAAACTAAGATAACTGTAATATATCTAATTATATTTCCCATATAAATCCTTCTTATTGGTGAGTGATTATTCAAACAACTTCTTTTGTAGTACAGAGGAAGGGAAGAAGCCAGAGGAAAGTATGGAAATTAGCTTGCACACTGAAGTTGAAAAAAAGAAAGAGCTATGTTATGAAAAAGTATGAACAATGACTCTCTACCAAAAAACTTATCATTGGGGGCTCTTATAGCAGTTCTATTTTGTGTTACGGTATGGGGGTGCAATGCCCTTTTTGTTAAGGCTGCTTTGCAAACGTTGGATGTTTCTACTTTCTATACCCTTCGTTTTCTTCTTGTCGTCCCTTTTCTTTTTATGGTGAAACTTCCTAAAAAAGGGTGGATTAATATAGTTTTATTAGCCCTCTCTTGGAATTTTGGGTGTTACCTATTATTAGGAACAGCGCTGACTTTAGGCATTTTACCCGGGGAACAAATGATTATTTTTCAGTTAAGTCCCCTTTTTGCCGTGCTCCTTTCCACAGTCTTCTTTAAAGAAAAATTTTCTGTAAAAAATATGTTTTGCCTATCTGTCGCTTTTAGTTCTGTTTTTTTTCTTGCTCAAAAGAGCTCAAATCCATACTTTTCATTTACGGGTTTTTTTATGTCAATTTTTGCCGCGCTCTTATGGGGTATGGGTGTTTGCTTTATTAAAAAATCAAAATGTCAGCAGGATTTTTCCTTTACTGTTTGGATAGGAAGTGTCTCTTTTCTGTTTTTTTCTGTTTATGAAGTGTGCCTAAATGGTACTCATAAACTCGTACATTTTCTGGAAACGCCCCTTTTTGTTGAGGTCGTAAGTATTCTCTTTACCTCTTTGTTAGGGTCCGTGTTAGCGACATATATTTGGGTAAAACTCCTTAAAACATACGCATCAGAGAAAGTTGTTCCTTTTTTATACCTAGCGCCGTTCATAACACTTTTTCTTTCTTGTAGTATCTTTGGTGAAGATATTACTTGGTTAAAGGTTTCTTTAGGGCTAATGGTTGCTATGTGCTTATATATCAATTCACGAAATTTTTATTTTAAAAATAGTTGGCAAGAAAAATTCTTTTCGAAAAAGGAGGGGTAAAATAAAAAAAATAATAGGAATTCTTATAGCGGGATATCTTTATATAAATGTATCTTATGCTAACCCAGCTCAAAATGGTGAACCAATGATATCAAAAATACCCCTGCAGGAATTTATAAAATCAATGGAAATTGACAAAAAAGATCTTCAAGGGGGGGCTATGGCTATCTTATACAAGGGAAAAGTTATTTATCAAGATACTTTTGGCTATAGTAAAAAAGGGGGGAAACCAATTACATCTTCTACTTTTTCCCCCCTAGCATCTGTATCAAAAGCCGTGACAGCTGTTGCTTTGGCACAGCTAGTTGAAACAGGAAAACTAGATCTAGAACAGCTAATGGACATACCTTATCTTAAACACAAAGTAAGTTGGAAGCATTTATTAAGCCATACAACAGGATATCGTTTTTTGGGAAATTATATGATAGAAAAAGGGATGCTACGTAATGAAATATTGCTTAAGCTTGGAAAACTGAAACCCTCTTATACGCTAGGGAAATCTCATTTTTATAGTAATATTTTTTTAGCCTTGTAGAAGAAGCTCTCCACCTACAGAAAAAGACGTTATCATCAATTCTAACCTCTTTAAATAAATCTATAGGATTAGTGGGCGTTCAAACGTTGAAAATGAACTCAAAATTGGAAATCGCTTTTCCACACAATACAAAAATGGATAAGAACGCAAATGTTGTAACAGCCCCTAAACTTATGCCATTTCCACCGTGTTATCCTAAGTCGGTTCCTGCAGCCGGGGGCATTTTTGCCTCCTTGAATGGACTTATTGAAATATTAAAAATACAAATGGGCCATCGACCAGATATTCTTTCTCAAGAAGTGGCTTCTCAATTCTCCAAACCCTATATAGCCACTAAATACATAGAAAAATGGAAAGGAAAAATTAACTTCCCTGTTTCAGTCGATAGATTGGAGTCATACTACGGGCTTGGCTGGAGAAGGCTTAGGTCAAAAGACCATAAAGGAAAAGATCTTATATTTCATGGTGGGTTTATTGGGGGTATTCGTACGTTTATAGGATATATGCCATCGCAAGAGAGTGGTATCATTATTTTGGTAAATCAAAATACAAAATTTCCTATGCAACAAGGTATGAATTTTTGGAGGGCTTTTTTAGAAAAAAAGAGCAACAAAATATAAATTTTTGAATAAGAAAATACTGCAGCACATATCAAAAAAATTCCTCTTGTAGAGAAGCCTTATATTTTTTAGTAAAAATATTATGAAGGTATCTTCTGTTTTTTATTTCAGCTTAATTGTAAAAAACCTTTGTTTGAGAGGCTTTTTCAGAAAGTTCTAAAATAGACGATACGGCGCTGTGAAAAAAACAAAAACAAGCCTACAAAAAATATTTAATTTTTTTGAAATTTTATTTCATTGTTTTTATTGCATATATAGCATATTAGCACAAACACTACATATAGTGTCTATTGACGCATAAATCCACAACATATAGTATGTATTTAGATGTGGTTCTCGTAGAGAGATCAAAAGGGAATCCGGTAAAAAAGCAATATAAATATTATTTTTAATGCCGGAGCTACTCCCCGTAACTGTAAACAATTGTTTTTTTCTAGAGGTATTAAGAGCAATATTAGAGAAGGATAGAAATAATAATTGTAAGCCAGAAAACCTGCCACAAAGAAAATTGAATCACTCGGGTGCTTCTGAGGGAAGAGAAGAAAATACTGTTTGTTTTTTTACTCACCACGGCATCTACCAAATATATTAGGAATATTGACATGCAAGTAAACACTAAGAAAGATACCTCAAAAGAAATTTTTGAAACAAATTTGACTCCTTTTAGTAAGTCTGTTCTACAAAATAGGTATTTGCTTGAAGGAGAAACGTATAGTGATTTATTTTGGCGTGTGGCAGAGGCTTATAGCGATAATATAGAGCATGCTAATCGCCTTTTTACCTATATGTCTAAATTTTGGTTTATGCCATCAACACCAATTTTATCAAATGGTGGAACAACCAGAGGGCTTCCTATTTCTTGCTTCTTGAATGAAGCTTCTGATAGTCTTGAGGGTATTGTTGATTTATGGAATGAAAATGTCTGGCTTGCGTCAAAGGGTGGCGGTATTGGTAGTTACTGGGGAAACTTGCGCTCTATAGGTGAGAAAATTGGTAAGAACGGTGAAACTTCAGGCGTTATTCCCTTTATGAAAGTTATGGATAGTATGACGCTAGCAATCTCACAGGGGTCTCTTCGTCGTGGTTCTGCAGCTATTTACTTACCCATAGACCACCCAGAAATAGAAGAATTCATTGAAATTCGTCGACCAACAGGAGGGGATCACAATAGAAAAGCTCTTAATACACACCATGGTATATCTATTTCTAATGCTTTTATGGAAGCTGTTGAAAGGAATGAACCGTGGGCTCTTAGAAGTCCGAAAGATAAAAGTGTTATCCGCGAAGTAGATGCACGAGGGCTTTGGATTCGCCTCTTAACTTCTCGCATGGAAACAGGGGAACCGTACTGCTTGTTCATTGATCATGTACAAAATGGTCAGCCAGAGATTCAAAAAAAACTGGGTTTGAAAGTTAAAACCTCTAATCTTTGCAGCGAAATAACACTACCTACAGGCATCGATCATCTGGGAAATGAACGTACTGCTGTTTGTTGTCTTTCTTCTCTTAATATTGAAAAATTTCAAGAATGGGAAAGTGATCCTCTTATTGTAGAGGATTGTTTGCGCTTCTTGGATAATGTATTAGAAGATTTTATTTCTCGGGCACCTAAATCTATGGATCGGGCAATTTATGCAGCACAACGTGAAAGGTCTGTGGGATTAGGTGTTATGGGCTTCCATTCTTTCTTGCAAAAAAAGAATGTGCCATTTGAAAGTGTCATGGCTAGAACTTGGAACAATAAAATATTCAAACATATTCGCCAGAATGCTAATAAAGCTTCTAAGAAATTAGCTCTAGAAAAAGGGGCCTGCCCTGATGCAAAAGAATGTGGTATCATGGAGCGATTTTCTAATAAGCTAGCTATTGCACCTACAGCTTCTATTTCTATTATTTGTGGAGAAAGCTCACCAGGCATCGAGCCTTATGCAGCGAATGCTTACACACATAAAACGCTTTCTGGTTCTTTCCCTGTAAAAAATAAGCACTTGAGAACACTTCTTAAAGAAAAAGGCCAAGATAAAAAACATATTTGGTCCTCTATTATTCATCATCAGGGGTCTGTACAACATTTAGACTTTCTCTCAATACATGAAAAAAATGTATTTAAAACAGCATTTGAATTAGATCAACGTTGGGTGGTAAGCTTGGCGGCTGATAGACAACCCTATATTTGCCAAGCGCAGTCTGTAAATCTTTTTCTTGAGCCAACTATTAGCAAAAGAAATCTTCATCAAATTCATAAAATGGCGTGGGAACGTGGATTGAAAAGTTTGTATTATGCTCGCTCTTTATCTATTCAACGTGCAGAAAGTATCCAAAATACGGACCCTTCTATCAAAGCTGAAACTGTACCTATTAATCAAAATTATGACGAATGTCTTTCGTGTCAATAATAAGAGAATTTTTTTATAAGGAATAAATTTATGTCAAAAAAATCACCTTGCCGTCTTCTTACCCCAAATCCTGTGTATAAACCTTTTCATTATCCTTGGGCGTACGATGCATGGATAACACAGCAGCGCATACATTGGCTGCCAGATGAAGTTCCTTTGGCTGACGATGTGAAAGATTGGCACCAGAACCTTACAGCGCCTGAGCGACAGTTGCTTACACAGATATTTCGTTTTTTTACTCAAGCTGATGTGGAGGTAAATGATTGCTACATGCAGTATTATGGCAGCCTCTTTAAACCAACAGAAATAAAAATGATGTTAGCGGCTTTTTCTAATACGGAAACAATTCATATTGCTGCCTACTCGCATTTGCTCGATACAATAGGTATGCCAGAAGTGGAATATCAAGCGTTTATGAAATATAAAGAGATGAATGATAAATGGGAATATTTACAAAACTTTAAAGGAAAGTCGCCAAAAGATATAGCTATGACTCTAGCTGTTTTTGGGGCTTTTACGGAAGGTCTTCAACTTTTTGCTTCTTTTGCAATGCTTATGAACTTCCCGCGCTTTAACAAGATGAAAGGCATGGGGCAAATTGTTTCTTGGTCTGTCCGAGATGAAACACTTCACACACAATCCATTATCCGTCTTTTTAAAGCTTTTCTTCAAGAAAATCCTGAAGTTTGGACTGATGAATTTAAGGGGGAAATCCAAGAAGTTTGTCGCCAAATTGTTGTTTTAGAAGACGCATTTATTGAACTTGCTTTTGAACTAGGTTCTGTGGAAGGTCTTAGCGCACAAGATGTGAAGAGCTATATTCGCTATATTGCGAATCGTCGTTTAGAGCAGTTGGGCCTGGAAGAAATATTTGAAGAAAAAGAAAATCCTCTGCCATGGATGGATGATATGATTAATGCTATAGAACATACTAATTTCTTCGAAAATCGTTCTACAGAATATTCTCGCTCCAGCACCTCGGGTACCTGGGAAGAAGCTTTTGTTTAATGTCTGAGTTTCTCCAAGGTAGGATCATTTAAATAATTTTTAGCGGTCTATATAGGAAGGAATTAAAGAGGATAAATCTTTCTTTATGAAATATCCTAGTATAATTTTTCCTCGAAAATGTTGCCATTTAAAATCACTCATAAAATATCCTATTATTTATAATTTCGGATATCTATCTCATTAGAATATGATATTTTTTGCAACAAGGCCTCAATTTCTATATAGTATTATTAGAACTGCCGAACGATATATATATATTTTAATACCTACCTTTATTAGGATTTTATCATGTTTAAAAAACGCATGTTCATTGTATTAATTATGATGGTTGCTTCTTCAGTAAGCCACGCTATGTTTGGCGAGGAAAAAGAGGGTAATGACAGTAAACCTTCGCTTTTGGAGAGAGGAGGAGGTAAAGAAGATTCATCAGGAGAGGGTGGTAGTGAAAAGGGAGCTAGAGCGGATACTTTCCCTCAATTTAATAAACTGGAAGCGGCTCTTAAAGGACAGGTAGCAAGCTTTCTTGAACCTTGTCAAAGAGCACATCTAGCAGGAATGTCTAGAGGCAACCGTGATGCTATGCACTTAACAGAAAAAGAGTATCTTTCAGCGTACTTAATGCGGGGAGAAAGACCTGGAGAATCTATAGCATCTCCTATGTCTTTCTTAACTAATATAATGGGTATGAGAGAGAAGACAGTCGTCTTTGGTCCTGGAAATGATTATTTATATCATACAGCACATCTAGAACGTACTGAAGTGATGAAAATGGCCTTGGCAACGATGCTAACAGGAAAACTAACTGTAGCTTCTGCAAAGGGAGGTTTTTATAAGACCCTCGTAGATATAGCAAGAGTGAGAGCAGGACTTGTAACAGTGTTCTTTTATAGATCTTCTACCAACCGCGTTTGAGGGAAGCAATACCGCTTTTCTGCCAGGCCTTCATCACAAGTATGCAAGCTATCGTGTCTTTGGAACAGAGGATCAGATTGCAACATTTCAAACACATATGAATGGGCAACTTGCTATGCTGCAAGAGAGTATACTTCCCTTGAAGAGACCCCTATAAACACAAAAGCTAACTATATTGTCATAGGGGAAGATAGACTGGCAGAAAACAGGGTATTTCTTGGTACTTATTTTGCTGCTAACCCAAAGAAAACACTTCTTATAGATGCTCTCTACGAAACACTTCAGATGAGTAAATATCAGATTCCAGAAAACGTTTCTCATCTAGCCTTTTCAAACACACGACATAATTTAACGACTGTTGCTAATGACTTTCTCCGTGGTAGTGGTGTTACCACAGTAGATTTATCTGGTCTTTCTAACATAACGACTGTTGGTAATGATTTTCTCTCTCAATGTTGGGGTTTTACGATAGTAGATTTATTTGGCCTTGCTAACGTAACGATTGTTGGTGATAATTTTCTCCGTAACTGTATGCATCTTAAGACAGTAGATTTATCTAGTCTTGCTAGCGTAAGAACTATTGGCAATAATTTTCTCTGTGGGGATCCTACAGAGGTAGATTTATCTGGTCTTGCTAACGTAACGATTGTTGGTGATTATTCTCTCTGTGGATCTAATAATCTTACGGAAGTAGATTTATCTGGTCTTTCTAACTTAAGGACTGTTGGTAAGGATTTTCTCTCTGGATATACAGGAGCTACACCAATAGATCCTCATGGGTTAATGAAGGCCCTTGTAGAATAAGAAGAAAAAAATACGCCTCGGCATAATATTTTCCCCTTAAAATTTAAGAAGTAACGCCTATATAGTCTACTAAACAATACAGATATTTTATATACTTACAGTTATTAGGATTTTATAATGTTTAAAAAACTCATGTTAATTGCCTCAATCATGGTGCTTTCCTCACCCTTTACTTATGCTGTAAATCCAGATGATGAAGATGAAAAGCCAGACGCTCCGCTTTCATTGAGAGGAGAAGGTAAAAAAGCTTCATCAGGTGGTGGTGGTGAAAAAGCTGTTAGAAGAGATAATACTTTTCCTCAGTTTAACAAACTGGAAGCTGCCCTTAGAGGAGAGATAGCGGGTTTTCTTACGCCTCGTCAAAGAGCACACCTAGCAGGAATGTCTAGAGGCGACCGTGATGCTATGCACTTAACAGAGAAAGAGTATCTTTCAGCGTACTTAAAGCGGGGAGAAAGCCCTGGAGAAGCTATAGCATCTCCTATGTCTTTCTTAACTGATATAATGGGTATGAGAGAGCAGACAGTCGTCTTTGGTCCTTGCAGTGATTATTTATATCACACAGTTTTCCTAGCACGTACTTTGGTGATGGAAATAGCCTTGGCAACGATACTAACAGGAAAAATAACAGTAGCTTCTATAAAGGGAGATCTTTATAAGACTCTCGTAGATGTTGCAAGAGCTAGACCAGGTCTTGTACAGCGTTCTTTTATAGAGTTTCTACCAACCGAGTTTGAGGGAGGCAATGCCGCTTTTCTGCCAGGTCTTAATCATAAGTATGCAAGCTATTGTATCTTTGGAACAGAGGAACAGATAGCAGCATTTCAAACACATATGAATGGACAGCTTGCTGTCTTGCAAGAAATGATCTCCCTAGAATATACTTCCCTTGAAGAGGCGCATATCAACACAAAAGCCACCTATATTGTCATAAGAGAAGGTAGACTGGCAGAAAAAAAGGCAGCACTTGATGCTTACTTTGCTGCTAACCGAGAGAAGACACTTCTTATAGACTCTCTCCGAGAAACACTTAATATAGAAAGCTATGAGCTTCCAAAAAACGTTTCTCATCTAGTTTTTTCAAACACACGACATAATTTAACGACTGTTGGTGATTACTTTCTCTCTAGATGTAAATATCTTACCACAGTAGATTTAACCTCTTTAGCTAGAGTAACGAATATTGGTAATTATTTTCTTTCCTGTTGTAAGGCTCTTACGACAGTAGACTTATCCCCTTTAGCTAGAGTAACGACTGTTGGTAATTTTTTTCTCTTTCACTGTAGTGGTCTTATAGCCGTAGACTTATCTGATCTTACCAGCATAACGAATATTGATAATTATTTTCTTGATGGGTGTATCCATCTTATGACATTAGATTTAACCCCTTTAGCTAACGTAACGACTGTTGGTGCGGGTTTTCTCGATGGCTATAGAGGGGTTACACCGATAGATCCTCAGGGGTTAATGGGCCACCTGTAGAATAAGCAGAAAAAAGGGCTCTGTCGCAAAAAATAAGATAATCTGATTCAACAATATCATTAGGATATTTCCCTTGAAATTTTAGAAGTAACTCCTCTATAATTCTGACAGAGCTGCAGAACGATACATATAGTTTACATAACTACATTTATTAGGATTTTATAATGTTTAAAAAACTCTCTTTATTTTCTTCACTTATGATACTTGTCTCTTCAGTAAGCCACGCTATGTTAAGCGAGGGGGAAATGAGAGATGACAAAACCCCGCCGCTTTCATCGAGAGGTGGTGGTGGTGGTGGAAAAAAAGATTCATCAGGTGGTAGCGAGGTAGCTGTTGAAAGTCCTGCTTCTATACACTTAACAGCAAAGAGTTCTCTTTCAGAGTACTTAAAGCGGGGAGAAAGCCCTGGAGAAGCTATAGCATCTCCTATGTCTTTCTTAACAAATATAATGGGTATGAGAGAGCAGACAGTAGTCTTTGGTCCCAACAATGGTTATTTACATCACACAGCTTGCTTGGCACGCACTTTGGTGATGGAAATGGCCTTGGCAACGATACTAACAGGCAAACTAACAGTAGCTTCTATAAAGGGAGATCTTTATAAAACCTTTGTAGATGTTGCAAGAGTTAGACCAGGTCTTGTGCAGCGTTCTTTTATAGAGTTTCTCCCAACCGAGTTTGAGGGAGAAAATACCGCTTTTCTGCCAGGCCTTCATCACAAATATGCAAGCTATCGTGTCTTTGGAACAGAGGATCAGATAGCAGCATTTCAAACACATATGAAGGAACATCTTGCTGTATTGCAAGAGAGCATCGCCTTGGAGTATACTTCTCTTGCCGAGGCAGCTATACATAAAAGCCACCTATATTGTCCTAGGGGAAGATATACTGGAAGAAAACAAGAAAACACTTGGTGTTTATTTTGCGGCTAACCCCCAGAAGACACTTCTTATAGATGCTCTCCAAGAAACACTTCATATACGCAGCTATCAGCTTCCAGAAAGTGTTTTTCATCTAGATTTTTCAAATACACGACATAATCTAACTGCTGTTGGTGATAGTTTTCTCTGTGGTTGCACTGCTCTTCTGATAGTAGATTTATCCCCTTTAGCTAACTTAACGACTGTTGGTAATAACTTTCTCTTGGGATGTAGTGGTCTCACGACAGTAGATTTATCTCCTTTAGCTAACGTAATGACTGTTGGTAATGATTTTTTCTCTCTCTGTAGCAGTCTTACAACAATAGATTTATCTGGTCTTGCTAACTTAACGACTGTTGGTAATGATTTTCTCGATGGCTATAGAGGGGCTCCACCGATAGATCCTCAGGGGTTAATGGGCCACCGTAGAATAAGCAGAAAAAAAGGCTTTGTTGTAAAAAATAAAGTAATCTGATGAGATCTCTCTCTGAAAGTATAAATGCAAGAGGATATCTTCATGAATGATTTTAAAGGAAAATATTATCAAAGAAAAATCATCTTAGGGTGTGTCCGTTGGTACTGTAAGTACGGTATTAGCTACCGGGATCTTGAATAAATGATGTTGGAGAGGGGTGTTGAATCAGATCACGGAAAGCTCAAACGTTTAATGAAGACAGCACTGGGTTTTAAATCAATGAAAACAGCTTATGCCATCCTTAAAGGCTTTGAGATAATGCGTATGTTTAAGAAAGGTCAACTATTGCTATGAATGAATAAAAAAAGTGTCATGGGAGAAGTACATCTTATTAATCAAACTTTCGGTATTTATACCAGTTAAACAGTCCTAAATAACAAGATCTTCTTATCCAATATTATTTTTTGCAAAGGGACCACACGAGGCCTTCAACCTCAAAGTCATTCTATACTTATTGAGTTTAGTACACTTATTCTACTTTTCATTAATAAAAAATATTAGAAACTGATGTATAAAAACATTGTTATGGCCCATATATTTGTTTATTATGGGCTATAAAGGAAAGATTTATAGTTCATGAATGGTATAAAGAAATAGAATTGGCAACAAAAAGACTGGCCTTATTTTCAGTATGAAGAAACCTTATTCCATTGCTATGAATAAATGAAAAATTCTCTTCCAAGAAATCTATATTCATTTATTTGGTATTTTTTAAGGCCATACAAAGTAATAGTCGTGGTCTTTTCTTGCCTTGCTATCTTTTCTGGATTTTACAAGACTTTCAACAGTATTTTGCTTAAGAACATAATAGATATTCTTCCACAAGCACAAGGTGAAGATATATCAGCTGTTTTACTTCCTGTAAGTTTTATTGTTATGAATTTTATCCTATTTAATAATTTTACATGGAAAGGAATTATTTATATTCGCTGTAAATATGGCCCCGTGATTATTAATCATATTATAGAGAAATTGATGGATTATATCTTTGAAAAATCTCAACAATTTTTTCAGGATAATTTGTCAGGAACAATATCTAAACAAATTATTAATCTAGCAGAGTGTATAGAAAAAATTACGACCAGGAGTGTTCCTTACTTATTAAGAGTAGCTTCCTTGTTATTAACTGCTTTTATATCTACATATTTTGTAAATCCTATATTTTCTCTTATATTAATAATTTGGTTTATATTTTTTGCAGGCGTCGTTATTATAATGTCAAAAAAGCTTGTTTATTTATCTGATAAGCAAGCTTTAGCAGAATCAATCGTTATAGGTGAATTGGTTGATGCAGTGTCAAATCAGAGTAATATAAGAATATTTTCTAGAAAATCTTATGAAAAATTAAGGTTCGTACCCTTCTTGAATAAACAAAAAAAAGCTTATCGGGATACATATTTTTATGCTCTTATAATGAATTTTATTCAAGGAGGATTAATAGCCATAATGATGGCACTATCTTCTTACTTTCTAGTGTACCTTTATAGCAAAAATTTAGTAACTATAGGTGATTTTGCTCTAATTATTATCCTTTCTATGGAAACAGGACATATGACGTGGTTTACTATGTCAGAAGTTGATGAATTCAATAGATTAGTTGGAAAGTGCAAGCAAAGCTTAGCAGCTCTAATGGCACCAATAGAAATCCAAGATAAACCAGATGCTAAGCCTCTTGAATGCAATAAAGGACAAATAAGATTCGATAATGTTAAGTTCCATTACAAAGGAACAAAGACTCTTTTCCAAAATAAGTCTATTAATATTAAAGCTGGGCAAAAAGTAGGGTTAGTTGGCTATTCTGGTTGCGGAAAATCAACTTTCGTAAATCTTATTTTACGGTTGTATGACGTAACAGAAGGTAATATTTTTATTGATAATCAAAATATAGAGAAAGTTACTCAGGATTCTTTACATCAGAATATTTCTATGATCCCCCAAGATCCATCATTATTTAATAGAAGTCTGATGGATAATATTCGCTATGGTAGAATTGATTCAACGGATGAAGAAGTTATCTTAGCTGCTAAAAAAGCTCATGCTCATGAGTTTATCATACAGTTACCTCAAGGTTATGACTCTCTAGTTGGTGAACGTGGTATAAAACTTTCAGGTGGTCAACGTCAGCGTGTAGCAATTGCGCGTGCAATTCTCAAAAATGCTCCCTTATTAATTCTTGATGAAGCTACATCGCAACTTGATTCAGTTACTGAAGCTATGATTCAAGAGAGATTTTGGGAATTAATGCAAGGTAAAACTACTATTGTTATAGCTCATCGACTTTCTACTCTTTTACATATGGATCGCATCCTTGTTTTTGATAAAGGAAGGATAATAGGAGATGGTATACATAAGAACCTTCTTAAAGATTGTAAGTTATATAAAAAGCTATGGAATACGCAAATAGGTGGTTTTTTAGGATAATCTATTTAACATCTTCTCCCCCTCAAAGAAATCCGTACAGAACTTATAGGATGGATTAGTATATTCAATCATGTTGAATATTAGACTTAGGAGCTTATAGATAATTTTAGTCATAAATTTTCCAGAAGGAGTTCAGAAAGCTTTTAGTAGGGGATAGATGCCTAACTTCTTTGAAAGTATAGAGAGCTATCTAAGATCATAATAAACATCCTATTTAGGGGCAGTAGAAAATATTGCAAAGTAATAAAAATCTGAGTACTCTTAAACTAATAATAAAGGGTAAAAATATGTATGATTTAGCAATTATTGGAGCTGGACCAGGGGGCTATGTAGCCGCTATAAGAGCTAGGCAATTGGGAATGAAAGTTGTTTGCATAGACAAAGCTAAAGGTGGAGTAGGTGGTGCTTGCTTGAATGTAGGGTGTATTCCCTCTAAGGCATTATTGCACGCTTCTCATATGTATAGGGAAATAGGTAAGCAACAAAACTGGGGCATTACAGCAGAAAACATTTCTATTGATATTCCAACTATGCAAAAGACAAAACAAGAGAACGTTAAAGTATTGATTAAAGGTGTAGAGTTTCTTTTAAAGAAAAATAAGGTGGAATACATGTCAGGAAAAGCGTCTTTTAAAGACGCGCGGACTCTCACTGTAACAGAAGGTGAAAAATTTCACGATATTACGGCAAGAAATTTTCTAATAGCGACGGGATCGACCCCTATTCCTTTTGAATCAATGCCTTTTGATGAGGAAAAAATCCTTTCTTCTACAGGATGTTTAGAACTAAAAGAAGCTCCAAAAGAGTTGTTGATTGTAGGGGGAGGTTATATAGGTGTAGAGATGGGGTCTGTATGGTCTCGTCTTGGGGCGAGGGTTACTATTATTGAATACACAGATAGTATAGTTCCAAATATGGATAAAGCTGTTCGAGATGATTTGTTAAAACTTTTAAAAAAGCAAGGTATTAACTTTATGCTTAATACAAAAGTGATGGGTATTAAAAAAAATAAAACTTCAGTAACCCTTACCATAGAAGATAGAAAAACTCAAAAGAGGCAAGATTTAAAAGCTCCTAAAATAATGATTTCTATTGGTCGTTGCCCTGTTACAGAAAATATGAACTTAGAAAAAGTAGGCGTTGATTTGGATGATAAGGGGTTCATAAAAGTAGACAAAAAATGCATGACGTCTCAGTCTCATATTTATGCGATAGGGGATGTGATTGGTGGAGCAATGTTGGCATACAAGGCAGAAGAAGAGGGTGTAGCTGTTGTGGAAGGTCTTCATTCAGGGCATTTTCATAAAATAAATCCAATCACACTCCCAGCTGTTATTTTTACGCACCCAGAAGTGGCTTGTGTGGGATATACAGAAGAGCAAGCTAAGAAAAGCCACACACCGTATAATATTGGAATTTTTCCTTTTGCAGCTAATAGTCGATCAAAAACTGTGGGCAGTGCAGAGGGCTTTGTGAAAATTATTGCACATAAAGAAACGGATGAAATTTTGGGTGTTCATATTTTAGGAGAAGAGGCAGGATCTTTAATTTCAGAGGCTGTAGTGGCTATGGAATTTAAAGCAACAGCAGAAGACATAGCTTATACATGTCATGCGCATCCAACGTTTAGTGAGGCAATGAAAGAAGCTGCTCTAGCTGTGCATAAACGTGCTATCCATACATAATTCTATAAAGCTATATAAATATAATTTAGCTCTTGATTTTTAAGTTTTAAATCCCTACATTCGAATCTGTATTTTATGAAACATTGTTTTTAGTTTTATTATTATTATTTTGGTTAGTCGAAAGGCTAGCTGTCCAGATCTGAGTATGCAGATATGTATACGAAAAAAGAGCCTTTTTGCCGAGGCTCTTTTTTTATAGTTAGCACCCTTCCCAGATATTAAAAATTTCTCTACAACTAAGATAGTAAGTAAGATAAAAAATATGAAAATACAACATAACGAAATAATAGAACAGATATACTTAGGCGTGTCAGACCGTAAATGGCAACAACGAGAAGAACAGGGTCGTTTAAGTGCCTTTCTGTCTACACAGTTGAGTATGCCAGCAATAGTGACGCAGATTTTAGCTAGTCGTGGCATTCATGATTCTATAGAAGCTAAGTATTTTCTTGCACCAAATTTGAAAACATCTATGCCAGATCCTTTTATTCTGAAGGACATGGATAAGGCTGTTAGGCGACTTTTGCAGGCTATGAGAGCTAAGGAAAAAATTGCTATCTTTGGGGACTATGATGTGGATGGAGCAACTTCTACAGCTGTCTTAAAAATTTTTTTTCGAGCAATAGGAGAAGATGTAACGATCTATATACCAGATCGTATAAAAGAGGGGTATGGTCCCAATATAACGGCTTTTAAGATGCTAGCAAATCAGGGGCATAAGGTGATCATTACCGTAGATTGTGGAACTACGGCATTTGATGTTTTCGAAGCGGCTAAAGAAATGGGTCTGGAGTGTCTTATTGTGGATCATCATAAAGCTGAGGCAAAACTACCAGAAGTTGAGGCGTTGGTAAATCCATGCAGACTTGATTACCCAACGCCAAGCTTGCAAAATCTAGCAGCAGTGGGGTTGAGCTTTATGCTAATTGTTGCCTTGAATAAAACACTCCGGGAAGAAGGGTTTTATAAAGATAAGAAAGAACCAGATTTACGTTTGCTATTGGATATAGTAGCTGTGGGTACAGTAGCAGATGTTGTTAAATTGGTTGGTTTGAATCGAGCACTTGTCTCTCAAGGTGTGAAAATACTTCGTAAGCGTCTGAATGTTGGATTAAGTGCCTTATGTGATGTGGCAAACCTTACTCAAGCGCCAGATGCTTATCACTTAGGATTTGTTCTTGGTCCGCGGATTAATGCTGGTGGTCGTGTGGGGCGGGCAGATCTTGGAACAAGACTTCTTTCTACGCAGGATCTTCAAGAAGCACAAGAAATAGCGCAAGAACTTAATGATTATAACCAAGAGCGTCAAGAAATTGAGGCGAAAGTTTTAGAAGCAGCTATTCTTCAAGTTGAAGATAATAAGCTATATGAGCGTAGTTGTATTATTACCGGTGGTATGGGTTGGCATCCAGGTGTGATTGGCATTGTAGCAAGTCGCTTGAAAGAAAAATATAAGCGCCCAGCAGCGGTTATTAGCTACGACGAACAAAATATAGGAAAGGGATCAGGTCGTTCTATTGAAGGGATAGATTTTGGTTCATTGATTCATAAAGCCCGCCATAAAGGGCTTGTTGATCAAGGGGGAGGGCATCCTATGGCCGTAGGTTTTATTTTGAATAAGGAAAACCAATCGGGATTTTCAGACTTTCTAGATAATCATATGCAATCACATATTCAGAGTAATGAACTCCTATATAACTACGATATAGATTTAAGCATGGATGGTGTAACAATGAACTTGGTAGAAAACTTAGAACATCTAGCGCCATTTGGCATGGGAAATCCTATGCCAAAATTTCGGTTTCGTCAGGCACGTTTAGGCTTTGTTGATATTGTAGGAAAAGACCATATTAAGTGTCGTTTCATAAAAAATGAAAAAGGGTATGTAGATGCTATGGCATTTAGGTCTGTAGATACTCCTTTGGGGGACTTGTTGCTAAGCTCACAGAATAAAACGATCGATATCATAGGTACCTTGCGTAAAGATGTTTGGATGGGATATGAAAAAGTAAAAATGTTTATAGAAGATGTTATTATTTCTGAAGGGTAAAAGGTAGAAAAAATGTGTGGTATAACAGGATTTTGGAGGGCTCCAGATAAAAAAGAAAGGGACTTAAAAAATCTTTTAGCGCCTATGCTAAATAAAATTGTGCACCGTGGACCAGATGATGAAGGTATGTGGTTTTTACAAAAAAAAGGTCTTGCATTGGGGCATCGTCGGCTCTCAATTATAGATTTGTCCTCTAAAGGACACCAGCCAATGCACAGTCAAGATGGTCGATATTCTCTTGTTTATAATGGTGAAATCTATAATTTTAAAGAGCTAAGAAAATCTTTAGAGAAAAAAGGTGTGTCCTTTAAAAGTACTTCAGATACAGAAGTTTTTATAGAATTAATTTCACAAGAGGGGCTTGAAAAAGCCTTGGGGAAAATCAATGGCATGTTTGGATTTGCCCTTTGGGATAATAAAGAACAATGCTTGCATTTAGTCCGCGATCGATTAGGAGAAAAGCCAGTCTATTGGGGACTCTTTCAAGGAGATCTATTGTTTGGCTCAGAGTTAAAAGCATTAATGGCGTACCCTAATTTTATGCAACATATTGATAAACAATCATTAAATCACTATTTCTCTTATGGCTATGTACCAGAAGGGAAAACAATTTTTCAAGATATAAGAAAATTATTGCCAGGGCATATTGTAACCATACAAGTATTAGAAAATAAACTAACCACAAGTACAAAAGCATATTGGCAGCCAGAGGATTGTCTAAAAAAAGAAAAATCATACCATTTCCATAGTTTTGAAAAAACGCAGGAATATTTTGAGCAATTGTTTGCCAATGCAGTAGAGTCTCGTAGTATTACTGATGTCCCTATTGGTTGCTTCTTATCTGGAGGTATTGACTCAACCATGGTAACAGCTTTTATGCAAAAGGATCGCAAACAACCGATTAAGACGTTTAGTGTAGGGTTTGATGCTCCGGGTTATGATGAAACGCCTTTTGCTGAAGAAACGGCAAAGTGGTTAAAGACAGATCATCAGACGATTTCTTTAAAGGAGTCAGACGTACCTGGTTTGTTTGATAAGCTTATCAATACATATGATGAGCCATTTGGAGACGCCTCTCAATTGCCAACTTTAAAGGTGGCAGAATTAGCGGCTAAGGAGGTTACTGTCGTTATGTCAGGCGATGGAGGAGATGAAGTTTTTGCAGGATATAATCGGTATGTTTTTGCTAATGATTATTTGGAAAAATGGTTTAAAACACCTAAGTTTTTACGGAAAGGGTTGAGTGCTACACTGCAGCTCTCTCAAAAAATTTTAGAGAATGATACTATCCTAAACCTCTTACCTAGTAAGGCTAAAATGAGATTCAGGCCTGAGCGTTTTAAGCGGTTAAATCATGTTCTAAGTGCCAAAAGTTTAGATGAATTTTATCAGCGATGTGTACAAATTGATATTCCTCCAGAAATGTTTAGAGACCTGAGAGAAAAAATACTCCTAACAAGTAGAAGTAAAGAATTTGATAGTGTTAAAAATTTTCAATTACAAGATCTTTCCACATACCTGCCAGGTGATATTTTAACTAAAGTAGATAGAGCCACTATGGCATATTCTTTAGAAGGACGTGCACCGTTCTTGGATCATCGAGTGGTAGAGTTTGGCCTTCAACTTCCAACAGCTTATAAAATAAAAGAGGGCAGAGGAAAGTATATATTACGGAAGACATTGGAAAAATATGTTCCTAAATCTTATTTTGAAAGGCCAAAGATAGGCTTTGGGTTGCCTTTAGAAATATGGTTAAAAGAAGGTCTTAAATCTTGGTGTGAAGATATTATGCTTAAGGGGAAGGATGTTCCTTTTATAGATACTGCAGTTATGCAGCTTGCTTGGTGTAATATGCCAAGAAAACTTAGCTCAGGACAATCAGCTCTTATTTGGCGCTATCTTGTCTGGATTAGCTGGTGGAAAAAATATAAAAAAATAGTACAAATATAAAAATGCTATCATTTTAATATATCTGACAATTTTTAACCTATTTACGATCCTATTTCAAAATCTGTAAGCTGCAGCAAACCTAGTATTTATAAAATAGAATTTCTATAAATTTCTCGATCATTGAGTTTTTGTAACAGAGCCCCTATTATACTACTAAGCTAAAAGGTGCGTGTTCAGGTTGCCCTAGCTCAACTATGACGTTAAAATCAGGCATTGAAAAGATGTTAAAGTATTATATACCTGAAGTATTAGAGGTAAGGGCCCTTTAAATAGGATAATTTGCACCTATAT
>JAJRRM010000043.1 GCA_024279475.1 Alphaproteobacteria bacterium | reverse complement strand
GGCTTATGGAAAGTTTTTCCTGAGGCCTCTTCTAAAAGAAGTTCAAGGTATTTACGCAACGGTGCATCCAGATAACGAAAAATCATGCAAAGCTATGAAAAAAAGCGGTTTTGAAGCTTCCTCTTCACCTTATTTTCCTTCTTGGGCAGGAACCTCTAGAAAGAAGATTCTTCAACGTATGGACTACATGCTTTCTCGGGAAAAGTTGCTGAAAAGGTTGGGAATTGTAGATCGTTCTTTATAAAACTCTCTTTTATATTTTCTCATAACTTTGATCTATTACAGAAAGGAGTCTCTCTACGGCTATGTTACAAAAAATGGCCCTGTTGAAAAAATAAAATTAGATAAAAAGGTCTCGTTATTTAGAGTTGTTTAACTCGTATAAATACCGAAAGTTTGATTAATAATACGGGTTTTTCCATGACATTTTTTTTATGCATCCATGGAAATAGTTGACCTTTCTTAAACATACGCATTATCTCAATGCCTAAGGGTAGCATAGTCATTTTATTTTTTGTAACAGGGCCATAATATTTACAACAAAGTTTTTCACTCTATCCAACTAAAGAGGAAAAAGAGAGATTTTTATCAAAGGCTCTTTGTACTTTAGCAAGAAGAAGAAATCTATTATTCTTTTTATCTTCATCAGGATCATTCACCAAAATATCTTCAAAAAACTGATCAATTGGTTTTTGTAGAAATGTTAAACTATCTAATTGTTGCTCTATTGTTTGATCTTCTTTGGCTTCTTGTTCAAAATTTTTCACAGCAGACAAAAGTTCTTTTTCTGCTTTCTCTCCAAGTTTATCTTCTTGCCAAAAATTTGATGCTACCTTATGTTTTTTTGCTCGCAAAATATTGCTAACACGGCGATAATTTTGCAATAAAAGAGCTCCTTTTTCTGTTTTTAAAAAATTTTCTATCGCTTTTAAGTCTGCTTCTACTCGCACTATAGAGTGTTGTGAACCCTTAGCTAAAACACCTTCTATTACTTTATGATTGTGCCCTTTATCTTTGAAATAATAACGCAAACGCTCACTTAGGAATGTCTGTACTTTTTTCATACACGTTTCAATATTACCTTTTTTCACCAACCCTTGGTCAACATAAAGACTATAAGCTTTTTCCAGAAGGGGCTTTAGGTTAAAGTCTAAGCCATTATTTAAAGTAAGGCGTAAAAGACCCAAGGCAGCTCGACGTAAAGCAAAAGGATCTTTGGATCCTGTTGGCTCAAGTTCAATTGCAAAAAATCCCAATAAAGTATCTATCTTATCCACAAGGCTAAGAATGACGCTTAACGGTTTTTCAGGACAAAATTCTTCAGTCCCTGTTGGACTATAATGCTCCGATATAGCTTTTGATATCAATTTTGAATATCCTTCCAAACACGCATAATATCCTCCCATTATACCTTGAAGCTCCGGAAATTCAGCTACCATGCCTGTACATAGATCAGCTTTACATAATTCTGCAGCTTTCTGTGCTTCTTCTTTGTTAATTTTATTTTCTTTTAAATAATCTAACAAAGAAGAACAAACAATCAATTTTTCTAAACGTTCTTTTTTTTGCCACATTGTACCAAGCTCTTTATGGAAAAGACGTTCTTTTAACTTTAAAGAAAATTCGCTAAGGGCTGTTTTTTGATCTAGTTTCCAATAAAAAGATGCATCTTCCAAACGTGCTTTTAAAACCTTTTCATTACCCTCCCGCATAGTATTTTCTATATATTTATCATCTGTTGGCATATTCGTTACAACAACAAAAGAAGTGGATGGTTTTCCCGCTTTATATAACAAAAAATACCGCTGATGGACGCGCATGGTTGTTTCCAAAGCTTCTACTGGAAGTTTCAAAAAGTTTTTATCAAACGTTCCTTTTAAAAACCACGGATATTCTACAAGACCTGCTACTTCATTTACTAGTCTATCCGCCTTATAAACAGTCGTATTAGACTCCTTTGCCAAAGCCTCTATACCTTTATAAATTCTTTCAATTTTATCTTTCTTATTTAAAATAACCTGTCGCTTTTGCAAGCCATCTTTATAAGATTTCCATGAGTCTACTTTAAAAAAATTAGGAAATAAAATGCGATGCCCTTGCGTCTTGTTAGATGATTTAACACCATTCCACTCAATATCTAAAACTTTACCATCAAAGATGGCTATCATATTACGTAATGGGCGAATCCATTTCCCCATTTTATTTCCCCATCGCATGCTTTTTGGCCAAGAAAATGTCTCTAAAATATCTTTAATGATGTTCTCTAAAATACAAGCCGTTGGCTTTCCTTTTTGTAAAACATCTACCACCCAAAATACCCCTTTTTGCATAGTCTCTTGTTTGCAATCTGTTAACTCTAAATTTAAACTTTTTAGAAAACCTTTTATAGCTTTTTCTGGCGCATCAACCCGGGGGCCCTTTCGTCGTTCTTGAATATCTTTTTTCTTTTCTGGCAAACCCTGAATATATGCTACTAAACGACGGGGTGTTATATAGGTTTCTAGAGAATTAAAAGATAGTTTTTCTTCCTGCAAAGATTTTATTAATTTATTTTTTAGGTGTATAGATGCCATATCCTGAAATCGCGAGGGGATCTCTTCCATAAGAAGTTCAAGCAAAAAATCAGCCATTTAAAACCCCTGTTTTTTATTTTTTTTAGAGCTACTTTCTTGCCGCTTTTCAAGCCAAGATTCGCAACATCCCCTAGCCAAATTCCTAATGCGCTTAATATAAGCCGCTCTTTCTAGAACAGAAATAGCTCCTCTAGAATCCAAGAGATTAAAAAGATGACTAGCCTTCACACAGTACTCATATGCTGGCATAGGAAGCTTGCACAACAAAAGAGATTCACATTCTTTTTCAAAATCTTCAAACTGCTTTCTAAGCATTTTTACATTTGATTTTTCAAAATTAAAAATAGAAAACTCTTTTTCCGATGTGAGATAAATATCCCCATAGGTAAGTGCTTTTTCTTCATGACCTTTTTGAGATATATTCCATTGTAAGTCAGCAAAATGATCTTTATCCTGCAGCAACATAGATAAACGTTCTAAACCATATGTTAACTCTAAGGAAACAGGGTTGCATGAGATGCCCCCCATCTGTTGAAAATATGTAAACTGAACAACTTCTAACCCATTACACCAAACTTCCCAACCAAGTCCAGCAGCTCCCAACGTTGGACTTTCCCAGTCATCTTCTACAAAACGAATATCATTTTTTTCTGGAAAAAGGCCTATAGCTCTTAAACTCTGCAAACAAAGGTCTTGAGCATTATCTGGTGAAGGCTTCATAATCACCTGAAACTGATGAAAGCGCTGAAGGCGGTTCGGGTTCTCTCCATATCGACCATCGGTAGGACGCCGTGATGGCTGAACAAATGCCACATTCCATGCCTCAGGGCCTAAAACATGCAGTGTCGTGGCGGGGTGAAAAGTACCCGCTCCCATTTCCATATCATAAGGCTGTAGGATCGCGCATCCTTGGTTTGCCCAAAAAATTTGTAATGCTAGGATTAGGTCTTGAAAAGCTTTTGTTGGATCCATTGTGTCTTCTTTAAATAATAATCTATCCAGATCGTATTATTCCCCTTGCTTTTGGTCAAGGTCATTGTATTATTATGAGTAAGTTTTTAGAGAAAAATTTGTCATGAAAATCACACAAAAAGTAAAAAAACTTCTTAGAAACTACGCCTATACATCACCAGCTGTTCAATTGAATTTAGCGCGTTTGCTCATGCATGGAAAACTGGGAGGGAGTGGAAAACTAATCATTTATCCTATAGACCAAGGTTTTGAGCATGGTCCTGGACGCAGTTTTTCTATGAATATAGCTGCTTATGATCCTCTTTATCATTTTAAGGTAGCTGCGGATGCTGGCCTTTCTGGGCTTGCAGCACCCTTGGGGTTTTTGCAAACAGGAGCTCTTCCTTATATGGGGCGAATTCCTCTTATTTTGAAAATGAATAGTGGTAATTCCCTTGCACCAAATGGGTCTAAGACAGACCAAGCTATAACATCTACTATCAATGATGCCGTCCAACTTGGCTGTATTGGCATTGGATTTACAATTTATCCTGGTGTAGATAGTACCTACGATATGTATGAAGAATTAGCAGACCTAAGTGCTCAAGCTCAAGAACGTGGTCTTTTTGTTCTTGTATGGTCCTACCCTCGTGGTAGTATGGAAAAAGAGGATGAAACAGCCTTAGATACCGTTGCTTATGGCGCTCATATGGCCTGCTTATTAGGGGCTCATATTATAAAAGTTAAGTTACCAACAGCGCATATTAACCCTAAAATAGCTCCAAAAATATATACGTCTATTCCAGCAAATACATTAACTGATCGCGTTAAGCATGTCGTGGATAGTTGCTTCAATGGTCAACGGATAGTTATATTTTCCGGTGGACAAAAGCAAACAGTAAATACCTTATATCAAGATGCTAAATCAATTTGTAAGGGAGGTGGTCAGGGATCAATCATTGGTCGAAACTGCTTTCAGCGCCCTTATAATGAATCTTTGGAAATGCTTCAAAAACTCATAGAAATTTATCGAAAAAATACATAAAAATGAACTATAGGTATCACTATGAAAATTAATGGCAACTCTCTTCGTGTAGGTAATATTATAGAACACAAAGGACATTTGTGGGTAGCTGTAAAAACACAGCATACACAACCTGGAAAAGGGGGAGCTTATCTACAAGTAGAGCTTAAAAATCTCCGTGATGGAACAAAACTCAATGAACGTTTTAGATCTAGTGAATCAGTTGAGCGTGTCCGCCTTGATGAAGTGCCTTATCAATTTCTTTTTTCTGATGATGATATGCACACTTTTATGGATAGTGAAAGTTTTGAACAAATCTCCCTAACTTCTGAAATCGTTGGTACAAACTCTCTTAAATATCTTCAAGAAGGTATCCCTTTCACTCTGCAGATTTATGAGGGGGAGGTTGTTTCTGTATCACCACCCAAAACCATTATATTAGAAGTAGTAGAAGCAGATTCTGTTGTAAAAGGCCAAACTGCCTCCTCTTCTTATAAACCTTCAATTCTAGAAAATGGCATGCGTCTACTTGTGCCTCCGCATATTTCAGCGGGTACAAAAGTTATTGTTAGAACAGAAGATGATGTATATCTCGAACGCTATAAGGAAAGCTAATTTTTATGTATGAACGCCAACTACAAACAAGATCGCCCGCTGTAAACGTCATGGCAAAAGCAGCTTTTGCTGCTGCTAAAAAACTTATCCGTGATTTTAATGAACTAAGCCATTTACAAGTATCAAAAAAAGGTCCCGGAGACTTTGTATCTGCTGCAGATAAACGTTCTGAAAAAATCATATTTGATGAGCTTCAAAGAGCTCGACCTGGTTTTGGATTTCTTATGGAAGAATCTGGTGAAATAAAAGGAAAAGACAGTAACGCTCGTTGGATTATTGATCCTCTTGATGGTACAACTAACTTCCTCCACAATATACCACATTTTTGTATATCTATAGCTCTTGAGAAAGATGGTGAAATCACAGCAGGCGTTGTTTATGATCCTATAAAAGATGAGATTTTTTGGGCAGAAAAAGGACTAGGTGCCTATATGAACAATCAACGATTGCGCGTTTCTTCCAGGAAAAATCTAGATGAATCTCTTATCGCTACAGGCATACCGTTTTGTGGGAATGGAGATCAAGAAACTTTTTCAAAAGAACTTAATCTTATTGCACCAAAAGTTGCTGGTATACGCCGTATGGGCGCTGCAGCTTTAGACTTATCCTATGTGGCTGCTGGTCGTTATGAGGCTTACTGGGAAAGAGGTATTTTATCATGGGATGTAGCTGCAGGCCTCATCATTGTTCAAGAAGCTGGCGGCTTTATCAAATCTCTTACTAAAGAAAAAAAAGTGCACCTATCTCCTGACCTTCTTGTTGGTAATGACGCTATATTCCAGGAAATACAAAAACTTTTAAAAGAAAATTAGAAAAACGACTCTATTTATAAATAACGGAGCTGTTAAAAAAATAAGATTAAATAAGAAAATTGACCTTTTTTAATCGCTTATGCAGTTGTCTTTAACTATAGAAGTATTCTTATGTTTTGTTTTCTAAAAAGAATTTTTGTTCTTCTTCTAATATGTAGCAGCACTATAGCTCATGGCATATTCTATCGCCTCCATGTCTCAGATAACGATAGAAGATCTGATAGTCTTTCTTTTAAGCAGCAAAGGCTGGTGGAAGACCTATTAAAAAAAGTACATGGTCCTAAGTTGTTAGAAATTCTTACAGCTTCTGGCATTGAAGTTAATCCCTTTGATAACCTTGAACATATTGTTCTTGAAAATAAACAATTACGAGAAAAAATTAGAAAACAAAAAAGAGACGTACTTCGCTTGCAAGAAGAGTTTGATATAGCATTTTCTACAAGTCAAACAACACATAATATAGAAGGAATATTTGAGCAAGCAAGAAAAAAACAGCAAAAAGTATATACTGATAGAGCAACATTTTTATTAAAAAAAAACAACCAAACTTCTTATGAAAAACTAAGCACCTATTTGAAAGCAAGAAAGACTTTATGTAAAGATAATGCTGCCATACATAAATATCAAAGAAAACAGCTTCCCTTTCATGATATGTCTGTATTTAATCCCCTTCAAGCTCTTATTGTAAGATTTAGAAAAACATTATCTCTAGACTCTAGAGTATCAATGGAAGGAGTACTGCCAGCTTTTTTAGAAGATAATAGTGATGGATATAGCACCCTATCTGCTAGTGAAGAAAGATTTGTAATAGCTGTTTTAAAAAATATTCGAGGTGTGCTAAGCCTTTTAGAGCATTCTGGTAAACACATTAAGTATAGTATTCAAGACCCTTCTTGCCCTTTAAATTATAACTTACATCTCACTATTAGACTAAAAAGAGCTCATGAAATAAAAAACTCCCTATTATATCAGTTAGAATCCTTATGTGTTTTAGCAAGGAGATCTGATGATTTTATAAAAAAAGACTTTAGTACAGTAAACACATTATCTCTGCTTAGACATTTGGAAACACTGAAGAAAATAAGATGTCGTACACCTCATACAGAAGAAAGCCTAGCTTCGTCTGAAGATTTATCACATCAAGATCAAAGCATAAAAGAGTGTGAATTTTACATGAAAGAAATGCAAAAAAAAATTAACCTCTGGCTATCTTCTAAGTATATAGGTTTTTCAGTTGTTGAAAGAATACCCACTTCTATTGTAGCTGTATTAAGTCAAAATGAAAAACATGTAAAGGACCCTATAAGAAGAAAAAAATGGTTCCTAGCAAAAAAAAGAAAGGTAAAA
Source organism: Alphaproteobacteria bacterium (assembly GCA_024279475.1). Classification (GTDB taxonomy): domain Bacteria; phylum Pseudomonadota; class Alphaproteobacteria; order 16-39-46; family JAJRRM01; genus JAJRRM01. The sequence continues at coordinate 26,557 of JAJRRM010000043.1, read as the reverse complement.
GGCCCTATAAATGATGACGTATCTTTTTTTGAAAGAGATACAATTTTAGGCATTCTCAGAAAAGCAAATGCGGCTTCTTTAAGAGAAATCCTTGGTATCTTGTATTTAGAAGTTAATGATTATGATGTCATTCAGGACTTTTATGATGAAAAAAAACGCCTAAAAAAACAGATGTCGACTTCTAACTGCACACTATCTTGTGTTATATCAAATTTAGATGCTCAGATTTACACATCAAAAAATATTTATAGACAAATAAAAGAAGAGATAAAAAGAAACTGTCATATAAATATGCAAAAAGAACTTCAACAGCTTCAAGAAGAAGTAAGCGCTTTTTATCTAAAATATACTATGCTGCTTGCTCTTTCTTCAAAACCAATACCCTTCTGTGAAGCTGTTTTTTCCAAAAATGATAGGGTTCATGAAAAGTTTATGAGATCTATTTGCACACATAGGGACGAAAAAAATAAGCTTCAAGAAAAAATTCACTTACAACAAAAGGAAAAACTTCAGACGTATACGGCTTGTAAAGAACATACTGTAGCTATTAAGGATGCGTTAACACAACACGTAAACACTGTCGTTACTCCTGTGAAAAGAGATCAAGTTTTATTCAATATAAGAACAGATGATGGTTGGCGTTATGCTCTTGCTCCTTCTCAAATAACAGCGGTGATAGCTGTTTTAAGAGATGTAAGCGGGAAATACCTCCATCAAATATTTAAAGAGGCTGATATAAAGTTTAGGTATTTTAATTTATCTACAGAACTAAAAAATCAAGTAGTTTTAAAAGATCAACATAAAACAACTCACCAACAATTATATACTTTACTAAGCAAACTAACATCTTTAAAAATAAAATTAGAACAACATCAAAAATTTATAATAGAACTTGTATCCGTGCTTAGAATTGAAGGTCAAAGTATTTATTTACAAAGAGTTCAACAACTGAATGACACAATAAAATCTTTAAAATCCTTTTTGGACTCTAAATCTTCATCTACACAATCATCCTTAGCTTCTATACCTTCCCCATCTAAACTATATAAGCTACCTCTCTTAAATGACGAATATACTCAAGCAGTTGAAACAGCTAATTTAGAGGAAATATTAGGGCAAGTGTCCAAAGCATATGAAGCCTTATCAAATAAACGTCCAGGTTTGGAAACTAGATAGATTGGGGAAAAACCTAAGACATTTAGTAAATACAGTATAATAACTAAAGAATAGAAGTATAGGTTTTAAAGTGCTAACAGGGCCGAAGATTCACCTTAAGTAAGCTATCCCATTCTATTTGGGTAAGCCCTGCCTTCTAGTTCTGTATCCAAACAAATTCTCATCTTTACTTTTCTATTAATATTTTAATAAATTGAAAAGAGATCTGGAAGCTTTAAAAAACAGCTATTTTGGAAAAGAAGTGGAGATAGTTAAATGAATAATCAAGAAAGAATGCAGATTTTAAATAGCTGAAAATTGTTAATCTACCCCCATGAGAAACTAGTAAAAATGATGAGATCCTTCCGCAAAAAACCTTTTCTAGAATACACTACGCCCTTAGCTGTAAAATTGTTGGAAGCTGATTGACTAGCCTCTTGCCCAATAATCTATCTTGCCTTATTCCAAATAGAATTAGGAAGAATATTAAGCATTTCTTTATGAGCTTCTTCTTCCTCTTCTGTGGGAGAAATAGTTGCCCATGACCCTAATTTTTTTACATTTTCTCTAGTAGTTTCTCTCCCCTCTTTACTATCAGTAGCTGCTATTTTATCCTTAAAACTTAGACCAAGCTGTCGACCTCCCTTAAGGTCTAAATACACATCCAATAATAACTCAGCATCTAATAAAGCACCGTGAAATACCCGTTGAGATATGTTAATTCCAAAACGTTTACACAAAGCATCTAAATTATTTTTTGCCCCTGGAAATTTTTTTCTAGCCATTTGAAGAGTATCAATTGCCTTGCTTATACAAATAGGCTCTCGTTGAATCCATTTAAGCTCTGCATTAATAAATTTCATGTCAAAGGGAGCATTATGAATAACCAAACTCCCCTCTTCCACAAATTCTAGAAATTCTTTAACTATGTCTTTAAAAAGAGGTTTATCTTTTAAGAACTTTTCTGAAATACCATGAATTCTAAAAGCTTCCTCTGGCATATCCCGTTCTGGATTTATATATGTGTGAAAAGTACGACCCGTTGGCATACGGTTTACCAGTTCCAAAGCTCCTATTTCCACAATTCTATGACCTCTATTAGGATCTAATCCTGTAGTTTCAGTATCTAACACAATCTCACGCATGTCTATTCTCCTTTCTACTTTTTATTTCATTTAAAAGAAGTATAACATCTAATTTCACTTCTTTTAGAGGTCTGTCCATCTTTATCACAAAACTTGCTCTTTTACACTTATCCTTTTCATCTAATTGTCTAGTTTTTAAAAAAGTAAAAATATCTAACGTCATTCCTTTACAAGTTTTGCATCTTTCCCATTGAACATTTTTTGGTACATCTGTTACAAGTACATAATCAAAAATAGTATCTAACTTATTTTCATACAAAAGAGGAATTTCACAAGCAACTATCTTAGCTTCTTTATTTTCTAAAAAAAAGTCTTCTCGTGCTTTATAAACAAGGGGATGAACATAGCTTTCTATCTCCGTTAAAACCTGTGGATAATTATTCAATCTAGTTTTTAATTCTTGAACATTTTTTAATCCTTTAGTTTCACATATTTTTTTTAAAAAAATATGAAAAATACTATCTGTTCTATAAATATCTCCCACTACTGTGTCTGCTGACCAAACAATAACACCCTGTTCTTTTAATAAAGATAGAACCGTGCTTTTTCCTGTACCAATTCCTCCTGTAATACCAAGTTTTATCATGTTTTATCTGTATTTTTTATAAACGTTAAAAAGGGTAGAAGTGGAAAACCAAGAGCAGCAAAATAATCTCCTTCTATTTTATCAAAAAGAGCAGCTCCTTCTTTTTCTATACAATATATACCAGATGAAAAAAGTTGTTTATCTGGTATTTTTTGTAAATATGTTTCTATATAATCTTCTTTTAGAGATTTCATTGTAAGTTTAACCTTTTGTACAGTACTCCACAATTCACATCCCTTATGATAAAGAACAGCTGCTGTATAAAGATAATGCGTTTTTCCAGAAAGTAATACCAGTTGATCAAAAGCCTCTTTTCTTGAAGAAGGTTTATTAAGCCAAGAATTATACGGCGATTCACATAGCTGATCACTAGCTACAATATAATCTGAAGACACCTTAAAACACCCCGCTTTAGATCTTGCTAGAAAAAGGGAGGCTTCCTTACTTGAAAAAGACATATATGATAGCTTTTCTTTAGCCTCTTTTTCCGTACTCTCTTTGGGAGAATGGCATGAAAAAGTAAGACCGGCTTTCTCAAGTATCTCTTTTCTTATTAAGCTCTGAGACGCCAAAATTAATGGCTTAAATTTTTGTCTAATGTTTTTCATGTCTGCTTTATAAATATGTGGGTAACTTCTGTATAACTACTATTACAACATCATGAATAACTATAAAATATAATAAATCCACATACTATACATACCTTTTTATATCTTATAATACAAGTTGTCCACTGTGCATAAAACTTATTCATATTGTTATTAAGTTAGCAAAATATTGACTTTTTTATTTATTATCAATAAATTGTATGTGAATAAAAATGTGGACAACCTTGTGAATAAAAAGTTGTTAGAGTTATACAAGGACCTACTACAACAACTACAACCTTATATATAAATATATAATAATTTAAGTAAGAATAAATAGAGTGAATAAAAAATGTTTCTTATCCATTTTTAAAAAAGAACCTATAGAAAGACTCCCTATATGGTTTATGCGTCAAGCTGGTCGTTATTTACCAGAATATATGAAAATAAGGGATAAAGAAGCTGATTTTTTAACTATGTGTTATACACCTAAGATAGCTACAGAAATAACGCTACAACCAATACAACGTTTTGATTTAGATGCTGCTATTATATTTTCTGATATTTTAGTAATTCCCCATGCTTTAGGATTTATGCTGGAATTTAAATCAGGAGAAGGTCCTATTTTAGAAAAAGTAGACCTATCTAATTATAGATCGTTAAGAGAAAATATTTCTTTGGATACTTTTAAAAATAGACTTGATCATGTCTATGAAGCTATCCGACTAACAAGAAAGAAACTAAACCCTTCTATAGCTCTTATTGGCTTTGCAGGAGCTCCTTGGACGTTGGCATGCTACATGATTCAAGGAAAAGGAGGAGGAGGCTTTGAGGAAGCTAAAAAACAAGCTTTATTATTTCCAGATGCTTTTACGCAATTAATAGAGGATCTTACTTTTTTTGTGTCAGAGCATTTAAAAGAACAAATAAAGGCAGGTGTCGATGCTGTTCAGTTATTTGATTCATGGGCTAACTCTATTGTTTCTAAGTACAGTAAATTTTGTCTTATAGAGTCCGTTGAATCTATAGCAAATAATATAAAAAAAATATTTCCATCTATTCCTTTTATTCATTTTCCTCGAAAAGTTCCTGAGTTGCTGTATAAGTTTAATACTATAGCATCTATAGATGCTATAAGCATTGATGAATCTATAACTATGCTACAGGCTAAAAAAAAGCTCTATTTGAAGGTGCTTCAAGGTAATTTATCCCCCTCTCTTCTTTTATATGGTGGAAATGAATTAGATAAAGCTGTTGAAAAATTGGTAATAGATATGAAACATTATCCATATATTTTTAACTTAGGACATGGTATTAACAAAGAAACACCGCCTATCCATGTTCAGCAGGTGATAGAAAAAGTGAGATCTTGTGCCTAAATCTTCCCCAAAGAAAAAAGTTGCTGTTATTTTATTTAATTTAGGCGGACCTCTTTCTCTAGAGGGTGTTCATAAATTTTTATTAAACTTATTTTATGATCCAGCTATTGTACGGATACCTTCTTTTTTTAGATTTTTTTTAGCACACTACTTATCTATAAAAAGAGCACCAATAGCAAAGAAAATTTATAAATACCTTGGCGGAAAATCACCCTTATTAGAAAATACAATAGCCCAGGAAAAAGCACTATACTTAGAGTTAAAAAAAGATAAATATATTGAATATAAGACATTTATTTCTATGCGTTATGCAGCACCAAGAGCTTCTGATTTAATGAAAGATCTTATAATTTTTTCGCCAGATGAAATTATTTTTCTTCCCCTTTATCCTCAATCATCGACAGCTACAACAGCCTCTTCTTTTGATGAAATGTTTACCTTGCTTAAGAATGAAAAGTCTTTAAAAAAAGTTATTGTAAAAGCACTTAATCAATATCCTAATTTATCAGGTTTTATTGAGGCTCAGGCAGATAAAATTCAAGAGGTTTTTGATAAAAATTCATTTAATAAGAAAGTAAGAATTTTATATTCGGCTCATGGGTTACCTATGAGCATTGTTAGAGCTGGTGACAATTATCCAAAACAGGTAAAAATAACAGTTTCTGCGCTAAATAAACGATTAAAAGAAAAAGGATATAATTTTAAAAGTACTTTATGCTATCAAAGTAAGGTTGGTCCTGTAAAATGGTTAGAGCCTTCTGTAGAGTATGAAATAATAAGAGCAGCTAAGGAGGGGGTGCCTATTGTTATTGTTCCTGTTAGTTTTGTATCTGAACATTCAGAAACGCTATATGAATTAGATGTAGAATATAAAAAATTAGCAGATAAAGAGGGTGTTGTAAGTTATAGTCGTGTAGGTACTGTTTCAGATTCTCCAATTTTTATACAGGGACTAGCTACTAAAATTAAAGGGATGGTAAGGGATAAAATATAATGTTGTATTTAACATTGAAATCTATACATATCATAGCTGTTATTTCTTGGATGGCAGGAATGCTTTATTTACCTAGATTATTTGCTTATCATTCTGAAAATAAAAAAAGAAAAGATATTTGTTCCCTTTTTTGTACTATGGAACGACGTCTTTTAAAAATTATTATGAACCCTGCTATGATAGTTACATTCATTACAGGTTTTTGGCTTATATTTGATGGAACGGCTGTTGAATGGTCAGATGGTTGGTTACATACAAAGCTCTTGTTAGTTTTTTTTATGGGAGCTGTACATGCGTATTTTTCAAGGTGTAGGAAACAATTAGAGGCAGGCTTGAATAAACATTCTTCAAAATTTTTCCGATTAATAAATGAAGTGCCTACAATTCTCATTATACTAATTGTTTTATTAGTTGTTTTTAAGCCTTGGTGAGAGAGATAAAAACTTAATATTTCTTTATCTTTTCTAATTTTATGGAGATTTATGTGGGAAAAAATGAAAAAATACCAAAAACACTCCTTCAATTTTTTATATATATTTTAAGCCCCTATAAACGGCTTGTAGCTTCTCTTCTATTTGTAGGTTTTTATTATGGACTACATATTTCTTTATCAGCCTATCTCTTAAAGAGTATTATTAATCATATTTCTTCGTTTGAAGGAGATAGAAATCTTATTTTTGGTGAAGTTAAATATCTTGTTTTATTTTATATTTTTCTTTTTGTGCTTATTGCTATTAATATGCGTTTCAGAGATTGGGTTGCTTTGCGCCTTTTTCCTTGTGTTAGACAAAGAATTGTTGAAAAAATGTTTATGTATTTAACACATCATTCTCATAATTTTTTCCAAGATAATTTTTCAGGGAGCCTAGCTAATAAAATTGATAATATGGCAACAGGAGTCGTTACTATCTTTACTAAAATGGATGCTTTTTTTTCCCAGTTTTTTGTTTTATTGGGATCTATTATAGTTATGTTTTTAGTACAACCTCTTTTTGCAGGAATCTTAATTGTATGGGTGGGTATGTTTTTGGTTAGTACTTTTTATTTTTCAAAAAATGTTAGAATTCTTTCTTATGCCCTTTCTACAAGCAATACAAAATTAGCAGGAAAAGTTGTTGATTGTATAGGTAATATGGCAACATTGCGATTATTTTCTCGAAATGATTATGAAGAAGAGAGGATGAAAAAATATTTAAAAGAGGCACTTGGTAAAGATCGGAAAATGCAGAGTTATGTATTGCGTATGCATATTGTTTGGGATATTAGCATTATATTTCTAATGAGTTCTATGATTGTTTCTCTTATATATATGTACAGTAAAGATGTAATAAAAATTGGTGATTTTACACTTGTTGTTATGCTGTCTGTAAGCTTATTTCAAGGAATGTGGTGGTTGGCTAGTGAGTTTGTTAAATTTGCTGAAGAATTAGGAAAATGCTCTCAGGCACTAAGCGTTATAAAAGCGTCACATGAAATTGTTGATGTTGACTCTGCTAGCACATTATTCGTTAAAAAAGGGAAAATTTCTTTTAAAAATGTAACTTTTCATTATAGAAGAGGAAATAACATTTTCTATAAAGAAAATGTAGTGATTAAATCCTGTCAAAAAGTGGGGCTTGTGGGATTTTCTGGTAGTGGAAAAAGTACTTTTGTTAATCTGATACTTCGGTTTTTTGATGTAAACTCTGGGGAGATTTATATAGATGATTATAATATAGCTCAAGTAAAACAAAAATCTTTGAGAGAAAATATATCTATGATCCCACAAGATACAATGCTATTTCATAGAAGTTTGATGGAAAATATACGGTATGGGAATTTAAAAGCAACAGATGAAGATGTAATAGAGGCTTCAAAAAAAGCGTATTGTCATGAATTTATTAATAAGCTGCCAGAGGGGTATAAAGCTCTTGTTGGAGAGCGTGGTATTAAATTATCTGGTGGACAAAGACAGCGTATAGCAATCGCCCGCTCTTTTCTTAAAAATGCTCCTATTTTAATTTTAGATGAAGCAACTTCCTCTTTAGATACTATTACTGAAAGGTTTATCCAGAAAGGAATTTACGAATTGATGAAAAATAGAACAACCATTGTTATTGCCCATAGATTGTCTACCCTATCTGAAATGGATCGTATTTTAGTATTTGATGAAGGACATATTGTTGAAGATGGAACACACAATAGTCTCTTAAAAGAGGAAGGACATTATGCTCGAATGTGGAAAATGCAAGCAGGGGGTTTTTTACCAGAGACTAAATAATATAGGCAGATATGTTCTTAAGAGGGTTGCTTAAAAAAATATTTTTAAGTACTCTTCACAATACTATAAATGACTAAGTATCTATTAAAAAATAACGGAGAAATAAAGTATATGGAAAAATCTCATGCAGAATTTTTTTTAAGAAAAACTTCTGAAATTGCAAAAAATGTGGATTTTAAATCTCTTGAAAAATTAGTAGATGAACTCGTTTCCCTTAAAAAAAGGGAAGGTAGGCTGTTTTTACTCGGTATAGGAGGCAGTGCAGCTAATTGTAGTCATGCTGTGAATGATTTTCGTAAAATATGCAATATTGAAGCGTACACACCTGTTGATAACGTTTCCGAATTAACAGCAAGAGCTAATGATGAGGGTTGGGATACAATATTTTCTTCTTGGTTAAAGGGGAGTCGTATTAACAATAAAGATGCGGTTTTCGTTTTTTCTGTTGGTGGTGGAAGTCTTGAAAAGAATATAAGTACTAATATAGTTAAGGCTTTGAAATTGTGTAAAGAAGAAGGTGTTAAGATTTTTGGAATTGTGGGGAGAGATGGAGGTTATACAAAGGAAGTGGGAGATGTTGTTGTTAATGTTCCTGTTGATGATCCAAAAATGATAACGCCCCATACAGAAGCTTTTCAGGGAGTTTTATGGCATTGTTTGGTGTCCCATCCAAAATTGAAAGAACATGTATGTAAATGGGAAAGTACAGAAGAAATTAGCTCTAATTAAATGCGTAACAAAGCCCTTTTTTGGGATCGTGATGGGGTTCTTAATAAGGCTTATATAGTAGAAGGTAAGTCCTACCCTCCTAAAACATTAGAAGAGTTTCAGTTGCTTCCGGGGGTTGTAGAGGGACTTGAAAAAGCAAAAGAACTCGGTTTTTTGAATATTGTAATAACGAATCAACCCGATATATCAAGTGGAAAATCATCAAGAAAATTCGTGGATGACTGTCATAAAAAGCTGCTAGAACTGGCGCCAATAGATGATATTTATGTATGTCCTCATACAAATGATGATTGCTGTAGTTGCCGAAAACCTAAACCAGGTATGATTATAGAGGCAAAAAAAAAGTGGAACATTGATCTGAAGAAAAGTTTTTTAATAGGAGATAGATGGCGAGATATAGAGGCTGGACAAGCGGTTAACTGCTCTTGCTTTTTTCTAAATTATAATTACAATGAGCCTCAACCAAGAGAACCTTTTTTAGAAATTTGTAGCGTTAGAAAAGCAGTAGAGTTAATAAAAGAAAGAGAGAAAAATGGTGCCACAACTAGACACTTTGAAAGTTAAGATATTTGCAGATGGTGCAGATATTAAGTCTATGATTGATATGACAAAAAATCCATATGTTAAAGGATTTACGACAAATCCTACTTTAATGAAAAAAGCAGGCGTTGTAGATTATGAGGAATTTTCTAGGTTTGTCGCTCAAAAATTTTCTACATACCCTGTTTCTCTAGCGGTTTTTTCTGATGATTTGCCTACAATGGCTAAACAGGCAGAGAAAATAGCGTCATATGGTAAAAACATTTATGTTAAAATACCTATTTCGACCTCTAAAGGAGAATCCACAGAAGAGCTTATAAGAGATTTAACTTTAGAGGGAGTGAATCTTAATATTACTGCTATAACTCTTTTAGACCAAGTTAAAATTGTTTCTAAGGCGGTTAAAGGGAAGTCTTCTGTTATAGTTTCTGTTTTTGCTGGTCGCATTGCAGATACAGGCGTTGATCCTCTTCCTATTATGAAGGAGAGTGTAGATATTTTAAAATACAACCCTAATCTTGAATTGCTTTGGGCAAGTCCAAGAGAAATTTTTAATATATTCCAAGCAAATGAAGTTGGTTGTCATATAATAACAGTAGCAAATAGTATGCTTTCTAAACTTAATTTGATAGGTAAGGATTTGGGAGAATACTCATTGGAAACAGTTAAAATGTTTTATGATGATGCTTGTTCTGCTGGGTATAAGCTTTAAATAAATAGGAAGATGAAAGGAATGCAGACAATGACTAAAAAAATACTTATAACAGGTGGAGCGGGTTATGTAGGGCATGTTCTGGCGCCACAATTACTTAATGCAGGATACGATGTCCTTGTATATGATATGTTGTTTTTTGAAAATAACTTAAAGGCACATCCAAATCTTGAAATCATACAGGCGGATATACGAGATACGGATAGGTTTGGGAAAGCATGCGAGGGAGTTGATACAGTTCTGCATTTAGCTTGTATATCAAATGACCCTAGTTTTGAGCTTGATAAAGATTTGAGTGAATCTATAAACTATACATGTTTTGAACCGATGGTTATTGCTGCAAAAAAGGCAGGTGTTAAACGCTTTGTCTACTGCTCATCTAGCTCTGTATATGGTGTAAGTGATAAGCCAAATGTAACAGAAGATCATCCATTGGTACCTCTTACGCTCTATAATAAATTTAAAGGACTGTGTGAGCCTCTTCTATTTAAGCATATGTCAGATGATTTTATATGTGTTACCATTCGTCCAGCTACTGTTTGTGGATACAGCCCTAAAACACGTTTAGATCTTTCTGTTAATATTTTAACAAACCATGCTGTAAATAATAGAAAAATTCTTGTGTTTGGAGGAGAGCAGCTTCGCCCTAATTTACATATTCAGGACATGGCAGATTTATATGAGCTATTAATTGAAGCTCCATCAGAATTTATACAGGGTGAAACGTTTAATGCTGGATATCAAAACATGTCTATTCTTGATATAGCTAAGGCGGTAAAAAAAGTTGTTGAAGAGGAAATCCCAGGAAAATCAATAGAGATAGAGGTGTCTGAGTCAAATGATCTGCGATCGTACCATATAAATTCTGAAAAAATAAATAAGAAAATTGGGTTTATACCAAAGTATTCTGTTGAAGATGCTGTGCGAGGATTGTGTAAGGCTTTTTCAGCAGGAAATCTTCCCGATAGCATGAATGCAGATAAATACTCTAATGTGCGCGTTCTTAAAAATAAAGCTGTGGCTTAAATAATTTTTATAGGGTGTTAAATGATAAAAAAACTTGCTGTAGTTACAGGTGGAGCTGGGTTTATTGGGAGCCATATGGTAGACCTTTTACTTAAAAAAGGTTATAGAGTAAACGTTATAGATAACCTTTTAGGAGGAAATTCTACTAATATTCAGCACCTAAAAGATAATCCAGATTTTTCTTTTGAAAAACGTGATATACGAAGCTATGAGGCAAACGATCCTTTTTTTAAAGGGGCTAAGTATGTGTTTCATTTTGCTGGAATAGGCGATATTGTACCTTCTATAGAAAAACCTCTGGAGTATATGTCTATTAATGTTCAGGGAACGGTGCATATGCTAGAGTGTGCTAAGGCAGCTGGTGTTAAAAAATTTGTTTATGCAGCTTCTTCCTCTTGCTACGGAAAAGCAGAGGTTCCTACAAAAGAAAATCACCCTATTTCAACGCTCTACCCTTATGCTTTAAGTAAGTATTTGGGAGAACAAGCAGCATTTCACTGGAAAGATGTTTATAAATTGCCTGTTAATTCTGTTCGAATTTTTAATGCATATGGAACAAGATCTAGGACGACAGGTGCTTATGGAGCTGTCTTTGGTGTGTTTTTGAAGCAGAAAATAGAAAAGGCTCCTTTTACTGTTGTAGGAGATGGAACACAATCTAGAGATTTTTTATATGTAACAGATGTTGCAAAAGCTTTTCTTGCAGCAGCAGAAACAGATAAAGTAGGTGAAGTCTATAATCTCGGTGCTGGAAACCCCCAAACAGTAAATAAATTGGTTGATTTACTAGGTGGAGAAGTGAAATATCTTCCAAAAAGACCTGGTGAGCCTGATTGTACATATGCAAATATTTCAAAAATAACATCAGAACTTAACTGGAAGCCAGAGGTAACTTTTGAGGAAGGTGTTGGTAAGATGCTAGAGGTTATTGATTACTGGAAGGAAGCCCCTTTATGGGATAAAGAGGCTATAAAAAAGGCAACAAAAGTTTGGTTTGAAGTTCTTTCTTAAAGTTTGAATAAATGAGAGATAGGTTATGGATAAAATTAATAAAGCTATTGTAGGTCATAAAATAAAAAAAATAGAGGATCTGCTAAAAGAAATAGGTACGTTTCCCAGAGAGAAAAAAGTTGTTATGTGTCATGGAACTTTTGATGTGGTTCACCCAGGCCATATACGACATTTGATGTATGCTAAAAGCAAGGGGGATATTCTTATTGTTAGTATTACAGGTGATAGACATATTAAAAAAGATGCTTATAGACCCTATATACCACAAGAGCTAAGGGAAATTAACTTAGCTGCCCTAGAAGTTGTAGATTATGTCTTAACAGATAGTGATGAAATCCCTCTTGAAAATTTGAGAGCTATTAAACCTGATTACTTTGCAAAAGGATATGAGTATGTAAAAGGAGCTGTTCACCCAAAAACAAAAGAAGAGATAGATGTGATAGAAAGCTATGGGGGAGAAATGCTTTTTACGCCTGGTGATATTGTCTATTCATCATCCGCTTTAATTAATATTGAACCTCCTGCTATAGAAGTTGAGCGTGTAATGGCTCTTATGGACGCAGAAAATATCGATTTTAATACTTTGCGTACAACAATAAAAAAATTAAAAAATATTAAAGTCCATGTTGTAGGAGATACTATTGTAGATAGTTATACATACTGTACGCCTATAGGTAGCGGAACAAAAACACCAACTATGAGTCTTCGTTATGATAAAAAAGAGGACTATGTAGGAGGGGCTGCTGTAGTAGCTAAGCATATTAAAGCTGCAGGTGCTGATGTTATTTTTTCAACAGTTTTGGGAGAAGATAAGTATGCAGATCTCGTTTTAAGTGATTTAAGGACATCTGGCGTTAAAACCTTGGATATAATTGATAAAACACGGCCAACCACTAATAAAAATGCTTTTATTGCAGGGGGTTACCGTCTATTAAAAGTAGATACTGTTGATAATAGATCTATTTCAGATAAAACGCTTAGCTTGATAGAATATAATATACGTTCAACAGAAGTAGATATTATTGTTTTTAGTGACTTTAGACATGGAATATTTAATAAAAGCACCTTGGATATTTTAATTAAAAGTATCCCTTCAAACGTTTTTAAGGTTGCAGATAGTCAGGTAGCTAGTCGTTGGGGTAACATTATAGATTTTAAGGATTTTGATCTTATTACCCCAAATGAGAGAGAAGCAAGATTTTCTTTGGCTGATCAAGATTCTGTTGTTCGAAATCTAGCTTTTGATATAAAGAAAGCATCTAGATGCAAAACTTTAATTTTGAAACTAGGAGAGCGTGGTTTAATAACATGCCGAGAGTTGCCAGAAGCAGATCATAGATCTTTCTTTTCCGTAGGTAACCTTACAGACCACGTAGTAGATGCAGTTGGTTCGGGAGATGCTTTGTTGTCGTACGCATGCTTAGCTCTTTATGTAACTAAAAATGAAGCTGTTGCAGCTATTTTGGGTTCTTTAGCTGCGGCTGTTGAGTGTGAGTATGATGGCAATATTCCAGTAACATCTCAAGATATCCTAAATAAAATAGAGGTTCTTGAGAGAAAAGTTAAATTTGATCATAAAAAGCAATAAAATAGTATGCGATTTTTAACGGTAGGTTATGGTGTTCAAGGAAAAAAAAGATCTGCTGTAGCAGGAGATTCTTGTATAGGTATTGTTGATCCCTATTATGAAGGGGCAGATTATAAAAATATTCAAGAGGTTCCCTTAGAGAGCTTTGATGCGGTTTTTGTTTGTACACCGGATACAGAGAAAAAGGAAATTTTATCGTATCTGCTGGAAAATAGTAAACATGTTTTGGTTGAAAAACCTTTGTTTTTAGGCTCTACAAAAGAACTACTTGATTTAAAAGAGGTAGCTGAGAAAAATTCTGTTGCTTGTTGCACAGCATATAATCATCGGTTTGAGCCACACTTTGTAAGAATGAAAGAGCTTATTCAGTCTGGTGATCTTGGTAAAATTTATCAGGTGAGGTTTTTTTATGGTAATGGAACAGCTCGTTTAGTAAAAAATTCTATGTGGAGAGACAAAGGATATGGCGTTTTGCCAGATTTGGGATCCCATTTGCTGGATACTTTTTTATTCTGGTTTGGTGATAGAAATCAGAATTTTTCTGTGATAAGAGGAGCAACTTTTGAAAACAAAGCTTTTGATTTCCTTTCGTTTTCTAATGATCCTAAGAAATCTTCAGATATGTTTGTTCAGTTTGATATGACGCTTTTGTCTTGGCGAAATCATTTTACAGCTGAAATATTAGCAGAAAAAGGGAGCGCTCATATATCCTCTTTGTGTAAGTGGGGACCGTCAACTTTTACTTTAAGAAAGAGAAAGCTTCCCAGTGGTCGGCCTACAGAAAAATCATACACCTTGGTACAACCAGATCCAACATGGGAATTAGAGTATAAAGCATTCCTGGATATGTGTAAAAATGGATACACTAATATTGATCATGATATTTGGATTCAAGAGAAATTAAAAAGTCTTTATAATAAGTGTGTCCTTTAATGAAGCATACAGTTTCAGCAGTTTTGGTAAACTATAATCATTGTAAATATTTACCCAGGGCTATTGAACAACATTTGATACAAAAAGATTTTTTTTTAGAATTAATTATTGTAGATGATGGATCAACTGATAAAAGTGTTGATATTATCAAAAAATATGCAGAAAAATTTAATTTTATAAAGGTAATTTTTCATACAAAAAACAAAGGAATTTCTGAAGCTATTGCTACGGCTGTAGACAAGGCAAAGGGAACGTATGTTCACCTAGGTGCTGTAGATGATATAGTTGAGCCTAATTTTTTTGAAAAATCTATGAAAATTATAGAAAACTACCCTAACGCAGGATTTGTTTTTTCTGATGCTGGAGAATTTGTAGAAAAAACAGAAAATTATGAGAAGTTTCCTTTCTGGTTCTCTTCTAAGAGCAGATATTTTTCAGCA
This sequence comes from Alphaproteobacteria bacterium, assembly GCA_024279475.1. GTDB lineage: Bacteria > Pseudomonadota > Alphaproteobacteria > 16-39-46 > JAJRRM01 > JAJRRM01. The sequence continues at coordinate 11,472 of JAJRRM010000043.1, read as the reverse complement.
CTAGAGATGAAGAAATTAATTAAAAAAAGCTACTTTACCTTTCCATCGTTGTCTTGTATTTTTCATAAAAAAAAACTTTTAGAAGTTGGCTCTTTTCGCTCAGATTTAGAGCGGAATGGTGATTTATTTGCTATTTTTTTGCTAGCTCTTCGTTATGGTGCTTGCTACGTTCCAGAGATTTTGACATGGTTTTGTGTAAGAGATGATTCTTACTCTTCTATTGGATTATGTAATAAAAAAAGTCAGAAAAGAACATTCTATAAAACCTTAGATGTTCTTAAAAATGAATACCCAACAGATTATAAAAATTTTAGAGAAAGCGGTATAGTGTACGAGGTTTCTTTTCGAGCTTTATGGTGGCTTTTATCTTCGAAAAGATATAGGAATTATATAACGCCTCTTCTTCTTAAAAGATTAATTATTAGAGGTTTCTGGAGGAGTTTTAAAAAAATACTCCCTTTATCAGTGCGTCAATTAATCCGAAAGATCCGAGGGGGAATTTCAGTAAAAAATATCTAAAGAGGAGTGCTCATGGCATTTAAAATTGGTTTTGTAGGTTTAACACACTTAAGTCTCATATCTGGAGCTGCAGCTCTTACAAAAAAAAATGAAGTTGTTTTTTTTGATCCTAATATAAATTTGGTTAAACGGCTTAAGGAAAGAAACTACCCTATTAAGGAACCTGGGTTTGAAGAAGTTATGATAGCCTATAAGCCTAATATTACTTTTACTTATGAACCTGGGGATATTGAGTCTTGTGATATTGTGTATATTTCTCCTGATATACCAACAGATGATAAGGGTAAAAGTGACTTAACAAGCATATTAGAGCTTGTTGATAAAGTATCTCCTCACTGGCCAAAAAAAGGCTGTGTCGTAATTTTAAGCCAAGTTCAACCGGGCTTTACTAGAAAACTTGCTGAAAAACTCAAGAAACAGGATATTGATACATCAAGGCTTTTTTATCAAGTAGAGACTTTAGTTTTTGGCATTGCTATGCAAAGAGCTTTGTATCCGGAGAGATATATTGTAGGGATTTCTGATAAAAATCAGATTTTAAGTCGTAATTTTATAGACTACCTAGAATCTTATGGTTGTCCTATTCTTCCTATGATTTATGAGAGTGCAGAATTTTGTAAAATTTGTATCAATGTTTTTTTAGCAGCAAGTGTTTCAGTTTCTAATACATTAGAGGAAATTTGTGAGAAAATTGGAGCTAAATGGAGTGAAATAGCACCTGCTTTAAAGTTAGATAGACGGATTGGATCCTATGCATATTTAAGTCCAGGGCTTGGTATATCGGGCGGAAATATTGAAAGAGATTTATGTAGTATAATTACTCTTTCCAACAAACATGCAACAGAAGCATCCACCGTACAAGGGTTTATACGAAATAGTTATTACCGTAAAGATTGGCCACTGCGTATTTTCTATGAAACTATAATGCCAAAGATGAAAAAATTTCCTAAACTAGGATTCCTAGGTATAGCGTATAAAGAAAATACGCATTCTATAAAAAACTCTCCAGCTGTTCAGCTAATGTCAAAATTGAAAACTTTTGATTGTTTTGCTTATGACCCTCAAGTGAAAGAGCTTCCTTTGATGCTTTCAGATATTAATATTTCTTCTACTATTGAGGAGGTTATAAATCAAGTGGAGGTTTTGTTTGTCATGACTCCCTGGCCTATATTTAGAAATATCTCTCAGGAGAAATTTTCTAAGTTGAAAGAGTTGAAATTTGTAGTTGACCCCTATGGACTTTTAAAGCAAGTTAAATTTAATAAAAAGGTGGAATACTTTTCTTTTTGTTAAAGTAGGGCTAAAGATAATAAATAGAGTTATAGAAAGTGAAAAATAATATGCTTAAAAATAATTTAAAAAAAAATGAAAATCCCCCTCAAAAGATTTTAGTAATAGGAGCAAGAGGTTTCATAGGAGTTAATCTTGAAGATTGCTTAAAAAAGAAGAATTATACGGTATACCCAGTTACATCTAAAGATATAAATCTCTTAGAAGATAAAAGTGTAGAGAAACTTATTCCGCTTATTGAGAACTCTGAAGTTGTTATTTTACTAGCTGCTCTTACACCAGATAAAGGTAAAGGTGTAGATACTTATATTAAAAATATACTTATGGCTAAGCATGTTTGCGATGCTTTAAAAAAGGCAAACAATGAGCCAAATGTTATATATATAAGTTCAGATGCAGTTTATAATTTTGATAAAAGTTTGGTAAGTGAAGAAACTTTGGCAGCACCAGTTGATACTTATGGATCAATGCATAGAGCTAGGGAAATTATCTTTCAGGAAAACATAGCTCCTGAAAAACTAGCTATACTTAGACCAACCTTAGTTTATGGACCAGGAGATACGCATAATTCATATGGTCCTAATAGATTTCGTCGAGAGGCATTTAAGAATGACACCATTTCTATTTTTGGTGAGGGGAAAGATACACGAAGCCATATATATATAAAAGACTTAGTAGATATTATTGAAAAAATAATATCACAGAAAATATCTGGTATATTAAATGGAGCTTCAGACAGATCTATTTCTTTTTATGATTTAGCAAAGTTAGTTTCAAAATGTTTTGATAAACCTGTAGAAATAATAAAAAAACCAGGATCTTCACATCCTACGTATAGAAGATTTGATCCAACTCTTTGTCATACAACCTTTCCAAATTTTTCTTTTACGCCACTAGAAGAGGGTGTTAGAGAGACTATTAAGGCTATGAATAAAAATAAGGAAGCTTGACTTATGGAGCGCATCCAATTTTTGCCTGTTCCTCGTAAAACAAGAGAAGAAATACGCGAGAGATTTAAATCAAAGACCCCCGACATTATAGAAGAATCCAAAAAATATGGGTTTAATTATTTTGATGGTGATAGAAAATATGGGTATGGGGGTTATCGTTATGATGGTAGATGGGTTGCTGTTGCTAAGGCAATGATTAAACATTATAACCTTAAGCCAGGAATGCGTATTTTAGATATTGGTTGCGCAAAAGGCTTTTTAGTGAAAGATTTTATGATTTCTTGTCCTGGCATAGAATCTTTTGGTTTAGATATTTCTTCCTATGCATTGAAACACTGTGAGCCAGAAGTTGTGGGAAGATTACATTTAGGTTCTGCAGATAGCCTTCCTTTCCCGGATAATAGTTTCGATTTTGTTGTATCTTTAAATGCGCTTCATAACTTTACTCAAGAAGGGGTTGTAAGAGTTTTTTCTGAATTGGCACGTGTTTGTAGAGGATCTTCATTTGTTCAAGTGGATGCCTATGAAACGCCTGAAGAAAAAGAAGTGTTTGGAGAGTGGGTGCTTACTGCTGAATATCATGATTATCCAGAGGGGTGGTTTGATGTTTTTAAAAAAGCAGGGTATAAAGGAGATTACGACTGGACAATTATGAAAGTTAAAAAATAGAAATGGTATATTCAAAGCAAGTAAGTAAAGATGTAAAAACTTTAAAAATAAACCATTATCCAAAAAAATTTAAGGTTGAATGGTCTTATTTGCAAGAACAGTTTAAATATAATGATAAAATATTTGAGGTGTTCAAAAAATTTATTCCAACGGGAGATTTTACCTTAGGGAAGCCTTTAGCAGAATTTGAGAGTAAATTTGCTAAAATTGTTGGCTCAAAATATGTTCTTGGAGTAGCTTCTGGAACGGATGCTATTAAGCTTTCTCTTAAAGCGCAGGGAATAGGGCATGGAGATGAAGTTATAACAGCAGCAAACACTTTTATCGCTACTGTAGGCGCAATTAATGAAATAGGTGCTAAACCAGTTCTGGTAGATTGTACAGATGATTTTTGTGTTGACTATACAAAGATAGAGGAGAAAATAACATCACGTACAAAGGCAATTGTTCCTGTTCATTTAGCTGGGCAAATGTCAAATATGCCTGAAGTTATGAAAATTGCAAAAAAGCACAATCTTGTTGTTGTTGAGGATGCTTGCCAGGCAATGTTTGCTGAAATTGATAGAAAAAAGTCTGGCACTTTTGCTAAGACTGGTTGTTTTTCTCTTCATCCGCTTAAGGCCTTAAATGTCTGGGGAGATGGAGGGTTAATTGCTACAGATGATAAACAGCTATATGAAGATCTTCGAAAGCTTAGAAATCATGGTCTTATAAGTCGTGATGAAGTTGAAGTTTTAGGATATAATTCACGCTTAGATACGTTGCAAGCCATTGTAGGTAATGATTTAATTGAAAGCGCTCAATTTATAACAGATCAACGTATTGCTAATGCAGCTATTTTAGATAAGGGGCTATCTAAAAACCCAGGAATTACTCTTCCTAAAAGATATAAAAATAGAAAACTTGTTTATCACCTCTACATGGTTTTTGCAGATCGTAGAAATGAACTTTATCATTATTGTATAAATAATGGAATTGAAGTGAAAGTTCATTACCCTATACCCTTGTACCAGCAAAATGGACTAGCGTTTTTAGGATATAATCCAGGTGATTTTCCTATTACAGACTATCAAGCTGAAAATCTCATCTCCTTTCCGATGCATCAGCACCATACAGAAGAACAAATGAAATATATTGTTGATACAGTTGATAATTTTTATAAAATGGTATGAAAAATGAAAAAAATAAACGAGTTAGCTAATACTAAACCTTTAGACGTTCGAGATAAAAAAATAGAATATGCTCTTCTTGATAGACAATATGAAGCAGAAAAAGAGAAGTTAGATTCTATTATTCTTGAAGGCATGGCATCTGGGCAATATATTTTAGGGAAGGATATTGGAGATTTAGAGAAAGAAATAGCTAGGTACTGTGGTACTAAATACTGTGTTACGGTTAATTCTGGAACGGATGCTCTTATTCTAGGGATGTCTGCTCTTGGGATTGGCTCTGGAGATGAGGTTATAACACCTCCTAACTCTTTTTTTGCCTCAACTTCTTCAATAATACATCTTGGAGCTGTGCCTGTTTTTGTAGATATTCAGGGAGATATGAATATTGACCCTAAGCTTATAGAAAAAGCTATAACGCCAAAAACTAAAGCTATAATGCCTGTTCACTTAACAGGTAGAATTTGTGCGATGGATGAGATTCGTTCTATAGCAAGAAAACATAACTTACTTGTTGTTGAAGATGCTGCTCAATCTTTTGGATCAATGTATAAAGGAAAAAAGAGTGGCTCATTTGGTGATATAGGATGTTTTTCAGCACATCCCTTAAAGGTTTTTAACGCTTGTGGAGATGCGGGGTTTATAACTACCAATAAAGAAGAGGTGTACAAAGCAGTAGGCTTTCTAAGAAATCATGGATTTTTGACTAGAACATATATAAAAAAATGGGGTTATGTTTCTAGACTGGATACTGTTCAAGCTAGAATTTTATCTTATAGATTAACTCAAGTTGATGAATATATTCAAAGAAGGCGTCAGAATATAGAGTTGTTTAGGTCAACTTTAAACAAAAAGTATATTACTATTTTGCCTGACAAAGATTATGAATATAACTCTTGTCAGACATTTATGATTCATGTACCTAATAGGGACGAATTAAAGATTTTTTTGGCAGATCAAAAAATAGAAGTACATGTGCATTACCCCATACCAATTCACTTGCAGGATGTAGCTAAACCTTTAGGGTATAAGTTAGGAGATATGCCTGTTACAGAGAAATATTCATCTCGTATTTTATCTGTTCCAATAAGTCAGTATCTGAAGAAAGAAGAGATTTTATATATAAGTAGGAAAATAAATGAGTTTTATGAAAGATAAGGGGTTGGCTGATCTTTCTCTAAAAAAAGAAGTTAACTCTCCCCTTCAAAAAAAAATGTTTTTTGATATTTTGCGCATTAGGCGAATTGAAGAAGAAATTTCAAGGCAGTATAGCGATCAGGAAATGCGTTGCCCAGTTCATCTTAGCATTGGTCAAGAGGCTATAGGTGTAGGTGTTAGTGCTAACTTAAAGCCTGGAGATTATGTTATGAGTGGGCATAGATCTCATGCGCACTATTTAGCCTGTGGGGGGAATTTAGATAAATTTATAGCTGAACTTTATGGCAAAGAGACAGGGTGCACTAATGGCCTGGGAGGCTCCATGCACTTGATAGATAAGTCAGCAGGATTTTTGGGTTCCGTTCCAATTATTGGTAGCACTATTTCAATCGCAACAGGTCTTGCTTTTGAAACTAAACGTCGCAAAAAATCAAACGTCACGGTTGTGTATTTTGGAGATAGCGCTACGGAAGAAGGCGTTTTTTATGAGTCGCTTAATTTTGCAAAAAGCTTAAATCTTCCTATACTTTATGTTTGTGAAAATAATGAAATGTCTGTTGAAACACCCTTTAGCAAACGTAGGCATCAACAGCAAAAAATTGTAGATATTGCAAATTCTTTCAATATTGAGTCACTTTGTTCCGATGGTCAAATATGTGAAGGAGTTTATGGAAATGCAAAATATCTTATAGAGGGTATTAGATGCGGAGAAGGCCCTAAATTTATTGAGTTAATGACTACTAAACTAGTTGAACACTGTGGTCCTAAAATAATAGGAATGGAATCAGAGGGCGTATGTGATCCTTTAACATATTATAAAGAAAAACTTTTAAACGATAAAATCATTATTCAAAAAGATATCGATGTTTATGAAATGGATATTCAGGAAGAAATTAAAAAGGCTTTTGATAAAGCTAAAAAAGCAAAATTTCCCTCAAGAGATAAATTAAAAGCTAATATTTTCTACAAAGGTGAGAAATAATATGAACAGAAAAATCTTAGGAAGAGAAGCAGTTCAAGAAGCATTAGATGTTTCTTTGCAAAGAGATAAAGATGTTATTTTAATAGGTCAAGGTGTACCTGATGCAACTCAAACCTATGGAACGACAGCAGGCCTTGTTGATAAATATGGTACAGATAGAGTGTATGAAATGCCTCTTTCTGAATCAGCAATGGCAGGTGTTATGCTGGGTGCTTCATTAGTTGGTGCTCGTCCTGTAATGACTTTTGCGAGATTAGAGTTTTTTTTGCTAGCTATTGATCCAATTATTAATCAGGCTGCTAAATGGTGCTATATGTTTAATGCTCAGACCCATGTTCCAATGACTTTGAGACTTATTATAGGTAGAGGTTGGGGCCAGGGGGCTCAACATTCGCAAAGTTTACATTCTTGGTTTGCGCACATACCAGGGTTAAAAGTTGTTTTGCCAGCAACGCCATATGATTTAAAGGGTTTATTAATTGCTAGTATAGAAGATCCGAATCCTGTTATTTTTATAGAGCATAGATGGCTACATTATAATCATGGGCATGTTCCAGAGGGTTATTATAAAACACCCCTAGGTATTCCTAATTTAATAAGAAAAGGGGATAAAGCTACAGTTGTAAGCTCGGGTTATATGACTATTGAATCTATAAAAGCTGTTAACAACTTAAACAAACAGGGTATAGAGGTGGATCTTATAGACTTAAGAACCTTATCACCTCTTGATGATACTATTATTTTAGAATCTGTTAAAAAAACAGGAAATTTGGTTGTATGTGATCATGCATCTTTAACAGGTGGTTTCTCATCTGAAATTATAACAAGAGTTTGTGAAAAAAGTTTTGGCTCCTTAAAAAATTCACCAATAAGGATTAGTTTGCCAGATTCTCCCACCCCTACAACTAGAGGGTTAGCAAACTATTTTTATCCTACTGTAAAGCATATTGAAAATGCAGTTAAATCACTTTTGGGCATAAAAACAGAGGATCCATTTAAGGATATAAAGCCAACAGATAAGCTTGATATACCAGATCAAAGCTTTAAAGGCCCATTTTAATGTTCGAAAAAAATTAAAGGAATATTAATAAGGTGGTTTCCTGTGAATGATAATCCAATAGTTTCAATACTAGTTCTAACATATAATAGGCGAAATTTATTAGAGAGAAATCTAAAATCAATATTTAAACAAACATTTGAAGATTATGAGATACTTCTTTTGGATGATTATTCTTCAGATGGCACAGAAGAATATATTAAATCATTAAAGGATCCTCGTATAAAATATCATAGAAACAAAGAAAATATGGGTGGAAAATATGGAGATTGGTGGGCTATACATAAAGCAATATATAAACTTTCAAAAGGCAAGTATTTTATATATTTATGTGATGATGATTATTGGCTTCCGGAAGATTTATTAGAAACACTGGTTAGAAAACATCATAAATATTCAAATTTATCTATTGCTTTTGGAGGGCAAGCCTACCCATATAGTAAAAGGCCCTCGGTAGGGTACTTAGAAGTTGAAAATAAGAAGGGCTATTATACAGTAGAAAAGTTGTTTCCAAGTGGTTATATGACGGGAGTTGAATACTTATCTTTGTTCTCTAAGAATCCATGTGGTAAAAATTACCTAGAAGGATCAAGTCTTTTTTCTATAAAAAAAATGAAAGAGTGTAAAGCTTTTGAATCAAAAATAGGGACAAAATGGCAAGCTGGATATATGTTTAAAATGGGTCCAGCGGTTGTAGGGGACGTTTTTTTTATAGACAAGCCATACGTTGTTACAGGTATTGATCAGGGAAATGCAAGTTATATGGGAACGCAAGTATCGCATTTTTTGGATATTGTAGATTCAATAAATGACTCTTTGATAGGTGTAAAAAATAGTGAATTTTATAAAAACTTAGGAGATAAAAAGCATATAATAAAATTATACCAAGAAACATTTAATAATTTTTCTATTAGATGGTATAAGGATCAACTCAGAAATAAGCTTGGAAAAACTAAGGACCTCTTATCAAAAAATTATTTCTTAGAAAATCTTACTTTAAAAATATTGCGACTATCTGCAAAAAAAATAGGAAGTCCTATAGGAATTAAAACATATATGATGGCTATTCTTAGTGTAATGTTTCCAACTAAATTAGCTAAAAATATAAGGGGCGGACAAATAAAAAGGTAGGACATCAGAATTAACAGATATTCATAGAGATGGATGAGAGGTACTTTGGTGGCATAGAAAAGGTAAAAGAGGATGAGGAGCGGCTGGAAAGACAGCTGTGTTTGCTTTGCTTAAACGAGGCGGAAAGGTTTATACACAAATTATATTAGATGCTAAATCAGACACCTTGATGCCTATAATATGACAGAAAATAAAGCCTGATAGCATTTGTATATACTGATTATTGGAAAGCTTACAATGCCCTTGATGTTGCTGAGTTTAAACATTATAGAATTAATCCCAGAAAATTATTTTCTAAAAAACACAATCATAGCAAGGGCATTGAGAATTTTTGGAACCAAGCAAAAAGGCATATGAGAAAGTTCAACGGTGTACCAAGACAGCATTTTAATTTGTTCTTGAAAGAGTTGAGTGGCGGTTTAATATGGGAGCTCCGAAACAGCTTCTTATAGACCTTAAAAAACTCCTTAATGAACTTTATTAGGTGTTAGCCCCAAATATAATATCTTTTCAGATATAGAAATTCCTGTTTTTCTAGATTAGAGAGAGTATGTTTAGATAAAACAGGTTGTATAAAGGGTATAATTTTTGTATCTCTATAGAGCTAGAAAAGGAAAAATGTTAACATGTCATCAAATATTACTTTTATATGTCCAGCTTTAAATGAAGAAATGATATTAGACTCTACTATAAGAGATTTTATTAAGGTTGTAGAGCCAGTTTTTAATAATTTTGAAATAATCATTTTTAATGATGGAAGCAAAGACAATACAGGAGATATAGCGGAAAAACTTTCTAAAGAATTCTCTTTTGTTAGTGTAGTTCATAATAAAACCAATAAAAATATAGGGTATTGTTTTAAAAAAGGTGTAAAACAGAGTCAGTATGACTATGTTCAACTTATATGTGCAGATTCTTATTTTGATAAAGAAAGCTATGAGTTGATCTATAAAAAACTGGGAACTAAGGATCTTCTTATTCCCTATATAGAAAATATTAAAGCTGAAAAAAAATCTTATCGTTATGCTTTATCTAGAGCATATAATTTTATTATCAATAAATTATTTGGCCTTAATTTAATTTATCATAATGGTCTTTGTATATTTAAAAAATCGCTTCTAAAAGACCTTCCGGGAATAAGCAATGGTTTTTTCTTTCAGGTTGAGTATGCAACTATTTTGATTAGGTGTTATAAAGTAGCTTATGAAGAAATTCCTTGCCGTACAATAGTAGCGTATCGAGAAGATGGAGAAAAGGCTCTATCCTTTAATAATATTAAGGACATGATTATATCAATTATAAAATTGAAAAAATATATTTTTATGAGTAAGTTTGAGAGAAATTAAGCTCATTTTTTCTGCGCTTCTAGTTTTTATTATGGCAGAAGGTACTAACGTTTAAAAAGGTTTATAAATATGTGTTTAAATATTTTTGTTATAGCTTATGTTGTTCTGTCTAATGCAACAGCAACAATTTTATTAAAAAAAGGATCTGATTACTTTTCTGGTCAGAGCATTTTTTGCATGGATACATATTATAGAGGTGGTATGGGGTGGGTTTTTATAGCGTTCTCTGTAGTTTTTTATCTAACAAGCCTTCTAATATCTGTTATTGCATACTCAAGAATGGAGGTAAGTTTTTTTACCGCTTTTATGTCTTTAACTTTTATACTAGCTGCGTTAGGAGGATGGTTTTTTTTTGGCGAGGATATTTCTATATGTCGTATGGTAGGAATTAGCATTATAGTTGTAGGGGTTGTTATAGTAGCTTATAGCTAAGAAAAAATACTTATGTATTATTTAAGCCTTTTCTAAGGCACCTGAAAAAAACCTTCATCCACAAACTCTTCGGTATTCACAATTATGGGAGTCTTACTTAGAGCAAACGCGTCCTTGATTTAGCGCGGAAGTCTTCTAATATTTTTCCATAATCCTTGACCACACACATATTTCTATGCTATATCTCTGCTTTCTTATTAACTGGTAAAATTAAGTGAAGTTTAATCTTCATATTTGTTTTAAGAGGAATATATATGCAGTCTATTACCATGAAATCCTCAGAGAAAACCACAGCTTCGGCTACCGAAGATTCGTCTAAGGTTCAAGGTAACAATACGAAAGCGCAACGTATCATCCGTCTTGCACTCTGGATTCTTTTTTTTCTTGCAGCAATACTACCCTTCATTTGTCTGTATTCAACGCAGGATATCTCCATTTTCGCTCACGAATTCGTTGCCTGGAGGATCGGCGATGCCATTTCGATTGCAGGTGGCGAACAGGAGTTCGTCATTCCTGTTCAGGGCATTTTTACAGCGACCGTGTCCAAGTGGGTATTCGCCTTCATCAATGATATATCGAGAACGGCACTCCAGTTATATTCCTGGGCATTTGCCTATGTGATGTTTTTCCTGACCGGCTTAGCGCTTGCCTTGGCCTCCTGGTTACTACCGATTGGAATGATGACAAGGGTTTTGGTTTTGTCCGGCCAGAGAATTCATCCAAGGACATTTTCATTCACATATCGGCCTTGAAGAACGTGAGTCGTCGG
>JAJRRM010000042.1 GCA_024279475.1 Alphaproteobacteria bacterium | reverse complement strand
CTCATATTCATACTTCTGTTCTGCTTTAAGTGTATCTTGAGCTGCATCTACTATTTTTTGTAATTTATCATCTGTTGGGCTACATACACGCGCTTCATAACGTATAGCCATATAAACAGAAAGCCTTAAGGCTTCTTCAGTAAGTGTCGGATGTTTCTTATGTATATTATCCTGTATTTCAGAGAAATTATTTAAGGTTCTTTCATATACTTTGTTAGCTTCACTTTCATAAGAATTTCTAGATTCAGCTCCCTCTCTTATATCAGCCTCATAGAGTCTTCCTTCTATCTCTGCATATACTTTTGATTCTAACTCAATATTAAAAGCATACTCTTTTGGATTTTCTTCTCCCTTTTTTACTTTTTGAATAAATTCTTCTGCCTTATATTCCTTAATTTCTTCATATCTCTTATTTTCAAATGCAGAGCGTTTAAGAGCTGTTTTAATGTCTAAATACCTTAGAGAAGACCCCGTTCTTTCTTGGTGTTCTATGAGACATCCTCTCTCACCTGTAAAGAAAGAGATACCTGAATTAACAGGGTAGAGATTGCTTGCGCGTCTCTACAAGTTTCTGCTGCCGACCCGCCGGAGCGATTCGCTTCACAGACCGTAACGGCATGCCCTGCCGCCAAAATGTTTCTTGCCGCATTAATAAGAAGCTTTTTCTTTCTTCCCACATCCTGTGCAAGTAAAATCTTTAAAGGTTTTCTTGTTATCGTTAGCTCTGTTTCCACAAGATGAGCAGGCCAAGCTTGTATTTTTGTGATCTACTAATAGAAATTCTCCCCCTTTCCATTGACTTTTGTATTCGAGTTGCCGTTTAAACATATACCAGCCTTGATCTAGAATAGCTTTATTGAAAATAGACTTAACTTTTACGTCTTTTCCAGGGTTTTCTATCGTACCTCTAGCTGACTTACTCACGCTCTTTACCTTTACATCTGACAAGACAATTACCGCGTGATTCTTGCTGATTTCTGTGCTGACTTTGTGCAGGTAATCTTTTCTACTATTAACAATTTTCTGATGAACTTTTTGTATTTTCCTATTTTGTTTTTTCCAATTTTCTGAGAATTTTACCTTTCTTTTTAATTTCCTTTGTTCCTTTGCAAGAAGAGGTTCTAAACGTCTATATGCTCTAACTGATTCATACTGTATTGTTTGTTTGTCATTTGTTACTAACGTTGCAAACTTAGCAACACCCAAATGAACCCCAACCATGCTCTTGTTTTTATGGATAGGGATTTCAAGCTCCTGCTCTACTTGAACGGATATATACCAATGACCATTCTTGTGGGAAACCGTAACGTTTTTTACTTTCCCTTCTATTTCTCTGCTCTTGTAAAAACTAAACCACCCTATTTTAGGGAGTCTAATACGGGCCCTGTTGCAAAAAATGAAATTGGGTAAAAAGGTGTTGTTATTTAGTACTATTTAACTGGTATAAATACCAAAAGTTTAATTAATAAACCGTACTTCTCCAATAACATTCTTTTCATTCATCCATGCAGTGGACCTTTCCTAAACATACACATTATCTCAAATCCTTTAAGTATAGCATAAACCTTTTTCATGGACTTAAAACCAATCCTAGGCTTCATTAAACGTTTAATCTTTCCATAATCTGATTCAACATTGTTATTAAGATATTTCACTTGAATTGTTAATATAGTCCCTATATAGAACTACTGAACGATACCTTTTTACCTCGGTTTATTTTGAAACAGGGAGAATTCCATAGGAACTTTATATTATTTTCTTATTCAGTAAAATTAATCAGCCTCACACCCTTACCTGAAAAATTTTTCTCACGAATTTGGATAGAACTTCCAACTTATGCATTGGTCTCTATTAATATTTGTAATTTCATTTAAATTGATGTATATGTCCTCTATGAAAATGTCTATAGCCTCTTCTCATGGAATATACCTTATACTTAATATAAAAACTACGTCCTCAGCTGTGTCTGTAATCTATAAATGAATGCAGGCTATGGATGGATGAATAAATCGTTGGAAAGAGGCTCTAAACGTTCTTGACAGCGTATATTGAAAATAATACTTAAATAGGAAATTAATATGTTTCAAAAAATAACTTTAGTGAGCTTTTTTTTGTCTTTTGTGGCTTCATTTTGCCAGGCTGGTGGAGGCCTCTCTTCAAAGATTAAATCTCTTGATAGAGATGAACAGCGTTCATCTTACCTTTCTTTAGTAGAGAAAAAACCTGAGGAAGCTCGTCATTTGGCACTCAATAAAGATAAAGAGGGCCTTCTTAGACTTGCTAGAGAAAAAATCTTGCAGGCTGAAAAGCTTGTTGTAAAAGGTATAACAGAGGGAAAATATGGATTTGATTGCAATCCTTCAGAATTAATAAGAGAATATGAGCTAAAAAATGTATATGCTATAGGAAAAGTTATTCAAGGCGCTTCAGAATCTTTGTATGGATTTAAACGATATAGCTCTGAAGAAAATCTTGAGAAATTGATACAATATGCAGATGATGGATGGCAAAAAGCGCAAGAAGCTGTTAGAAGTGCCCTTGGAGAAGGATTAAATGGATTTGATAAAAATCCTGCTCGATTAGAATCTCTCGAAAAAATATGGGAGAAGAAAGATATAGGAGATCTCATGAAAAACTGGAAAACGTATTAAGGATCCTCTTGCAAAAAATAAGATAATCTGATGAGATATATTTCTGAGAGTATAACTTAAAAGGCTATCTTAATGAATGTTTTTAAAGGGAAGCATTATTGAGGAAAAATCATTTGATGATTTGTCAAAAATTAATATGCTCAGATTGGTTTTGGCTAGAGGAAGAGAAAAGCTAAGGCCAACGAAATCAGCGCCTGTAATTATAATATCCTATTTTTTCATAGAACTCTAAGGATATAATCTATGTATAAACCAAGTAGAATCATTTTCTTTTCTAGAAAATAAAGTTCTCTCATGCAGCTTTCCAGCTCCATCTTGCCAGAATTCTATTTTTTTAGGAATTACTCTAAATCCCGACCAAAATGGAGGTCTCTCTACCTTTTTCATTTTTGTTTTTAAGCTATGCTTTACGGCATTTTTTAGTAAGTCACTATTTCCTTTCATAGGACGCGATTGTTTAGATGCCCAGGCTCCTAGACGATTCTTT
>JAJRRM010000041.1 GCA_024279475.1 Alphaproteobacteria bacterium | reverse complement strand
TTTTCGCCAGTGAAAAAAATATTGCCATCTAAAAAAATTATTAAGCTTAGAGATAAAAACAAACTAGAAGTACGTTTACCCTCGGGGCTATGGAAAAGTACCAAAAGAGTAGAAGAGGATTATCTAGAAAAACTTCTTAAAAAAGAGGCATATCATCTTTTTAGGAAAAAAAAGTAGTATGTAACCAAAATGTTTCCAAGTTGTTTTATACTTCGCACAATCCAATCGGATAGCACACTTTTCTAAAAGGAAAAATAATATGACATTCAAAAAAATCGTAACAGTAGCCTTAGTGGCTTCAGTAGCACTAACAGCAGTAAATGCAGAGGAACTTAAAGGTAGAGGAGCATCATTCCCTGGTCCTGTATACAAAGCGTGGACAGCAGAGTATTTTGGAGCAACGGGTAAAAAAGTCAACTATACACCAACAGGTTCTGGTGATGGTATCAAGTCTATCAAAAAAAGAATGGTTGATTTCGCTGGTTCAGACAAGCCTCTTAAACCTAAAAAACTAAGAGAAGCAAAACTTTACATGTTCCCTTCAGTGGTTGGGTCTATTGTACTTGCATACAATATAGAAGGTGTAAAAGATGGTGAACTCAA
The DNA here is from genome assembly GCA_024279475.1 of Alphaproteobacteria bacterium. Taxonomy (GTDB): domain Bacteria; phylum Pseudomonadota; class Alphaproteobacteria; order 16-39-46; family JAJRRM01; genus JAJRRM01. Next base: position 1,092 of record JAJRRM010000041.1, on the reverse strand, counting down.
ATTAAGTCGTGCAGCGATTGATGCCATTTTTTCAGGAAAAGCAACACACTGGGATGATGCAGTTATTGCCAAAGAAAATACTGGGCTTAAATTGCCACATGCACCTATTACTACTTGTGTAAGAGCGGATAAATCAGGAACTACATATAACTTTACATACTTCTTAAACAAAATTAATCCTGATATAAAAGTAAGTAAAAAACCTACATGGAAAGCAGCCAAAGTAGTAGCAGGTAAATCGAACTCAGGTGTATCAGCAAACATCCAACAAATTAAAAACTCTATTGGATATATTGAGTACTCTTATAAAACTAAATTAGGCCTCCCTGCGGCACAGGTAGAAAATAAAGAGGGTAAATTTATCAACCCAACAGTAAAATCATTCCAAGATGCAGCAAAATATGCTTCATGGACAGCAGATAATGATTTTTATGCAGTCATTGGTGATCCTGCAGGGGCTACCTCTTACCCTATTGTAGCAGCGACATTTATTCTTCTTCCAGAAGAGAAGGTAGAGAGCAATAAGGAAGTAACAGCCTTTATTGACTGGGCATATAAAAATGGTGACAAAGCAGCCTCAGAACTAGGTTATGTACCTCTTCCTGCAAGCACAAAAGATGAAGTAAGAAAATATTGGGAAGCTAAAAAAATAAAATAATATTTTAAAATTACTTAGCCCCTTTGGGGTTATTGCTCCCACGACGAATAGTCCGAAACTTTGAGAGAACGAGAAGAGGTAAAATGTGAGTAGAGAAATATGCAGGACTCCCCGTAGGGAATGCAAATATTTATCTGCTTGCAGATTGCCTCTTATCGTTCTTCCCGAAGGGTACTGTGCTTTTGCCCATAGAGCTTCGTTAGATTTTCTTGAATTAGCTACGGCTAGTCCTGCGAAAATCTGCCTTGTCTATGAGCAAAATCACAGCATCAAAGATTCGGACTATTCGTCGTGGGAGTAATAAGGTACTATTTTAATAACCAACAGGTTTATGTTAACTATTTCCTTGGATATAAAACTGCTTGGTTATCAAAATGTTACCGTTTTGTAATAAACTCGCGTAAATTTCATTAAAGGTATAACTATGATGGGTG
>JAJRRM010000040.1 GCA_024279475.1 Alphaproteobacteria bacterium | reverse complement strand
TATTATTATATATATATTAATAAAATTTCCTAATGAGAGCGTGAAGGATATTGAAAAGCGGGTTGGGAACTGGCGTTTGAGTTTCAATCTCAGTCAGAAAACTTTATCTGAGCGATCTGGAGTAAGCTACGGTATATTGAAGAAATTTGAACGAACTGGGAAATATAGCTAGAGTCACTGTTAAAAATTGACTTTTCCAGAAATTCTTACAATTACACAGCAATCCTTTTTTCTAAATAGTAACTATCTCACCATTTTTTTGACAACTTGATAGTGCTAAGTCAACAAAAGTTTGAGTTATTTCTGCTGGTTCTGGGAGGACAAGAGGATTTTCACCAGGCATAGCTTGGGCTCTCATGTTCGTGCGGATACTGCCAGGATTAATAAGGTTAGCTAGCATGGGCGTCTTTGAAATCTCTCCAGCATAAGTTTGTACCATAGTCTCTAAGGCAGATTTACTTACTGCATAGGCTCCCCAGTAAGGATGTACAGACCTTGTTACGCCAGAAGTTACAAAAATGATTCGTCCAGCATCGCTTAGGCGTAGCAGGGGGTCACACACTTGTAGCAAATACCAGTTGGCTGTGAGATTTATAGTCATAACCTCCCACCATACTTTAGAAGAAATTTGGTGCATAGGGCCCAATTGTCCAAGTATGCCAGCATTTCCTACTAAAATATCAAGTTTACCAAAGCGATTAAGAAGGTTTGATCCTAAAGAAGAGATATCATTTATCTTTTTAAGATCAAAGGGTATTAGGGTAGCTTGTTTCCCTTTTTTTTTAATTTCATCATCTAAGGACTCCAGATCTTTCATAGACCTGCCCAGAGCAATAATGTGAGCTCCTTCTTGTGCATAACGAAGGGCTACTGCGCGACCAATGCCTTTGGTGGCTCCCGTTATAAGGGCTATTTTTCCTTTAAGAACTTGTCTCATTTTAAGGAGAGCCTCTTTTATAAAGTTGGTTTATATTTTATAGATGCTTCTGGTTCCATAGAGGATAGCAATTTTGTGCGGACGGATGCAGAAGGAGATTCAGGTTCAACAAGATACTGTTTGATATTTAGTCCTTTAAGATCTTTAGGCATTAAATACCATAGCCAAAGACTAGCACCGCGCACCCAAGGAAGTGTTCGTGCTTCTACAAAATAGTTTAAGCTATAGGGGGACAACGCAGTGACACTTAAGAACAAAAAACACATAAGGATAAATCCACGCAAAGCGCCCCAGCTAAGACCAAGGGTTCTATCCAAGCTTAAAAGAAAGCTCCCTTTAATCATTTTAGATAGGAAATTACTTATTAAGCGGAAAATAATGTAACAGGGTAAAAATATACCTATGCTGGTTAGAAGGTAGCGTAACCAGATGATTTTCACATGAGGTTCTAGTAAAAGAAAAGAATATGGAAAGCTATAGATAGTGACGATTACAGCCCCAAGAAATCCTATGGATCCAAAAAACTCTTTAGTGAAGCCGCGCATGAAGCCTATAAGGCTAGAGGTAATAACGAGTAATAGTAGGAGAATATCAAAGAAAATAGAAGTCATGAGTATATACTTTTTTGTTTTTAGCAAGAATTACACGCTTAAAGTTCTTCTTACTGAATTAGGAGTCTAATCTATAAAATTTATAGGTAATTCACACTTTATCATCTTTCTTTATTTTTTCAATAAGTACCGCTCACAATTTTCCAACTATACAGCAGGCCATTGATCATGCTTTTAAAAACTAGAAATTAACACAACCAATAAATAATGGTAGATTTTCGTATTTAAATAAATACCCTCTTGCTCAAAATAAGAACGAGAGGGTATTTTTACTGGGTAATTCCAGCGGGGTTAATATTCTAAGTAATATGCCAATATCGACAGTATACATATAGGTATAAAGAAAGACATTTCAAGGGGTGTCTCTAATAGATTTACAACCCTCCCCCCTATTTCTTTAAGCAACCGGAATTAAAGGTATTCTCTTATAGTTATATGCTCAGATACCTATTCTTATTAACCCATGAGGATCCATCGGTGTAGCTCCTGTATATCCAGTGAGAAAACTCCCACCAACAGTCGTTACGTTAGAAAGACCAGATAAATCTACAGTGGTAAGTATTTGACAATTAAGAGAAAACCATCACCAACAGTCGTTAGGTTATGTCGTGTGTTTGAAAAAGCTAGATGAGAAACGTTTTCTGAAAGATGATGGTCCCTTATATTAAGTGTTTCTTGGAGAGCATCTATAAGAAGTGTCTTCTGGGGGTTGGCAGAAAAATAATCCCCAAGTGCTGTTTTGTTTTCTGCCAGTCTATCTTGCACTATGACAATATAGGTGGCTTTTGTGTTTATAGGAGCCTCTTCAAGGGAAGTATACTCTAGGGCTATACTCTCTTGCAGCACAGCAAGATGTCCATTCATATGTGTTTGAAATGCTTCTATCTGTTCCTCTGTTCCAAAAACACGATAGTTTGCATATAGATGATTAAGACCCGGCAAAAAAGCTGCATTGCCTCCCTCAAACGCGGTTGGTAGAAGATCTATAAAAGAACGCTGTACAAGACCTGGTCTAACTCTTGATACATCTATGAGAGTCTTATAAAGATCTCCCTTTATAGAAGCTACTGTTAGTTTGCCTGTTAGCATCGTTGCCAAGGCTATTTCCATCACCAAAGTACGTGCCAAGCAAGCTGTATGATGTAAATAAGCATTGCCAGGACCAAAGACGACTGTCTTCTCTCTCATACCCATTATATTTGTTAAGAAAGACATAGGAGATGCTATAGCTTCTCCAGGTCTTTCTTCCCGCTTTAAGTACGCTGAAATATACTCTTTTTCTGTTAAGTGCATAGCATCACGGTCGCCTCTAGACATTCCTGCTAGATGGGCTCTTTGAGAAGGGTCAAGAAAGCCCGCTACCTGTCCTTTAAGGACATCTTCCAGTTTATTAAACTGAGGAAAAGTATCCGCTCTACCTACTTTTTCACCACCACCACCTCCTCCTCTTGACGAATGCAGAGGTATACTGTCGTTGCCACCGCCTTCTTCCTCCTCGCCAAACATAGCGTGACTTACTGAAGAGGCAACCATCATAATTGATACAATGAACATGCACTTTTAAACATTATAAAATTCTAATCAATGTAAGTATAAAAATATGTGTATCGTTCAGCAGTTCTATTAGAACTATATAGAAGTTAAGGTCTTGCTGCAAGATTTTCCGCAAGAAGAAAGATAAATAATATGCCACAAGTTGAATTAAGATTTAGCAACAATCTAGAAATAGATATCGAGTCTCTATTTAAAAAAATAGAAGAGAAAATTCAATGTCTAAGAAAATAAATAAATAAAAAAGATATACACTTTGATATAGGGTCTTGTATGATGCACCCTATAAATAAAAAGCTCATGATGAATAAAACCCTCCTTTTTCCTACCGTGTGGCTATATACGCTCCTTCTTTCCCTTTTTCCTCTCGTCGTCCAGGCTGTCCCTATCATTGATCCGCTCATAATCGTAGACTCCTTACAGGGGCACCCTGAATATATAATAGGGAAACATCCCGTATACTCTGATAAAAGGACTCAGGAGCCGTTCGTCTCCCACGACGCCCACCCGTACCCCCTTACTGTTAATACCTTTCTTTTTAATGGCGCCCCTATTGACGCTAAGCCATTGGTTGAAATTTTAGAGAAGTACCGAGATCGAGCTCTATCAGATACTGACATGAAAGATCTGATACGTGAGGTTACAACCTATGTGCGGAAGCAGGGCAATATCCTAGGTATCGTTTCCGCACAGATAACAGACCCTCGTAAAGACACGCTGAACTTAGTGGTAGAACAATTTTCCATTGATACCATTGAGATTACTGGAAATACGTCCATCATGACCAATCGTATGTTGGCCTATATCAACCCTGTCTTACACAATATTTCCTTAACCAAAGCCGAGTTAGAGCGCTCTATATTGCTACTAGATAGTATGGCCGGATTGAAAGTTCAAGCACAATTAGTCAACTCAAAAACCAACACAAAGGCCTCAACCCTAGTATTAAACCTAAGACAAACCAATTATTTTTTTATAGCTAAGCTCGATAATAAGGGCACAAAATATGTTGGCCCCTGGATGGCCAGTTCAAACTTTTACATCAACAATCCCATTGGCAACAATGAGCAAATCACGCTGACAGGCATAAAAACACCCAATAACAATAGTTTTGATATGATAAGTGGTGTCTACAAGCAACCCTTTGGCAACAAGGGGTGGTGGGTAAGTCTAGCGGCAACTAAAGCGTCGGCCTATCCCGTAAATAATTTAAAGAGCCAGAATATTAAAAGTGTTTCTGAGTCTATGATTCTTGGCTTTTTCTACCCTCTCATACACAGCCGTTATCAAACCTTGTTTTTTAAAATTGGTGCTGCAGAGATATCCGCCAAAGAAGAAGTACGCCAAAAAAACACGTTTACTAAAGATCACCTGCGGGAGATATATGCTTCTTTTAAATATGACTTTTTTGACACATGGAACGGGGAGAATCTTTACATCCTGGATTTTCATAAAGGTCTAAATGGATTTGGGGCAACCAAGAAGAGTTCAACCACAAAATCTCGCAGTCGGGGGACGGTTGACTATTTTGATGCCCACATTTTTGGACGTCGCGTCCAATTTCTACCGAAAGGCTTTCAATTTACAAACCAAATTAGGGCGCAATGGGCCTCTCACGCCTTGCTCTCTAGTCGTCGCTTTAATATTGGAGGTCCCCCTCATAATATGGCTTATCCCACGAGCACCTTTGCGGGAGATCGGGGCTTAGATCTGAGTACTGAGATTGCCTATGTAAGCCGGAAAATAAAAGAACTTGAATTTCTCATGCCTTTTATCTCCTTTACTTACGCTCAGGTGTGGAATCAAGACAGAGCCGCGGGCGAGTTTAAGTCCCGTACACTCAATGGCTACACCTTTGGTATCCGGTTGAAAGTAATCAAAGGTCTTACTGCTTTTATAGAACAGGGCGTCCCCTTGAAAAAACGTATCCAGAACATTAATTATGGATCACAAACGTATCTGGGTTTCTCGTACGGAGTACCTTTTTAGGGTGCACTCATTCCAATTGAGTATTAGTTATTTTTATAATAAAAAACTTGAGTACGATAGTATTTAACCTTTCTTTTTCAATCAACAGATTATTGAGACAGATGCATAAGTAGGCAAAAAAGGTATAGAGATGTAAATGGGGGAAATTTAAAATCAGAGCTATGAGTTTTTTGATGTTGGAAGCAGAACGTCGGTTTAAAAAGAGTCCTTTGATGGTAGTAGAAGAGAGTTAGTGGACTGGAAAAAAGTTTGCTGAAGAGTTGTAAACGGGATAGAAGTGGCTATGGACTAAAGGAGTAGGAGGTATAGGGTCTTGTAAAAGGATTGCTTTTGCAGTCCTGGAATCATTTAGGCAAGGAGAATATGGAAGAGGCTTTAAACTTACGTTTGGACTTTATGTATTTCTGCGGCTTTGAAGATACCGCCCCATATGCAATAACTCTCCCTGTTGCAAAAACAATTACAGAACTTTCAAAAAAAGATAGGATTTCGTGTTTTAACAGGACAGAGGTTGTTGGATAAGTAGAAATACATTTTATTTTTTGCAACAGAACCATAAAATGACCCCTTAGCTTCACCGTAAGGTCTCATCTTCATTCCTTCCTGATAACGACTGTTGGTGAGTCAGATACAGTGATGGCATCGTTTAGTGCTAACAGCACTAAAATTGCGGCTGATGACGATAGTGGAGTGGGAACGAATGCAATGATTAAAGTTCCCCTAGAAGCGAATACAGATTATTTGCTACGCATTCGTTTATATTATGCACGTTCTGCAGGGGAATCAGCAGTTATGTTATGGTAGATTTATATTCATACTATAGCTAAAATTATTCTAAGGGATCAGTCACAAATGTGATAGAATTGTTTATATATGTTGGCACAAATCTTAAAAAGTATTAGAATGATGTTTACAGACTCATATTACATTTTTTAAATAGAAATATCTTATATTTGGATAAAAAAGAAACTCACAATTATGCATAGATAGGATAATAGGAGTTTTTAATGATTAATATAATACCAAATTACCATCCAATATTAGTCCATTTTCCCATAGCTCTTATTACAGTTTCAGTAGTAACTTTGTTTTTATGCTTGATAATGAGAGACACTTTTAAGTGGAAAAATGAATTGTTGGTGGTATCTCGCTGGACTCTTTGGATTGCTATTTTTTCTTCTATATTTACACTTATTGCTGGGTTTGATGCATACTATAGTGTTGCCCATGACAATCCCTCACATGAGATAATGACCATCCATAAGAATTGGGGAATTACAACAGCTGTATTACTTTTCTTAGTTATGATATGGAGTATTTCCCTATATATAAAAAAGAAAAAACCTTCCTGGTTATTTGGGGTAGGAATGCTTATTGTTTTTACCTCTGTTATGGCAACAGGATGGTTTGGAGGTGAAATCGTTTATCGTTATGGGGTTGGCGTTATGAGTTTACCTTCAACCAATGGAGAGGGTAAAGGCCATGAGCATAGTCCGGAGGCTAACCACGAGGAATCTTCTAAATAAAACACTAGATGTTATGGTGAAAATGATCATTTTTAGTATAAAAGTATCCTAAAAAAATAATTAATAAGAACTGGAGGAATTAGTTATTATACATAAGTACCTTATAAGAAATTTTCTTATTTTATGTGCTATTCCTAGCCTTAGTGTTGCTAAGACGGTTAAATATAAACTTCAAGTTACTCCGAAGTCTATTGTTGTGAAGGACAAAACGTATAAAGCATTATCTTTCAATAATAAAATTCCTGGACCGACACTTTATGCCCAAGTAGGGGATACATTAGAGATTGAGGTTACGAACAAACTCTCCACAGATACATCTATTCATTGGCATGGAGTTCTTCTTCCAAACGAGCAAGATGGTGTACCATATTTGACAACGCCCCCCATTCATCCGGGAACAACCTATACTTTTAAATATCCGATTATTCATGCAGGAACCTATTGGTATCATTCTCATTCAGGCATGCAAGAGCAGCTTGGATTATATGGATCTTTGGTTTTTACGCCTAAAGAAGAAAAGTATGAGTATGATCATGACTATGTGGTTGTTTTATCAGACTGGATAAATGAGAACCCTTCAGTTGTCCTCTCTAATATAAAACGACAAGATAATTACTATGCTTTAAAAAAAGGAACTGTTCAGTCGTGGGCAGGCGTTATAGAAAATGGATGGTTAGCAGTTAAAGCACGCCTTAAATCTTCTTGGAACCGTATGGAAACAATGGATATTTCAGATATTGGATATGACGCTTTTTGGGCGAATGGAAAGGTAGAGACATACTTAAATGCAGAACCTGGAGAAACAATACGTGTAAGATTTGTTAATGCTGGAGCATCCACTTACTTCTATCTTCAATATGCTGGTGGCCCTATGACAGTTATATCAGCAGATGGAATGAAGGTTGAGCCGCTAGAAGTTAATAAAATTAAGATAGCTGTAGCAGAGACGTATGATGTACTTATTAGGTTACCAGAAGAGAAAAATACATATGAGCTTAGGGCGACAGCTGAAGATACAACTGGATATAGTTCCGTCATGATTGGGTCTGGCCCTAGTATATATGCTCCAGATGTTTCTAAGCCCAATATATATTTAGGACATCAAGGGTCAGGGGTAGAAATGAATCATTCAATGCATGATATGTCTGATAGGGTTGGTATGGAAAACAAAAGTCTTCTGCCTAGTAAAAGTCGTATAGATCTTGATGATTTTGAAGCATTAAGATCTCCTGTTAAAACAACCTTACCCAAGGACAGGCCATGGCGCATCATAAAGTTAAATCTTACTGGTAATATGGAGAGATATGTTTGGGGTTTTAATAATAGGACGCTCTCAGAGTCCGATAATATTCTTATAAGAAAAGGAGAGAACATCCGCATTATCATGCATAATGAGACAATGATGCATCATCCAATACACCTCCATGGCCACTTCTTTAGGGTACTCAACAAGCAAGGAGAATTCAGCCCTTTAAAGCATACTGTTAATGTACCTCCGATGGGTACGGTAGAGATTGAGTTTGCTGCCGATGAGGAAAAAGACTGGTTTTTTCATTGTCATAACCTCTATCATATGAATAGCGGAATGGCACGTGTTATTTCTTATGAAGGGTCGACGACAGCGGATAGAAAAACTATATCTAATCTAGCTCATGATACTGACTGGTTTCATTCAGTAGAAAGCAGTGTCTTATCAAACATGTCCTATGGTGATATAAAAATATTCAATACACGAAATACCTTTGCCATTGAGTACCAGTATAACTATCAAAAAAAATATGATTTTGATATTATATATGGGCGCAACATATCGAGATATTTAGATATTTATGGGGGTATTAGATCGGAAAGAGACGGTCCTAATAAAAAAGAAGAAACTGCGGGAATCATTGGCATTAAGTATGTTTTACCATTGCTTATTGAAAGTGATCTTTTCCTTTCAGATAAGGGACATGTTCGCTTAGGGTTGAGATCAATGTTGCAACTAACAGATAGATCTAATTTCTCCTGGCTGTGGAATACAGATAAGGAGTATCGTCTTTCTGTTGCCTATGAAATTCAAAAAGATTTCTATATTTCAGGTGTCTATGATTCAGAAAGCAATCTTGGTATTGGTATTAAAATTAGATTTTAAACTTTGTTAAAAACTTTGAAGCATCATTTTAAACGGTTAATACTTTTAAATCCTTTAAGGATCACATTCACATTAGGCAGCGTAAATACTTCAATAACATCGTGGAGCAGGACTATCGATTTATAAAGAAATGAACAAGACCTATGGGACTTAAAAGCTTTGAGTTGGCATAAAAAATACTGACGGGCATAGAAAACATACGTACGATACAAAAAGGTCAGATCATAGGATAACAAGATAATCAGACAGTTTTCAACAATTTTGCACAACTAATGGCGTAGTTTATCCAAAAAGGGTAGCTTCATCCAACTTCTTGCCTTCTTTTAACAGATGCGACAGAGCCACACTTTTTTCCTAATTTTATTTTTGAAACAGGGCATAAAAATATACTATTGCATAATAATATTATTCATCATTTAATGACAGTAAGTCTATTTTAATATAGGAAGGAGAATAATTACAATGAAAAAGTATCAAACATATTTTATAGTAATTTTATTATTAAGTTTAGTTCCTATGGGAGTATCTTTAGCGGCTTCTAAAGGAGAGATGCCTGATATGGAAGAAGCTGCCTTACCAGTTAAAAAAGAGAGCACTTTGTTTCAAATGCAGGGATGTCCGGGAACCAAGGACTTGGATGAAATTTCACAGGAACAGCGAGATGCAGTAGAAAGCTTTTTTAAAGAAGCAAGTAAAAAAGCAATAGTTGGGTTCTTTCAAGAAAAATGCTCTATATTTGGAGTATACAAAGAGGAAAATCTAGGAAATCAAGACAAAATAGTAAAGCTTTATATGGCCGCAGAACAGGAAGCTGACAGACTATTGAAAGAGAACCTTGAAGCAAAGGCTTTCAAAAGAAAAATGATAGAAGAAGGCTCTGTATTTTTATATCTTCAAGGAAGGAAAGAAGTTATGAGCCTTATGAGCAATCGAATGAAAGGTTTAACCTTTGAGGTAGGAAAGACCAAAAAAAATATGAAAGAAGCTCAAGAGAAAAGACTAGAGTATGCAAAACTATTGGTGGAGCTACAAGAAGAAGTGCAGGCGCAAGTTAACCCAGTTTCTAGTTTTACGGAGTCTATACAGGCACTTAGTCGACTAATACCAAGATGTCAAGAGGTTAGTGACCAATATGAATCGATGGTAGTTTGTATAGAAAAAAAGTTTTCTCAACTTGAAAAAGGAGGGGATGTAATGAAGAATAAAGCTATAGTCGAAGAATCAACATTAAAGCAGTTAGAAATTGCCAGGGGAAAAAATCAAGAAATTATAAAAGGTCTACCACTTCTTCCTCCTTATTACCAACTAGTTAAAGAATCCCAAACTATATACCACCACTCTCAGGAACTAAGGAACAAAAATGAGAAGAAGATGCAGAGAGCAGTAAAAAGAATAGAGGAAATAAGGAGGTTTATTAGTGAAGACAGGAGAAAAGAGTCGTGGTGCAAAGTTGAAGAAGAAGGTTTATAAAATAAACCAAGGTGAATCGTCATGTTAGTCGTTTTTAACGGATATAAATACCGAAAGTTTGGTTACTAAAGACGGGTTTTTCCAATGATATTACTTTCGTGCATCCCATGGCAATAAGTGTCCTTTCTTAAACATGGGCATTATCCCAAAGCCTTTAAGGGTGGCATAAGCTGTTTTCGTTGATTTAAGACCCAGAGTTGGATTAATTAAACGTTTGAGTTTTCCATGATCCAACTCAACAAAATTAAATAAAAAATATCTGTACAATTTTAGACAGGATAGCTAGACTTTTCAGTAAGATTAATCATTTAAGGAAAGAAGATGATTTTAGTACGTACATGGTGCGTTTTAATTATATTTTTTATAGGATTAGCAGTTTTTTGCTTCTCTTTTTTCAATCCGTTGCTTGAAATATTTTGGGCAAGCCCTTATATAAATGGGGTTATTTTATCAACACTTTTTTTTGGCATAGGGTTTTCTTTTGTTCAAATAATACGCTTACAGAAAGCTGATTTCTGGTTAAAAACACATTGGGGTAAGGTGAAAATTGATATTTACAAAATAAAATTACCAAGTTTATTGTATCCTTTTAAAGATAAAGAACAAGCTAGCAGCAGACAAATTTTTTCTTCAAGAAGTCAGGCACAGTATTTATGTGATGAAATTGCTTCTGATGTGGATAACAGTCGTGATATTAGTAAATATATAATGGGTCTTTTGATTTTTTTAGGTTTAGCTGGCACATTTTGGGGTTTGGCTATAATGGTGAATGGTATGATGCAAACTATTATAGATTTAGAGTCCACTAAGGGAGGTATACCTCTAGGTTTTGAGGCAATTAAGAAAAGCTTGCAGTCTCCCTTGAAAGGAATGGGAGTATCTTTTACTGCTTCTTTTTTTGGTTTTGTTGGATTTATTATTTTTGGTTTTATGGAGCTCTTAACCAATGGTGTACGACGTTACTTTATTGGTACGCTTGAGGGGTGGTTCAACAAAATAATTGAGGAGATAAAAGCAGTATACAAAAGTGTACCTCCAGGTGACAATCAAGATGCTTTTTATTCTCAGGCTGTTCTTTCTTCTATTGTAAAAACTATGGAATCATTGAAAGATACTAGGGTAGAGGAGCAAATTTATCATAAAGAACTTACTCAAATTATAGGAAAAGTATCGGATCGACTAGCCTCTTTAACAGATCAAGTCCGTATAGAGCAAAGATTGATGATGAAGTTGGCAGAAAGTCATATAGCTCTGCAAGGAAGCTTGAAAGGAATAACGAAGGCTGCAGTTAATGGAGGTCTTGGGCTTGATAAGATTTCCAAAGGAGATATAAAATCTATTAGTCTTACGGTTCAGCAGATTTCTGAGTTTATTTCTTCTGGTGATATAATGCGAGATATAAAACAAGAGCTCCGTTTTTTAACAAAAGCGATTGGTTTAGCTTCACCAGAAAAATCTAAAAAAATATTTAAAACTACGGCACCTATAGCTAATCAAAGTAGCAAGGCACAAGTTTTAGAAAATGAAAGATCAAATGTTTATGCACCCTTAAAAGCTAAGCATTATTCGTAAAACAATTGAGGAAAAATCATGATTCGTGCTCGCAAGCGGACTACAGCAGGCATTACTTTAAATTTTTTACCAGGAATGGTAAATGCTCTGATAGCTCTTGTTTTAAGTGGTTTGTTTATTGTCGTATTCTTTTTTATGGAGGAAATATATAGTGAAGGAGGGATTAATAGCAGGGGTACATTTGCTCAACAGTTGATGCCTCAATTTAATATACTTCAAGGGACTGTGGAAGAAAAAGATCAAATAATCCAGTCATTACGGCAAGAAAAACAACAGTTAAAAAAAAATTATAAAAAGTTAGAAAGAGAAGTCATTCTTTCCACAAAAATCCCCTCCATAAAATCAAAATTAGAGGGATTTATTTCTGAAGCTTCTATCTTTAAGCAAGCTAAGCTTCAAGATAGTATCCAAATGCAAGAGAATGAAGCTCTAGAGGGTAAACTTCACAAGGCTAATGAAAAAATTTTACAACTAGAGGACGTTCTTTCTTTGCTACATTCAGAGTCTGAGTTGGAGCAGTTAGCTAAAATGCGAACAGAAAAAGAGGCTTATACACTAAAAGAAAAGCTTTTTATACTGAAAAACAAGTTTCAACAAATAGTAGCTACTTTAAAAGAAAAAGAAGCAGTGTTAACAACAAAAAATTTTGATTTAACTTCAGATCTTATTATTGAGACGGAGCTTTCAAAAGAAGCAAAACCAACTACTCAGTTTAGTCTAGATTTATTTTTAAAGCTCCGCAGATTTTTTGATCTACGCAGAGGTTTTTTGATGGTAGAGGATAGATTTATTATTGAGTCAAAAAATATCTTTGTAAAAGACACAGCTAAACTTACGCTACAAGGTAAAAAATATCTCGTAAAGTATTTAACAGCATTGAAAGAAGTTATTAAGAGTATCCCAGCTAATTATAGATGGGTGTTGCGCATTGATAGCCATACCGATGCGCGCCCTTTTAGCAGCAAAAAATATCCTTCAAACTTACATTTGTCGTCGGATAGAGCTGTTGCTGTTATGCAGTTTTTAGAACAAAAAGGTATAGAGGGTAAAAATTTAGCAGCTGTAGGTTTTGGTGCATACCAGCCAATTAAAAAAGAATATTCAATGATCGCACATCGTAAAAACAACCGTATTGAATTAAAACTGGACCAACTATAGGAAAAAAAAAGAATGATTTTAAAGTATATTAACAACCCCTCTAGCCAAGGGCAGTCAAATTGTGTAAGCCTAATATTGTAGTGGATTTAGGAGTGTAGCTCAATTGGTAGAGCACCGGTCTCCAAAACCGGGGGCTGTGGGTTCAAGTCCCTCCGCTCCTGCCACCGTAGCAAGGATAACAATTAGAGGAAACAATGGCTAAGGGTTTTCCATCAAAAAAAAAATCTCGTACCCTCTTGCTTCATTCTACTTTTTCACAAAAGAAATCTACTCAACAGGGCTATTGGGTTTGGGGAAAGCATTCTGTAGAAGCAATTTTAAAAGAAAAGAAACGAGAGGTGTTGGATTTATATCTCACTCAAAAAGTGGCAGGTATGTGGACGGCAGGCTCGTTACCAAAGCATGAAATTGTTGAGATAAAAGAACTTACAAACATTTTGGGGGAAGAGGCTGTACATCAAGGTGTAGCGGCGAAAATAAAGCCGTATAATGAAGCATGCTGGGAAGATTTTATCGAAGTATCAGGCACACAATGTTGGGTGGCTTTAGACCAAGTAACAGATCCTCATAATGTGGGGGCAATCTTGCGATCAGCAGCTGTGTTTGGTATAAGAGGTATGCTTTTGCCTAAAAATAATGCGCCGCAAGAAACGGGTATAATGGCTAAGGCTGCATCGGGTTCTATAGATCTTGTTCCACGCTGTTATGTAACAAATCTTAAACGCACGATTGAGGATTTTAAGAAGGCAGGATTTTGGGTTGTGGGCCTAGCAGAAGAAGGTTCTACAATGCTAACTGATTTTGAGTGGCCAGAGAAAACCCTATTTATTATGGGGAGTGAGGGGAGGGGGCTTAGAACTTTGATTAAAGAAGCTTGTGACTATATTTTGAGCATCTCTAGTACTGGTAATTTTTCTGCATTAAATGTTTCTAATGCTTCAGCTGTGTGTTTCTATGCATGGAAAGCTTCTAGAAACTAGTATAACAATCTCCTAGTAAAAATTTAGTTTTTATGACTAAATCCTAATTTTGAAAAAACGTGAAGTGTTAATACTAATCATAGAGTTAAAAAATAGGGAAATTAAGGTTTTGTAGAATAATTAAGAGAATTTTAATATTTCTTAAAATAAAGTTCTAAGGATATAAAATAGGATCTATAAATAAGAGTGTCTCTCATTTTTTATTCAAAAGAAACTTTATAACCAGTTTTTTAATACCTTTCTTTTCTATTACTTCACAGGATCACTTCTTAAAAAGGTACTATAATACCACATCTTTTATCTTGACGATGAATATGAAAATATCGTACAAAGATTTTAGTTAAAAGAATAGGAAAGTTATGAAAACACATTCGTTAAAAGCTTCTGAGATAGATAAGAAGTGGCATGTGATTGACGCGACAGACCTCGTAGTGGGGCGTTTGGCATCAATTGTAGCAAAAATGCTACGTGGTAAGCACAAGCCAACATTTACACCTCATATGGACTGTGGTGATAATATAATTATTGTCAATGCGGAAAAAGTAGCTCTCACAGGCAAGAAGCGCACAGATCGTCGTTATTATTGGCATACAGGGTATCCTGGTGGTATTAAGACGCGAACTGTAGAACAGATTCTAGAGGGAAAGTTTCCTGAGCGTGTAATGCACAAAGCTATTGAAAGAATGATTACACGCAACCCATTGGGTCGTCAGCAAATGTCTAACCTGCATATTTATGCAGGTCCTGATCATAATCATGCAGCGCAAAAACCTGAAGTTTTGGATGTTGCTGCTATGAACCCTAAAAATAAAAGGAGCCTAGCATGAGTGGTTTAGAAGAGTTAAAATCAAAAGTGTTAACTGAGGCTGACGTTTTACCTCAAGAAGTTAAAAAAGCAGAACCTCAAGTTGATTCTTTGGGTAGAACGTATGCTACTGGTAAACGTAAAAATGCTATTGCTCGTGTTTGGATTAGGCCAGGCAAAGGTAAATTCATTATTAATGGGAGAGAGTTAACTAAGTATTTTGCACGTCCTGTTTTCCAAATGCTTTTGCATCAACCATTTGAACTAACAAGCCGAATGGGGCAATATGATGTCATGTGCACTGTTGTAGGTGGTGGGCTTTCTGGGCAAGCGGGCGCTGTTCGTCATGGAATAAGCAAAGCACTAAATTTACGTGAACCGGGGTTGCGACCAATATTGAAAACGGAAGGTTTTCTTACAAGAGATAGCCGTGTTGTTGAGCGTAAAAAATACGGTCGTCGTAAAGCGCGTCGTAGCTTTCAATTCTCAAAACGTTAATATATTTATATATTTTTACAAAAAGGCTGTCCAGGGGCAGTCTTTTTTGTTACTTATAATTGTATGAAACAGCAGAGATGTATTCTTTTTGGTGCTACAGGAAAGTTAGGCAGCAGTCTTGCTAGAAGCCTTGTTCAAAAAGGATATAGTGTCGTGGCTATAGGCCGAAATTTAGATAAAATAAAAGATCTTTTTTGCCAGAAAATTTGTTTAGATTTTAAGCAACCTAACGTTATTCTTCCCTTTAAGCTAACAAAAGAAGATATAATTATCAATGTGGCTCATGCACGTTATACAGAAGATATTTTAGAGTTATGCAAGCCTGTGTATAAGAAGTTTATTCTTATTGGCTCTACGCGAAAATATTCTCAGTTGAAGGTACCTGCAGATGAAGCTGTAAGGAAAGCAGAGAAATACATAAGGTCAACAAATAGACCTTATTTGGTTTTACACCCTACAATGATTTATGGAGCTGATGGAGAAAACAATGTGCAGCGTATAGCTAAGATTGCCTCTCTATTTCCTTTTATCCCACTGCCAAGGGGGCTTAAAGCTAACATTCAGCCAATACATGTAGATGACCTAGTGGCATCTATTATTCAGGCTGTAAAAAATGAGGATATAAAAAATACTGTCATTAATGTAGCGGGCTTTAATGCTATGACCTACAATACTTTTCTTAAAGAAATTTTTAAAGCAGCCGGTATAAAGGCGCATATTTTTTCTATACCATTAAGCTTTGTTTATATATTAGCTTTTTTGTTGCGCTTTATCCCAAAAACACCATCTATAAAATTTGTAGAAATAAAGCGGCTCTTTGAAGATAAATCTATCGATATTTCATCAATGGAAAAGAAATTGGGTATTAAACCAAGAACTTTTTCAGCTGGATTACGTCAAACATTTGACAAGTAGGAGCCCAAAGCGTATAGGTGAAAAATAAATAATGAAAACAAAGCGTATATTGTGTCAAAAACATCTTCCTCTATCAACCAAGAAACCATAGAAAAATTTAATAAAAAGCAAGCTTTACTTGAAGAACGGGGAACGTATGCTCATGAAGCTTTAAAAAGTTTACAGAAAAAAGATGAAATGGGGGAGTCTATCTACGAAAATTCTTCTTGCCAAGATTTAGTGTATGATATCATAGAGAGCGTTTGTCCAGAACCATATGAAGAGCTTATAGGATGGATGGATGAAATTGAAGATAAGTTGCCTAAAAGTGGCCCTTATGTAGATATAATTGAAAAGTGCTATGATGATGAGCTTTCGGCTAGTTTTATTCAGTTAATGGAGCTTGCTGATAGCGAAGAAGAATCAAAAATATCTTTGGATAGCCTAAGAAAGATTATAGAGTTCTATGATATGTATTTTCTAAAAAGAGGCCAAGAGCTAATATCTTTTGCCCAGGCAGAACTCCTTCCAAAATAATACCAATAATTAAAAATAGATGATTCAGAAGGTATCTAAAAGCACTACCAAGTGTGTCCATCATATTTTTAGCTTAGATCTTCATTGCTTCTTACGGCCTAAAGGTATATCATCTGAGCTAGTAATGTTTATTTTTTAAGGAGGGGCCTATGCTTACTACATTTTCTATTGTTTTAGTTGTTTTGTCTATTGTTATAGCTTTTTCTTCAATTGTTATTGTTTCTCAAGGATATGCGTATACCCTTGAGTATTTTGGACGCTATACAAAAACGCTAAATCCTGGTTTGCATATTATTATTCCTTTTTTTGAGCGTATTGGAACTAAAATCAATATGATGGAAACAGTTTTGGATATTCCTTCTCAGGATGCTATTACCCGAGATAATGCTTCTGTGCATGTAGATGGTATTGTTTATTATCAAGTTTTAAAGGCGGAGAGAGCTGCTTATGAAGTAAGAGATCTTACACGTGCTCTTAAAAATTTAGCTATGACCAATATTCGTACAGTTATGGGATCTATGGATTTGGATGAACTACTATCTCATCGTGAAAAAATTAATGCGCGGCTTTTAGATGTTATGGATGTAGCTACAGACCCTTGGGGAGTTAAGGTAACGCGCGTTGAAATTAAAGATATTCGCCCACCGCAAGACTTGCTTGATTCCATGGGGCGCCAGATGAAAGCAGAGCGTGATAAACGAGCTCGTATTTTGGAGTCTGAAGGATTTCGTCAAGCAGCTATTTTAGAAGCTGAAGGCGAAAAAAAAGCAGCTATTCTAGAGGCAGAGGGACGTAAAGAAGCTACTTATCGTGAAGCGGAAGCACGTGAACGTCAGGCTCAAGCAGAAGCAAAATCTACTCAAATGGTGTCCGAAGCTATCTCTAAGGGAAGTGTACAAGCTATTAATTACTTCATTGCTCAAGATTATGTAAAGGCTTTGGGAAAGATTGGCTCTGCTAAAAATTCAAAATTGATTATGATGCCGCTTGAGGCACAAAATGTAATAGGTTCAGTTGCAGGTATTACAGAGATATTCAAAGAAGCATTCTTTGATAAATCTAGTGAAAAACCTAAATCAATTAAAAAATAAGAGTAGGTAGTTTTTTAATAGATGGATTTTTTTTATGATTGATATAGTTCCTTTTTGGTGGTGGTTTGTAACAGCAGGATTAATAGCTACGTTTGAGCTTCTACTGCCAACATATTTCTTTTTATGGTTGAGTGCTGCCTGTTTTTTTACAGGGCTTATCGCTTGGATTTTTCCAGAGATTGAGCTATGGCAAGATCTTAGTATTTTTGCTGTTTTAGCTATTGGTATTGTTTATGTAGGAAAAATCTATAAACGTAAAATCACAAAAGGAAAAATAGGTGAGCTTTCTGATTTGTTGAATAATCGATTAGGTACTTACACTGGGCGTATTACACCACTTACGAAGAAGTTATCAGATAACTATGGAGAAGTTCGTCTAGATGATATGCCTTGGAAAGTGAAGTCTAAAGTAGAGAGCCTTCCTGTTGGTACAAAAGTAAAAATTACAGGGGTTGATGGTATGACACTTATGGTTGAGCCTTTTGATAGTTAGTCTTCCTAAATAAGATAAATAAAACTTGCATTTTTTCTTTATTTTGTTAGGATTTCTCAACATTAAAACAGAAAATCATGAAACTTATCTCTGGAAATTCTAACCTTTCTCTTGCACAGGAAATAGCTGCAGAATTAAGTGTGCCTCTTATGAATGCTCAAATTCGACGGTTTGCTGATAAAGAAATATTTGTTGAGATACTAGAGAATGTTCGAGGAGAGGATGTTTTCATTATCCAGCCAATGTCGTATCCGGCTAATGATAATATCATGGAACTATTGATTATGATGGATGCTCTGAAACGAGCCTCTGCTAGGCGTATTACAGCTGTTGTACCCTATTATGGATATGCTCGCCAGGATAGGAAAACGGGCCCTCATACGCCAATTTCAGCAAAATTAATGGCTAATTTAATAACAGCTGCTGGAGCAAATCGTATTTTAACGATGGATTTACACTCTAGCCAGATTCAAGGATTTTTTGATATCCCTTTAGATAATTTGTTTGCTCGCCCTATTTTTTATAAAGATATACTGAGCAAAAACAAAGAGAATATTATGATTGTAGCACCAGATGCAGGTGCTATGCTACGTGCTCGGGGGTTGGCTAAAAGTTTGGGAGTAGAACTTGCTGTTATAGATAAAAGAAGAGATAAATCAGGTTCTTCAGAAGTAATGAATATTATTGGTAACGTAGAAAAAAAACATTGTATTCTCCTGGATGATATGATTGACTCGGGAGGAACGTTTTGCAATGCAGCTGTCGTTTTGAAGGAAAAAGGAGCTCTTGATATTGTAGGATATGCTACCCATGGTATTTTATCTGGTGGGGCTGTTACAAACTTAGAAAAGTCCCCTTTGAAAGAGATTATAATAACAAATAGCATTTTAATGACAGAAAAAGTTGCAAAGTCTGAAAAAATAAGGCAAATAAGTATAGCATCATTGTTAGCAGACGCGATTCAACGGATTAGTGATGAAAGATCTGTCTCAAGTTTGTTTGATATCGTATAAAGATTTAAGTAAAGGTTAGGAGAAATCATGACAAACATTATAGAAATAGATGGCCAAAGAAGAGAAAAAGTTGGTACAGGGCCTGCACGTGCAGTACGTAAAAATGAAGAGATTCCATCAATTGTGTATGGCTCTGGTCATGATAATATGGCTATTTCTGTCGATAAAAAAACTATGGATATAGAACTAAAAGATCCGTCTTACCTAACGAAGCTTTATCTTCTTAAAGTTGATGGTAAAAAGGAACAGACTGTTATTCGTGATGTACAGTATCATCCTGTAACTGATCGCATTGTGCATATAGATTTTTATCGTGTAAATAAAGACTCTAGAATTCATGTAGATGTGCCTGTACGATTCATTAATGAAAGTAATTCTCCAGGCATGAAGCGTGGTGGTGTATTGAACATTATTATGCATAAACTAGATTTGAACTGTTCTGCTGTAAACATACCAGATTATATCACTGTGGATCTTACAGGTTTAAATCTGGGAGATGCCGTTCATTTAGAGACTCTTGACCTTCCAGAGGGGGCTACGCCAGTTTCTTCAGATAGTACTCTTACTATTGCTACAATCGTAGTTCCATCAGCTGTTAAGAGCGCTGAAGAAGAAGAAAAAGAGGAAGAACGTGCGGAAGAAGCTGATGAAGATGCAAAAGCATCCGAGAAAGAATAGATATTTCAGGTTTATGAAATTGAGAACAAAAAGAGCACGATTCAGACAGTTGTGCTCTTTCGTGTTTATGATATCCTTAAGGACACTGTCGAGTGTTTTAGCCGTTATCTTTGGCATAAATACCAATAAAGGACCAAAACCTATGTTTGTTATCGTCGGACTTGGAAATCCTGGAAAGAAATATGATCGTACTCGTCATAATGTGGGATTCATGTTAGTAGATAAATTACAACGCTCTTATGGAACAGGAAAATGGCGTAGAAAGTTTCAGGGTGAGTTGGCTGAAGGGAATATTGGCGGCAAGAAAATTCTATTTTTTAAGCCTCAAACATATATGAATCTTTCAGGAAATGCTGTGGGAGAGCTTATTCGTTTTTATAAGTTAATGCCAGAGCAAATATTGGTTGCTTATGATGATTTAGATTTAAACTTGGGAGATATAAAAGTACGAGATAGTGGAAGTGCAGCTGGCCACAATGGAGTTAAGAGTCTTCTACAGGCAATGCCAAAAAATTTTACGCGTATACGTGTAGGCATTGGCCGTCCAGGAAACTGTATGCAGGTGACAGAATATGTGTTAGCACCCATAACGAATGCTGAATTAGCAAGCTATGAGCAGCTAAATAAATCTATTGAGAAACATATACCGCAGCTATTAGATAATAAGAAAAGCATTTTTATTGAGCAGGTAAAAAACGATATACAAAAAAATAAAATAACGACTTAAATAAAGGAAAACATCAATATGGGATTTCAATGTGGTATTGTCGGATTACCTAATGTGGGTAAATCAACATTATTTAATGCTCTAACTTCTACAGCAGCAGCGCAAGCAGAGAATTTTCCTTTCTGTACAATTGAACCTAATACGGGACGTGTGTCTGTACCGGATGATAGGTTAAAAAAATTAGCAGTTGTGGCTGAATCAAAGAAAATTATTCCAACGCATCTAGAATTTGTTGACATAGCTGGCCTTGTACGAGGTGCCTCTAAAGGGGAAGGTTTAGGGAATCAATTTTTGAGTCATATCCGTCAGGTGGATGCAATTATTCATGTGGTCCGTTGCTTTGAGGATGATGATATTACCCATGTGGAAGGATCTATCGATGCCATACGGGATGCAGAAATCATTGAAACAGAACTAATGTTATCAGATTTGGAAAGTCTTGAACGCCGTATGGTTAGCCTAAGAAAAAAAGCAAAAGCTGCATCAGCTGAAGGTAAAGAAGCCCAAAAGTCTATAGGTGTTTTTCATAAGCTTATAAAGCTCTTGGAAGAAGGTAAGCCTGTTCGTTCTTATGCACCTGAAAATGAAGAAGAGACAAGGATACTTGATGAGGCTCAGTTACTTACTATAAAACCTATTGTGTACGTATGTAATGTAGAAGAAGAAAAAGCTTCAACGGGAAATGAAATGTCCAATAAAATGGAAAATTTTTCTAAAAAACAGGGAGCAGAATGTGTTGTAATTTCAGCAGCTATTGAAGAAGAGGTTTCTCAATTGCCTAAAGAAGAACAGAAAGAGTACCTTCAGGCATTGAACCTTGAGGAAACTGGTCTATCAAAAATCATCCGCCAGGGATATGAGTTACTACATTTATTAACGTTTTTTACCATTGGACCAAAAGAAGCTCGTGCATGGACTCTTGAGAAAAATTTTACGGCGCCTCAGGCTGCAGGATGTATTCACACAGACTTTGAAAAAGGGTTTATCCGGGCTGAGACTATCTCTTATTCAGACTACATAGAATATAAAGGCGAGTTTGGTGCTAAGGAAAAAGGTAAAATGCGTTTAGAAGGCAAAGAGTATAAGGTTCAGGATGGCGATATCATGCACTTTAGATTTAATGTTTAGCAAAAAACAGCTCCTATAGTTAGCCTTTATAAGATCCTAATAAATGTAGGTATGTAAAATATAGGTGTATCGTTTCAGCCCTGTAATGTGCCTAAGAGAGTATATAGGAGCTCCTTCTAAATTTTCAAGGGAAATATCTTAATAATATTGTTGAATCAGATCATGGCATTTTTTCAACAAGGCTATAATATAACAGCAGGATTTAATCTGAAGAAGAGCCTGTTTCAGGAACTTGATATTTTTTATAGGTAGCATCCCTTAACTCTATATTTAAGAGTTCTTTTGTTATAGAGATTGTTGTGTGTGGAAAATACCAATTGCAATTTCTTTTCATTTATTAAAAGGGTCTTTCTAAGTTTCATTTTACAATAGACTCTAAAAATAGAGGAGGCGGGGATATTCTATGGTGATGTTTTTGAGCTGTGTGCATACAGCCCGTATCTTCTAGAAAAAATGACACGCCAAGTTTATATTATTCGTCTATCCAACTTACCTATCAATATAGCGTATAGTCTGATTTAATAATTTTGTACAGCTGACTAAGTTTAAGATTTACTACTTTTCATTCTTGCCTTATTTACTATATAAGGATAGAAAAAATAATAAACAAAGGAAAAAAGATGATAAGTTGTGGTACTTTTCCAGCTACAAGGATGCGGCGCAATCGACAAACTGTCTGGATACGTAATCTTGTGCAAGAAAACCGGCTGCATGTAAGCGATCTTATTTGGCCTATTTTTGTGCGCGATGAAAATTTTTCACCAGAAATTGACTCTATGCCAGGGGTGTTACGTTATACAGTGGATGAATTGCCGAAAGTAGCGGAAGAAGCACAGAGGTTAGGCATCCCTTCTTTGGCTTTGTTTCCATGCGTAGATATTAAGTATAAAACTGTAGATGGTGCAGAGGCTTGGGCAGATGACTCCTTAATGGTTGGGGCGCTGGGGAAACTAAATCAAGCACGTGACAGAGATAAGTTAGGTATTATTGTGGATGTAGCATTAGATCCGTACACAACTTATGGGCATGATGGTATTTTAAACAAAAAAGGATATGTGGATAACGATTTAACGCTAGAGGCTCTTGAACGTCAAGCGGTAACTTTGGCTCAAGCAGGGGCAGATATAATTGCGCCATCTGATATGATGGATGGTAGAGTAATGATTCTTCGTAATTTTTTGGATGTAAAGGGATATGCTGATGTAGGGATTATGGCCTACTCAGCAAAGTTTAACTCGGCTTTTTATGCCCCTTTTAGGAATGCTTTAGGATCAGAGAAGAGTCTAAAAAAAGCAACTAAATGCACTTATCAAATGTCTTTTTCTAATACGGATGAGGCTATGCGAGAGATAGAACTAGACATACAGGAAGGAGCAGATGCTATTATCATAAAACCAGGCATGCCTTATTTGGACATTGTCCAAAGAGCTTCTCAATCATATACTATTCCTATTTTTTCATACCAAGTGAGTGGAGAGTATAGTATGATTAAATATGCTGCGAAGCACACCAGCATGGATGAAAAGGCCTTAGTATTAGAATCGCTTTTGGCCTTCAAGCGTGCCGGTTGTGCGGGAATATGGAGCTATTTTACTCCTTTTGTGGCAAAGTTCTTGCAAGAATAAGTTACTACTGTATAAATAATCCCTAACAGTGCTTACAAAGGGTTTTGATGGATAAATTATGTATTATTGGAGGGATTCCTCTTAAGGGGGAAATCAGTATTAGTGGGGCAAAAAATGCCTCATTGCCACTTATGGTAGCTAGCCTACTATCGGATAAGCCGTTAACGTTAGAAAACTTACCGCACGTAGAGGATATTCTTTCTATGGCAAATTTGTTAGCTACTTTAGGGGTAAAATTAACCATGGAAGGGTGTGGCACCTCCCAAAATGCTCAGGGTAAAGTTATTACCTTTGATGCTTCCACTCTTTCATCAAGAAAAGCACCCTATGATCTTGTGCGAAAAATGCGGGCTTCTATCCTTGTTTTGGGTCCCTTATTGGCGAGGACAGGATATGCAAAAGTTTCCTTACCAGGTGGCTGTGCTATTGGGGCCCGACCAGTAAATTTACATCTTAAGGCTATGGAAAAACTGGGGGCAGAAATAGAAATTGAACAAGGTTATGTAATTGCTAAGGCACCTAAGGGACTTAGAGGGGCTAACATTGAGTTTCCAGTGGTAACTGTTGGAGGAACAGAAAATGCTTTAATGGCAGCTGTTTTAGCTAAGGGAACAACGTGCTTGACTAATGCGGCACGTGAGCCTGAAATAATAGATTTAGCAAATTGTCTTGTATCTATGGGGGCAAAAATACAGGGTATTGGCACAACGAAGCTTGTTGTAGAAGGAGTTGAAACACTCTTTCCAGCGACGCATAGGGTTATTCCTGATCGCATTGAAACAGGAACTTATATGATTGCTGGAGCTATAACAGGAGGCTCTATAACACTCAGAAATGCTCGTTTAGACACTTTGCCAGCTTTTGTGAAAAAATTGAGAGAAGCAGGAGTTATTCTCATAGAAGAAGAGGGAAAAATACATGTCAGTGTGGAGGAAGAAGGTCTACGTGGTGTTGATATTACTACCGCACCGCATCCAGGTTTTCCTACTGACTTGCAGGCACAGACTATGGCTTTGCTTTGCACAGCAAAGGGAAAGTCTTCTATCATAGAGGCTATCTTTGAAAATAGGTTTATGCATGTACCAGAGCTTATACGTATGGGTGCTAATATTTCTCTTAATGGTAATACAGCGAGCATTAAAGGAGTTAACCGTCTTCATAGTGCAGAGGTAATGGCTACAGATTTAAGAGCATCGGTAAGCTTAGTATTGGCAGCTCTTGTCGCTGATGGAAAAACGACGGTAAATCGTATTTATCACCTTGATAGAGGATACGAATACGTGGAAGCAAAATTAAGATCGTTGGGCGCGCAAATTGAGCGTTTAAAAGATGCATAAAAAGAAGTATGCTAGGGGTGCACAAAGAATAAGGTAAAGAAAATGGTACAACGGGCGTCGACACATAAAAAAAACAATACATCAGGCGATTTACGTCTTATGGCTACAGATAAAGAAGGATTGAAAACAATATCTGCTTTATTGCAAGATGCTTTAGTTCCTTATGTAAGCATGGTATATTCTCCGGAAGAAAAACGCTTTTTACTGCAAGCCATGCGCTTTAAATGGGAAGGACATCATTTAAAGAAGGATTTTCCAGAGGAAAAACAAAGAAGCTTTTCCACGGTTGTTTTTGACCATGTTATTCATGTACACAAACATAATTTTGAACAGACAGAAAAGCATCATACAGAATTAAATTTTTTAGCTGTTGAGCTTGTTTCAGAAAATCATTTACGGATTAGTTTTTCAGAAGAAAAAACAGTGGTTCTTACTGTTGAAAAGTTAGAAATTTTCCTTGGAGATCATGAAGGGAATTGGCCTACAAATTATGTACCGGAACATATATAATTTTTATATAAATACTCTTGTGGAAGTTAAGATTTAAGTATGTATACATTTTTTTAGCTATAGATTTTGATAGGAAGTAATTTACTCTAGTGTATAAAGTGGTGATAGAGCAAATAGTCTAAATTTTAGAGAAATAAAGGCTTTATCTTGCCTTTTAAAGGCAATGAAGAGAAAGGAGTGTTACAAATTTTTCCATTTTTCTTCAATTTTA
>JAJRRM010000039.1 GCA_024279475.1 Alphaproteobacteria bacterium | reverse complement strand
TGAGCAAGATTATGAGAAAGCGTTGGAATGGTATCATAAAGCGGCAGATCAAGGGAATGCTCTAGCTCAATATAATATAGGGTATTTCTATGGTAAGGGATATGGGGTTGAGAAAGATTATGAGAAAGCGTTAGAATGGTACCATAAAGCGGCAGATCAAGGACATAAAGGAGCTAAGAAAAGACTAAAAAGGATTTTGAAAAAAATAATAAAGTGACTTGGAAGAAATGATGATGGAGAGAGGTGTTGAAGTGGGTCAAACAACCCCTCTATCGTTGGATTTACGTATTCCCCAGAGATAGACGTTACGGTATACTGGAAACCTACCATGAGATGTAGCTGGAGAGTTGATGAGACATATGTGAAAGGAAAAATGGACCTATTTATATAGAGCTGTTGATTCTCAGGAGAGCCCATTGATTTCTATTTATCTTCCACATCAAGTTAAATATCTTAACAATATTGTTGAATTAGATCATGGCAAGCTTAATTAAGCCAACTCTCTGAATTAAAAAACTCATACCTTCTTCCCTCTCATTCTTATTATAATCTTGAGTTTAATACATCCTTTTTACTTAGAAATACCTTTTTTTGTCTACTTATGCAGTGGTCTCTATTATTATTAAGATGTTTCCCTTGAAATTTTAGAAGTAACTCCTATATAGTTCTATTAGAACTGCTGAACGATACACATATTTTAGATCCCTGCATTTATTAGGATTTTATAATGTTTAAAAAACTCATGTTAATTGCATCAGTTATGGTGCTTTCCTCACCCTTTACTTATGCTGTAAATCCAGATGAAAAACCAGACGCTCCGCTTTCATTGAGAGGAGGAGGTAAAAAGGATTCATCAGAAGGTGGTGAGGTAGTTGTTGCAAGAGAGTATACTTTTCCTCAATTTAAAAAACTGGAAGCTGCTCTTAAAGGACAGGTAGCAAGCTTTCTTGAGCCTCGTCAAAGAGCCCATCTAGCAGGGATGTCTAAAGACGATCGTGCTGCTATGCACTTAACAGAAAAAGAGTATCTTTCAGAGTACTTAAAGCGTGGAGAAAGCCATGGAGAAGCTGTAGCATCTCCCATGTTATACTTAATTGAATCAATGGGTATGAGAGAGCAGACAGTAGTCTTTGGTCCTGGCAGCAATGCTTACTTACATCATACAGCTTACCAGGCGCGTACCCAGGTAATGAAAATAGCCTTGGCGACAACACTAACAGGAAAACTAACAGTAGCTTCTATAAAGGGAGATATTTATAAGACTCTCGTAGATATCGCAAGAGTTAGAGAGAATATTGTACAGTGTTTTTTTTCAAATCTTCTACCAACAGCATTTGAGGGAGGTAATACCGCTTTTCTGCCAGGCCTTCATCATAAGTATGCAAGCTATCGCGTCTTTGGAACAGAGGATCAGATTGCAAGGTTTCAAACACATATGAATGGACAGATTTCTGTATTGAAAGAAAGTATAGCCCTAGAATATATCTTCCTTGAAGAGGCTCACATCAACACAAAAGCTAACTATATTGTAATAGAGCAAGATATACTGGCAGCAAAGAGGGCAGCACTTGGTTATTATTTTGCGGCTAACTCAGAGAAAATACTTCTTATAGATGCTCTTAACGAAACACTTCAGATGGGGGCAGGTCATCTTCCAGAAAACGTTTCTCATCTAGCTTTTTCAAACACACGACATAATCTAACGACTATTGGTGATGATTTTCTTAGCTGGTATAGAGGTCTTAGGACAGTAGATTTATCTGGCATTTCTAACCTAACGACTGTTGGAAATGTTTTTCTCCAGGGATGCAGAAGTCTTACGGAAGTAGATTTATCTGGTCTTGCTAACGTAAGGACTATTGCTCATGGTTTTCTCTCTAGCTGTAGCGGTCTTGAGACAGTAGATTTATCTGCTCTCGCTAATGTAACAACTGTTGATGATAGCTTTCTCTCTGACTGTTATAGTCTTCAGACAGTAGATTTCTCCCCTTTAGCTAATCTAACTACTGTTGGAAATAGTTTTATCTCTTACTGTAGAGGGCTTACAGTGGTAGATTTAACTCCTTTAGCTAGCGTAACGACTGTTGGTGATAACTTTCTCTCTAGATGTAACAATCTTACATCAATAGATTTATCCCCTTTAGTTAACATAACGACTGTTGGCAATATGTTTCTCTCTGGTTATACAGGAGTTACACCGATAGATCCTCATGGGTTAATAGACTCCCCTGTGGTTGTGGTGCAACCGAGGTGCTGTTTACTCTGACAAGACTATCCAAATTATGAATTCCGAAGAATTTCTGGATGAAGGTATTTTGTTCTTTTATTGAATATCCGATGTGATAATTTCTTGTTTTTATGGTTGTGGTGCAAAGTTGAACGGTCTGTGATATATTCAGATTTTGATCTTAAATAAAGTAACGTAAAGCACCAAGGGTAGTTTGCGGAAGAGGGCAGAAACTAGGGTTTGGAGTTTTCTCTTTCTAAATGAGTCAATTCTTATTCCAAGCAGCATACTCTATACCAAACAGTACAAATCACGCAATAGGAACTTTTCCAATGCTTATATAGCCTTCTGAGTAAAGGTTTTAACCCCTGCCAAATTTTGGGTTAAATTAAATAGGAATTTATCCCCCGAGAAGAGTTGTTTAAATTTATCATAAAAACAGGGAAATTAAAATAATTGAAAAATAACGCCAAACAATGGTTATAGAAAATTCCTAT
Organism: Alphaproteobacteria bacterium; assembly: GCA_024279475.1. GTDB lineage: Bacteria > Pseudomonadota > Alphaproteobacteria > 16-39-46 > JAJRRM01 > JAJRRM01. The sequence goes on along the minus strand of JAJRRM010000039.1, from coordinate 802 downwards.
AGTACTTTAAGTTCTTTTATGTAGAGGGACCCGATCTGAGAGAATTTAGAAGACCCGTAAAAAATACATAAAAAAAGGATACATAGCTTAGTATCAGCTGCCAAAGTGTTTGATATATAGTAGTTTAAGTTAAGAAATATAACAGTTGAAGGCATGATCAATAGCTTGTTGTAAGGAGTTGAAATTATGAGCTGTATCATTTATTTTGTGTTTTAGATTAGCTCAGAAGATTTCTATGGGGTTTAAGTCTGGAGAATAAGGAGGAAGATAGAGAAGATTACATCCAGCTCTTTCTATAAGCTCTCTGGTTCTATCTGATTTGTGAAAGGCAGCATTATCCATAATAATAACATCTCCTTCTTTTAAATCTGGAAGAAGATGCTTATCTAGCCACATGTTAAAGAGCGCTGCATTGCATGTCCCTCTGTAGCATATAGGGGCAAGGATCTCTTTTCCCCTTTTGGCGGAAAAACTTTCTCTTGCAAACCGTCTACCAGATACTTTTCCATAAAATTTTTCCCCTCTGAGTGCCAATCCATGGGATCTATTCATAAACGTATCTATACCGCTTTCATCTACATAGACTCTTTTCTCTATAGGGATAGTATCTATTTGTTTTTTAAAAACCAAACGTACTTCTTCATCTCTTTCTTTGTACTGTTTTGTTTTTTTTTACGACTAAATCCCAATCTTCTTAGAGCTTTTAATACACCCATTATACTTACGCCAAAATGGTTTGCATATTCCTTGCCTACTAAATCAGGGTATTCTTCTACATAGGCCTTCAATATCTCTGGATTCA
>JAJRRM010000038.1 GCA_024279475.1 Alphaproteobacteria bacterium | reverse complement strand
GGTATATCTGATTGGTCTTTCATTCAAGAAGTTAAAGAAAGCGTTAATATTCCTGTGATAGCAAATGGAGATATAAAATCATTTGATGATGTTGATGCAGCGCTACAGGCATCAAAAGCAGATGGTATTATGATTGGTCGGGGCGTATATGGACGTCCGTGGTTTTTAGCAGATGTCATGCATTATATAAAAACAGGTGAGCGTCGAGCAGAGCCAGAACTTGATAAAAAAAAGGAGATTATTTTAGAGCATCTTTGTTCTATGGTTAATCACTATGGAGAAGAAGTAGCAATGAGGCTTGCTAGAAAGCATTTGAGTTGGTATTCAAGAGGTCTAATAGGGTCTGCTGAATTTAGATCTGAGGCAAATCAATTAACAAGATATCTAGAAGCAAAACAACTTGTTCATAAATTTTATAACACGTTGAATTAAAGAGGTTATAAGATAAAAAAATGGTTGAAAAAATAGAAAAAAATCGATCTTTAAGCGAAAGTGTTCAGGCATCTCTAGATGCATATTTTTCTGTTATTGATGAGCACAATTTACCAAATAACTTGTACCAGACAGTTTTAGAACAAATAGAAAAACCACTAATAACTTCTGTAATGCGTGTTTGTAATTATAACCAATCTAAAGCAGCTCATGTGCTAGGCTTAAACCGAAATACTCTGCGTAAAAAAATTCTAGCCTATAATATAGTAAAAAATACACGTAATGGATAAAAAGTTAAAGTCACTATATACTTTCTTTAGAGTCATTTTTTTAAAGCGTTCTTGGTTGGCTATTTTGGCACTAATGTCTCTTGTTCTGGGTCTTTTAACTTATGGTATGTTGGGTCGATTATCCTATGTTCAAAAAGGCGGACATTTTATTACGTTCTTATTAATTTTAGACTTAGCTTGTCTTTCTGCTTTAACAATTCTTATTGTTAAGCAACTTATAAAAGTATGGATCTCGCATCGTAAAGGAAAAGCGGGGTCTAGATTGCACGGCCAAATGGTTCTTCTTTTTGGTGTAATTTCAGTAGTACCAACATTAATATTAACACTTTTTTCTGCCTTTTTTTTTCACTTTGGTGTGCAAGAATGGTTTGATAACAAGTTTTCTACGGGTCTATCGAATGCTTCTATTATTTCTCAAGCATACTTTGATGAAAAAAAAATGCAGCTTGGAGAAAGCCTTAATTCTAGCTCTCAGGAGTTAGAAAAAAGAGTTTTACAATGGGAAGACTCTTTAAAAAACTTGCAAGAATTTTTAAATATTATTTTGAAGTTTAACAAGCTTGAAGGCCTTGTTATATACAAAGAAGGAACTTTTTTAGCAGCTTCTAAAGAGTTACTGTCTCAACAAGAAGATGCTGTCTTAACTCCCTGGCTTCAAAAGCCATATAAGGAAGTGCCTATTTGGGCGCAAGAACTGGTAAATGAAGGTCATGTTGCTGTCCTGGAAAATGTATTACCAGGATTTATGGGGGGAGTGTATAAGTTTTCTACAGCTCAGGGAGATTATTATCTTTTAGCTTGGAAAAAAGTTCAAAAAGAAATACTGAGTTATGCCTTGCAAACACAAGCTGCAGCACAAGACTATGCTGTCTTAAAGTCAAAAAAGTTTGAGATTCAGGTTGCATTTTCTATTATATTTGCTTTTGTGAGTCTTCTTATTTTATTAGGGGCTATAGCAGTAGGACTTATTATTTCCAATGCCTTGGTAACTCCTATTTATAATTTAATTAAGGGAGCTCATCGTGTTTCTGATGGTAAGTTAGACATGATTATACCATTGCCATCAGGTATGGAAGATCTAAAAGTATTGGTTAAGTCCTTTAATAATATGGTCCAAAGGCTTCGGGAACAAAAAGATCAATTGTTACAAACTAACTACAGTTTAGAGAAAAGAACAGTATTTATGGAGTCGGTTTTGGAGGGCGTATCTTCTGGGATAATAGAACTAAGTATTGAAGGGCATATACGAATTATAAATGATAATGCTTTAAAACTTTTAAAAAAAGAAAAAAAGAAAAATATGGTAAAACTACAAGATATTTTTCCTCAGGCTCAAGATTTGTTTTCTAAAGTACTGAAAAGTCCTCAAGGAAAATCAGAAGGAAAAGTAGTTTATACTTACAAAGGCCACAATTATACTTTTTTTGTACGCTTTAGCCTTCAGGCTTCACAGAAAAAAATAACAGGCTATGTTTTAACATTTGATGATCTTACTAAACAAATACACGCAGAGCGACAAGCTGCATGGGCAGATGTTGCTAGGCGTATTGCGCATGAAATTAAAAACCCTCTTACACCGATACAACTATCTGCTGAAAGATTGAAACGTCGATACTTAAATAAATTAGAGGGAGAAGATGCAGAGGTTTTTAAAAAATGTATAGATACAATAATAAGACAAGTAGATACCATAGGGAGTATGGTGAAAGAATTTTCTTCTTTCACTCGTATGCCAGAGGTACAGTTTAAAGAGGAAAACTTAAACCTCTTGATAAAAGAATCCGTCTATTTACAAGAACAAGCATATCCTGATATAAGGTTTGATATTAAACTCCCAAGTAAAGATATTTTTATGGATCTTGATAGCAAAAAAATGACACAAGTGTTTAATAATTTGTTAAAAAATGCGGTAGAGTCCATTCAGGAGAATCCAACTGTAAAGGAGCGTGAGAAGAAAATTAAGTGTGAACTAGAAGATTTTTCTCACGAAGTAATAATTATTATTGAAGATGCTGGAAAGGGGTGGCTGGAAGGAATTAAGAACAGTTTAGCCAAGCCCTATTTTACAACACGTGTGAAAGGGACAGGTTTAGGGTTGTCTATTGTAGCACGTATAGTACAAGATCATAATGGACTTATTTATTTTGAGGAATCCTCCCTAGGTGGTGCAAAAGTGAGGATTGTCATTCCCAAGGAAATGCGCCAGAATGCTTATAAAGAAGAGACGATCTAATGACTTTAGATGTACTAATTATTGATGATGAAAAAGATATTCGCGAACTTGTTTCAGGAATTCTGAAAGATGAAGGATTTGTAACGCGAACAGCTAAAGATAGCACAGAAGCTATTGAACAAATTCGCCAGAAAAAACCAGATATTGTTATATTAGACGTATGGTTGAATGACAGTCGTTTTGATGGCATTCAATTGCTTGATATTATCCAAGAGCAAAAAGCCAGTATACCTGTAATTATGGTTAGTGGCCATGGAACTATTGAGGTGGCTGTGAAAACGTTAAAGAGAGGAGCTTATGACTTCTTAGAAAAGCCATTCACTGCAGATAGGTTAGTAACAGCTGTTCAAAAATCTGCAGAATATACTCAGTTAAAGCAAGAAAATGACACTTTAAAACTTAAGAATTTTTTTGATCAAGAGTTGGTGGGAAAATCTGAAGCTATTCAAGATATAAAAAAGGTTGTGGAAAAAGTATCTGCAACTAATAGCCGTGTGTTTATTACTGGACAAGTTGGTTCGGGAAAAGAAAATATTGCTCGTTTTATACATAGAAAATCATTAAGAGCAAAGGGTATTTTTCTTGAGTATAATTGTGCAGAAAAAAACATAGAAAAAGCAGAAATTGATATTTTTGGAAAAATTTCTTCTAATCTAGGGCAGTCATCAGGAGTAGTTGGCATCTTAGAGCAAGCTAATAATGGTACCCTTTATTTAAAAAATGTATTAGAAATGCCGGAAAATATCCAGAAGAAATTTGTTAGAATTTTACAAAAAAATTCTTTTAAGCGTATAGATGGAACAACAAGTATACCGCTTAATGTACGCATTATATCCTCTTCTGTAGAGGACCCTAGTACCTATATTCAAAACAGACTATTTCGTGAAGATTTGTACTATCGTTTAGCTATTATTTCTATAAATGTTCCCTCATTGTGTCAGCGCAGAGAGGATATACCTTGTTTGGTAGAAAAATTAATAAAATCTATTTGCACTTCATACAATATTGAGGAACGTCAGTGTTCAGATAGTGCAATAAATTTGCTTAAAAATTTTAATTGGCCAGGTAATATTAGGCAACTTAAAAATGCTCTAGAATGGGCAATTGTAACAAACTTACAGAAATCAAGAAAAATTATACAAAGTAGCTATTTCTCATCAGAAATTCGTGGAGATATAGTTGTAACGATGCAAAATACACCAAAACATCAACCAGAGGCTCAGTTAGAAGAAGAAAACTGGAAAGAAGATTTGGATCAATCAAATATATTTAAAATGCCATTAAGAGAAGCCAGGGAGATTTTTGAAAAATACTATCTTAAAATCCAAGTAAATCGCTTTGGTGGAAATATCTCGAGGACTTCTACCTTTGTAGAGATGGAAAGGTCAGCATTGCATAGAAAACTAAAAACACTCAATATACATAAAATAGAAAAATAAGAGTAAGGCCTGTATATGACTATGATATCTTTGCAAAGGCGTGCATGCCAAAGCAAGCTTTTAGTCATGATACATTCTGGGACACAGCAGGATTTAGAACTCTATCAGCAGGCCTTAAAAAGATGTCAAGAAGTGAGAAGCCAGATCTTATAGAATTGTACAAGATTCTTAGCAGAGTTTCTTTAAAAGAGTTCTCAAAGTACTTTCAAGGAACAGAAGCAGCGGCCTTTACAGATGAG
>JAJRRM010000037.1 GCA_024279475.1 Alphaproteobacteria bacterium | reverse complement strand
GGTAAGATACGATATCAGACAAAGACCCTATTTTTACAAGCCGGAGACAAGGTTCAGTTTTGCAAAGAAGATAAAGGTAGAGGGGTTGTTAAAGGATATATAGGGACAATTGTATCTATAGAGAAAGACAAGATAGAAGCTTCTATTATAAAGGGCAGCGAAGAGAAAACGATAAGTTCCTCTACTAACCTCTATAAAGCATTAGACTATGGCTGGGTAAGCACTATTTATAGTGCTCAGAGTCAGACGGTAGACAAAGCATTTGTACTTGGCACCTCTACTATGAGTAAGCAGGAGGCTTATGTAAGTCTAACGCGTCATCGGGAAGATGTTAGCCTCTATGTTCCCTCAACAGAGTTTGTAGATGAGGCATCTGTATGTAAGTACTTGTCCACGTCAAGTCAGAAAATGACAGGAATAGATGCAAGATCAGAGATTGATGCTAAAGCTATAGAAAGTGAAATAAAGGAGCAGGCTCCTGTTACTTTTAAAGATAAAGCTTTGCAGAAAATTAAAGATGAGTTTGGCACCGTTCGAGATATAGGCCGCATTGCTTGGACGCAAGGAGTTCTTGGCAAAGAAGGTAATGAGATTGTGCAAGAGAAGATAAAAAACTTTGAAGTACGTATAGCATCAAAGCAAGAACGCAGGGAGATATATGGAAGATTAAACCAGAGTCCGTTTGCAAACATTACACCTGAAAAAGAGGGGGAATCCAAAGAAGGAGCTCTAATGATGGATAGAAAAGATAGAAAAGTTAAAGGCGATACATATATTAAAGAACTTGTAGAACAACAAGAAAAGAAACCTTTCTATGATAGAGAGGATGTCTTAAAGAAAATGACCATATCTGATTTAGAGGATATAGCCGATAAGTGTTTTAATAACAAACACAAGAAAGCCTCTAAGAATGAAATCCGTTATGGAAGGCATGGAAGTGTTGTTCTTTCTACCTCTGGCAGTAAGTTCGGACTTTGGAAAGATTTTGAAAGCAATGAGGGAGGGGATATCTTCATGCTCGCTTCTAAAGGGACAAATAAATCTTATGGAGAAGCAATTTCTGAGATAGCAGAGAATAAGCATGTAAAACCAGAGATTGGATATCATACACAGAAGAAAGAGGAAGAGAGACAAGTAAGATCCGACCTAGAGTCCAAAGCGCTGCAAGAAAAGAGACAAAAAGACATAGAAATAGCCTCAAAACTCTATAAAGCTTCAAAACCAGCTGTCGGTACAATTGTGGAAAAATACCTTCAAAATAGAGGACTCACAGGACCTGTTCCAGAAGATATCCGGTACGTGCCTTCCCGAAAAGACTATGATTCACAGAAGAGCTTCTCTGCTATGGTAAGCTTTGCTCGGGATAACAAGGGAGAAATAACAGGATTTCAGGAGATTTATTTAGATAAAAGCACAGAAAATAAGGCTAAAGGGTTAGCTGTCGCCAAGCGATCTAAAGGTACCTGTAAAGGGAGTTTTGTAAATCTCAGATCTTCCACTAGAGAGCCGAAGGTTTTATTTTTAACGGAAGGAGTTGAAACTGGATTGTCTATTGCTAAGTCTCTTCCAAAAGGTACAGGAGATGTAGAGGTTAAAGCAGGACTTGGTCGCTATAACTTCCGAAATATAGAAGCATCTAAAGATACAACGATTGTGCTGTGTGCTGACTATGATGGCAAGAATGCAGACACACACGAGTTTATTAAGGAAGATGTTAAATACCTAGAAGAAAAAGGTCATGAGGTACATGTGGTATGGCCTGAGACAAAAGGGGCTATAAAGAAAGACTTTAATGATCTGCTTCAAGAAAAAGCTCCAATTAGAGTAGGGCAGGCTATTTTAAGGCAGCTTCCAGAAAAACTTAAAGAAAAATACATATATGATCCAATTGATATGAGTAAGGTTAAGAATGCTTCTTCAGATAAGTCAGAGACTTTTTCTATTAAAGAGAGACCTTTTGATAGCATATCAGATATGGTTAAAGGAATTATTCAGTATCAGAAAAAGCATAAAAAAGATAAATTCCTTCAAAAAATAACATCAAAAAATAATGTAATAAAATCTATTTCAGATAGAGCTGTTGAATGCCTTATAGAAAAGGAAAAAACTTCTAAAACTTTAAATTATAAAGATATGAAAGTGTCAATTAAACGATCTGTATTTGAGCAATATCGTTATGAACGAATTACACATAATTTAAAAGAATTATTCATAAAAGATGTGAAAAATGGTGAATCAAATCCTAAGGATTACGCTTTGGAAGTCCTTATGTACTCAAAAAGGCAATCAGAGCTAGAAGGAAGATTCTTTTCTGCGGAGCTTTATCATGATAAAAACCTTAAATCTGAATATATAAACAAATCTCTAAAAAGTATGGACGGAAACGATCCTCAACTTGAATCCATAAGAACAGAGCTTCAAAAAAGACACCAAATAAATGATACAACAACTAAATTAGCTGGTTATATATATATGCTACTGGGTGAGAGAAACGGTGCATGGCCGGATAAAGAGAAGGAAGAAGCTATATGTGAAATAGCAAAACGGATTGTCAAAAGCGAAGAACATGAAAAAGTTAAAGATCTTTCAAAAGAAGATATAGGTTATCGCCGAGATTTATTATTTCGTGAAATCATAAAATATGAATATAAAGAAGAAAAAATATCAATTAGAGCTGCTTGTAAAAAAATAAATACTACCTTTCAAAAAATGAAAGACACTCAGAAAGATATTTCTAAAACATATGAGTCTAATCTTGAAAAAGAAACTAAAAGTGGTATATCAAGGGGGATTAGTCGTTAGAAACTTAAATGAAGACAAATGCATTTAAAAAAGGATATAAATCCTCTCTAGGAAGCGGTTTTGAAGAAGCTCAGTCTTCATAATGGAATGAGGCTGATTCTGAGCTAATTCATGCCTAAAATCTGTGAATAGAGAAATCTCTAAATCCTATATATTAACTTGACGGTGGCAATTATAAGCTATAAATAAAAATTGACATAAAAAATGAACAAGTATATTATTGCAATATAGATATAATTTTATTGTATAGGAGATAATTATGAAGAAATTTTTGGTTCTTTTTTTAGTTTCTACATTTTCAGTTTCTTCATCTTGGGCAATGTTCAAGTTTTTAGGAGAAGCAGCTGAAAGAGGAGCAAGGGTAATGGTTAAAAGGTATTCAACAAAAGGTTTTAGGCCAAGTTCTAAACCAACTTTTAAGTCAAGCGGTAGAAAATTACCTAAGGATGTAACATTTCTTGGTCCAGACAGTGAGTTATTTGTTGTAAATAGTGAAAAGCAAAGCGCTTTTTCAGGTTTTGAAAAAAATAATAGTCCTTCTGTAACTAAGGAAGATTCTAGCTCACTGCACGTAATTTTCAAAAAAAAAAAGAAATTTCTTTAATAACTGAAGAAGCTGCTGGATCACAATCAATAATTAGCAGTCCTTCTAGGTTTAACGGATCTGCTTTGTTTGATTCTTTATTTGATAAAAGAATCAAAGTTAAAAACACACAAGAATTCCCTTGGGTAGTACATGGACTTGTTACTACCAGTTTTGATGTTCCTGGAAGGGGGGAAGTGTTATCTAGAGGAACAGGAACTCTTATTAGCCCTGAATGTTTTTTAACAGCAGCTCATTGTTTGCATTTAAAAAGCCCTGATGGAGAAAGTATATTTCCCTCATCAATAAAATTTTATTCAGGGATAAAAGGATTAGTTCCTGGTATTGAATCGGATGCTATAGACTCTTATATTCATCCTTCATATACAGAAGAAGAAGATCATATATTTGATTTTGGAGTAGTGCACTTAGAAAAACCTTTAGGTAAAATTTTAGGACATGCTACATTGAGAGTATTAGATCATGAAGATTTACAAGGACAAAGAATAACAATTGCTGGCTATCCAGCTCAAAAATCTTTTTTTGATTATTTATTTAGAACTCCTACATATGACATGTATGAGATGTCAGGGGATATAAAAGTAGTAGATCCTAATATTTTACTCTATGATGTTGATACTTCAGCTGGACAAAGTGGTGCAGGGGTTTGTTCTTTAAATGAGGATGGAATGATTGAATGTTTAGGAATACATACGACAGGATCAAAGCTTAGAGGTAATGGTGCTGTAAGATTAAATCAATCAAACTATGAACTTATTAATGAATGGTTACATAAATTTGGTCAATCAGATGAGTCCTAGAGATTAACATAAGAGAAAATTGTAGCTGGTTGGAAAAAATCCTAAAAGTCCTATTTCTGGAGCAGCTCTTGATGTCCATTATAAGGAATACACAAATGAAGGTTTTAATTTTTATTTTTACTATTTTACTTTTTTCTCATCCTTCCTCTGGAAAAATGAGCAAAACAAATGACATAGAACGTATAAAGAAGGAAGTATACAAGGATACAAAAGATCTCTTGGTAATATTTGATATAGGAGAAGTATTATATACAGTTTCTGATCAGATTTTAGAAAGCATCCACAAAAAGAAATTACGCTCTTTAGAAAAGGATATGGAAAAAAGAATAGGAAAAAAAGAAGCTAGGAAAAGATACAGCACCATATTATTGAACAGGCAAGAGCATGTAGTTGACAAACGTTTAGTTAAATTTATTAAAGAGCTTCAAGAAAAAAACATAAAAGTTTTAGCGCTATCTAACTGTTTTACAGGATCCTTTGGTGTAATAAAAGCTATTGATAAATGGATGGTAAACAAGCTATTGAAGTTTGGCTATAATTTTGAGAATTCATGGAATAATATGCCTGAAATAGAATTTCAAGATTTGAAATCATCTAAACATCCTAATCATTTTCCTAAATTTAAAAGAGGAGTTATTTTTACTTGTGGGG
>JAJRRM010000036.1 GCA_024279475.1 Alphaproteobacteria bacterium | reverse complement strand
TATTTTCTCCTTAATTGTCAAAGACTTACCACTGTAGATCTAACTTCTTTAGCTAACGTAACGACTGTTGGTAAGATGTTTCTCTCTGGGTATAGGGGAGCTACACCGATAGATCCTCATGGATTACTTACAATGTAAAATGGACCTTTTTAAGATAGAGATGATAAAGAAAAAGAGAGCTCTGCTACAAAAAATAAGGTAATTTGGTGAGATGTCTTTCTGAGATTATAAAATAAGAGAATATCTTGATGGATGAATGAAAAAATGTCATGGGAGAAGTACGTCTTATTAGTCAAAATTTCGGTATTTATAACAGTTAAACGATACCCAATAACACCTCCTTTTTCTCCATTATTATTTTTTGCAACAGGGCAATAAACTATCTCTGTTCTACAAAAAACTAGACAAGTTCTTTATAAACTGGTTATCTAAAATAAATTCTTAAAATAACCCCTTTAAATATATTTTAATAAAAAATGTCCCCTCACCTTCATCTATCTGGAAAAAAAATATTACAAGTTCTTCCCTCTTTGGAAACTGGTGGTGTTGAACGCGGTACCTTGGAAATGGCTGAGGCTATTATTTCTTCTGGTGGAAAATCCTTAGTACTTTCTAACGGTGGTCAACTTGTTCAACCCTTAAAAAATTTAGGGGCTATACACATAAAAGCACCTGTTCACAGCAAAAACCCTTTTCAAATCTATAAAAATATTTCTCTTATTCGACAGCTAATTAAAAAACAAAATATTGACTTAGTGCACGTACGTTCTCGCGCTCCAGCCTGGAGCGTTTATTTTGCCTGCCAAGCAGCTAATATCCCTTTTATTACTACATTTCATGGCACTTATGGATACACTGGTTTTCTTGGGATTAAAAAAATTTATAATAAAATTATGCTAAAAGGCCAATGCGTAATTGCTAATTCTTATTTCATAGCTAATCATTTAAGTACTATTTATAAAACACCCAATACTTGTATTCGTATTATTCCTCGAGGAGTTGATATAAAAAAATTCTCTCAAGAAGCTATAACCCCTCAGCAAAAAAAATCTCTTTTAAAAAGTTGGGAGCTACCCGTCTCTAAAGCTCAATACCCTCTTATTTTATTGCCCGGGCGCCTAACACGTTGGAAAGGTCAATTAGTATTCCTTCAAGCATTAGAACAATTACCACACCGTCGTTTTCTAGCACTCTTAGTCGGAAGTAATCAAGGGCGCACAGCCTATCTTCAAGAGATAGAAACATTTATTAAGCAGCACAAATTAGAAAACAACGTAAAAATTGTAGATCATTGCTCCGATATGCCTACAGCTTATTCCCTGTCTGATTTTGTTGTTTCTGCTTCCACAAACCCAGAGGCTTTTGGTCGCATCATGGCAGAAGCGGGTGCCTTAGGAAAACTTGTTATAGCTACAAACCACGGTGGCTCTACAGAAATTATTTTGCAAAATAAAACAGGATTTCTTGTAGATCCTGGATCGCCAAACTCTCTAAAAAAAGGCCTGGAAACAGCTTTCTCTCTTTCAAAGAAAGACTATAAATCGGTAGGTAGCCAAGCTCGAAAGCGTGTTGTAGAATTATTTTCAAAAGAAGTTTTCCAAAATAAAACACTTAAAGTGTATCAAGATGTTTTAGAATATTCTAAACTCAAAGCACCCCTCTAAAGAAACTAGAACACCTAAAGCTCTATCAATTATTTCCAATGTGTATCGTTATCACATGCGAAATATTTCTACGAAGCAAGCCCTTTTAAAATTTCTTAAAATATATAATTATGATTAAACTTCTATACTAATTTAGGATTGGGAACAACACAGCTATATAACGAAACAGTTGTTTATAATTATAAAAGACATGGAGAATTTAAATTCGTAAGAAAATTCAACTTTCCTTTAGAATATAAGTGAAGAGTTTCTTTTAGTAGCTCTTGTAAATAATATAAAAAATCTTGGAGAAAATAAAGATGATCTGCTAATAAAATTTTAAAAAAAAGCGTCCTTTATAGACTCAAAAAAACTTTCTTCAGCAATTTTAGAGTTGGGGTACGTGCCCGTAAGTTTTTTCCAAAAGGCCCTAAAGATAAGTTGGCATAACTCATTTGAAAATACCTTATTGCCGCTTATGATTGTTTTAAATGCGGCAATAACTAATATTTAATAATTAGTAAGAGTTACAAGATTTATGAAGTTAGATCGTCTATTTCCCAAATTGGGTATCGACATTGGCGGCTTCACTCCCACTAGTCGCCATATCGAAGGCATCGTAGAAATGATGCTCGATGCCACTAGAAAATATGGAGTGCCATTGACCGAGGATAGATTGTTTGGCTGGCACGCTGCGCTGTTCCCGACAGGCTGGAATGCCATACAAAATACTGTTGTCAATTGGCGTCCTGCATCTGCAGGAGCCATGCAGGTGGTTTCTGGACCTATTGGACGCGAGAAAGTCCATTTGAAGCACCGGATGCCTCCCGCCTGAAAGCAGAAAGGAAAACCTTCCTCAAGTGGTTTGAAGTAAAGAAGCTAACCAACCCTGTTTTGAAGGCAGGAATCGCCCATCTTTGGTTTGTGACTATCCATCCCTTTGAGGATGGAAATGGCCGAATAGCGCGGGCCATCACCGATATGGCACTAGCACGTGCAGACGGGACCGAAGATCGCTTTCAGCATGTCCGGACAGATCGAAAGCGAACGCAAAGCATACTATAACTATGCTGGAATAGCAGCAGCGCAGTACACCTGATATCACAGGCTGGCTTAGCTGATTTTTATCCTGCCTTGGTCGTGCCATCGACAACTCAGAAACCACGCTAGAGGCTGTTATGCATAAGGTGGAAATCTGGAAGATTGCCAATCGTCACCTCGTCAATGAGCGCCAGCGCCTTGTGCTAAATCGCATGATGGATGGATTCAAAGGATTTATGAATACGTCCAAATATGCCAAACTGGCAAAATGCTCCAATGGCACAGCCTTCAGGGACATTTCTGAATTTCTTAAGCAGGGCATCTTTATTCAAAACCCCGGTAGTGGTCGAAGCACCAGCTACCGCTTGCCTTCACCCAAAGATTTAAGAAGCTAAGAATGACCCCTGCACGAAAGCTGGACCTAACGTACCACATGGATATACACCAACCCTCTGTAAGTTTTACACCAGATATTAAATTATCTTCTTTTGAAAAAGAAGTACCGCCTTTAAATGTAAGATTAGAAGAAATTTTAGTTTTAAAGATCTGAATTGAAAAAATTTAATTATTGAGATTTTTATAGAAATTCTATTTTCAAAAAATTAGGTTTTCTTTAGCTTAGTGTGTACGTAGTTACCCTATTTACAGTACCAACGTACACATTCCTGTATGATTGCTCCTCGATAATGTTTCCATTTAAAATCATTCATGAAAATATTTCCCTACAGTTATACCCTCAGAGAGATATCTCATCAGATTACTTTATTTTTTTCAACAGAACCCTTTTTTTCATCCTATGCTTTAATTTTATGCCAGATACAGCCTAGAAGTTTATCTAAACCTTCGCGCGTAACAGAGGAAAGTAAACATATTTTTTTACCAGATAATTTTTCAAGAGCATTTTTCTTCTTTATTATCTCTTTTTCATCTAAAGCATCTACTTTATTCAAAACAACTAGCTCTTCTTTATTTGCTAAATCTTCATCATATTTTTG
>JAJRRM010000035.1 GCA_024279475.1 Alphaproteobacteria bacterium | reverse complement strand
TGACAACTCAGAGAAAACACTTCTTATAAACTCTCTTCAAGAAATACTTTGGATGGAGGCCCCTCAGCTTCCAAAAAATGTTTCTCATCTAGCTTTTTCAAACACACGGCATAATCTAACGACTGTTGGTCATGGTTTTCTCTATGAATGTAAAGCTCTTATGGCAGTAGATTTATCCCCCTTAGCTACTGTAACGACTGTTGGTGATTATTTTCTCTCTTTCTGTCACAGTCTTACGACAGTAGATTTATCTGGTCTTTCTAACGTAGAGACTGTTGGTGATAATTTTCTCTCTGAATATAGAGGAGCTACACCAATAGATCCTCATGGGCTAATAAGGGCCCTATAGAACAAGCAAGAAAATGTTCCCTTAGGACTTGTAACTTATACTTTTTATAAAACTCCTTTCTGCATCATTCTCAAAAGTGTAATGTCCTAATATACAATTGAGCATTTTAGTATATTTAGCTTTATATGCAGGAAGTAGTTTTTAGATTTCAATAAATTATTATAAATTTTTACCCTCCATTAAAATGCCCTGTGCTATATCCGTATACCCCTTATCTTCATGGAGAATAAGTCCTGGACAAAGAGTTGTAGAAAGCGTTCGGCATTTGCGCGCTCGTACCAGTACACGTTTGGCAGCTACGTTTTTTCTTGGCCATAACGGTATAATTTCAATAGCCCCCAAGTTATGGCCCACAAGCTCTGCAATTAGTTCGCTAAATCTATTGGCTGTATAGACCACCGTTAATGTTCCTTGAGATCTCAAAAACTTCTTGCAGTGGTATATCCAATCTTTCAATGTAGCTGTTGTTTCAATATGCCCTACATGCTTGTTCTTATAAGGCGAAGGATCTGCTTCTTTATTTGTATAAAAGGGTGGATTTGTAATGACATGATGAAATTCACCCCGTGGTAATTGCTCTGGTAATAGTTTTATAATATCTCCCTGCAGGAAGGAAATTTTATCTTCAAGCTTATTTAGTTTTATATTTTTCTGCGCTATCTGTATTAATTCATCCTGACAATCAATACCTACAATAGACAACTTTAACTTCTTTAATCGTACAGCTAAACATAGTGCCGCAGTGCCAACGCCGCATCCTACATCCAATATTTTTTGACCTTTTTCAGCTTCACAACTCGCTGCTAATATAATTGGTTCAATGGCACTTCTATACCCTTTTTTAGGCTGCAATAACTGCAATCTATTACCCAAAAGCGGTTTTTCTGTAAGATCTAAGAACGTATGTGTTGTTTTTTCTGACATTTTTGAACAAAATGATGTTTATTTTCAGGAAATAGTATAGGATCACTCTAATATAAACAAGTAGTAAACTATTATAAAAATGACACCAACGGCTAAACTACAAAACAATATTCCTGTATCCTATCCTAAAAAAGAAAAACAGACATTTCAGGAAATAGCTGCTCCTTATGCAGATGATCTAGCGTATGTAAATAAAATCATTAGTAATCGATATAGTAACTCTCTACCTCTCATAAAAGAGGTTGGCTTTCATCACTTCCAATCAGGCGGAAAGCGCATCCGTCCTTTGCTTACGCTTATTTTCGCTCATGCTTTAGAGGCAAGTGTTCCTCGAGCAGCTAACCTAGCTGCTTGTATTGAACTTATCCATGCAGCTTCTTTAATGCACGATGACGTCTTGGATGAAAGCTCTCAACGCCGTGGACAAGCGTCTGTAAATGCCTTGTGGAACAATCGTATTAGCATACTTGCTGGAGATTATCTTTTTTCTCAGGCTTTTGGCTGCATGGTAGAAGATGGTTCTCCTGAAATCTACAAGATACTAGCGTGGGCCTCTTCTACCATTACAGAAGGCGAGCTCCATCAGATATCTATTCAAAGAGACCTCACCATCTCTTTTACAGATTATGAAGCTGTTAATGAAAAAAAAACCGCAGCGCTTTTTCAAGCTGCATGTTCTCTAGCTGGATCTATTTCTAATATAACCTCTGTACAAAAATCAGCTCTTAATAGCTTTGGAAAAAGTTTTGGCCATATTTTTCAGCTAGTAGATGATTATTTAGATTATATGGGAGATGCTAACAAGTTAGGTAAACGCTTAGGTAATGATTTACGAGAGGGGAAAGTTACTTTTCCAGTTCTATATACCTACCAGAAAGGCTCTAAAAAAGAAAAAATCTTCTGGGAAAATCTTTTTCTAGAAGATTCTTGCCCTACAGAAAATGATATGCAGCAAGTATTCACTCTTCTAAAACAGTATGATACAGAATCAGCCCTCATGACCCTTTTACAAGAGCATAAAAACCAAGCACAACAGGATCTCTCTTGCTTAAAAAACTCAAAGCATAAGCAAGCTTTGCTAGATTTGATAGATTTTGTCATCAATAGGCATTTTTAGAAAACCTCTCTATCTTTCTCAACCCCTAAAATAAGAGGTATGATCTACCTTAGATACTATCCCTCTATCCTCTTCCTAGTAGAAGAAGACAAGATAAATAAAAAATTAATACAACTAGATTTAAGCTCTCCTATTTATCAATTTCAATGATAGATAAAATAGAAATTTAATCCTTTTTTGTAGGGGGTGACAAAAGGAAAATATCCAGATAATGTACCTCTATCATGGAAGAAAAATTAGGCCACAACATCCCCACTTTTACCGTTTCAGAACTAGCAACATCTATACGTCAAACTTTGGAAGGTACTTTTGGTCGTGTACGTTTACGCGGCGAGGTGTCCGGTTTTAAGAAGCATACTTCAGGACACCTCTACCTTTCTCTAAGAGATGAACAGTCTCTTATTTCTGCTGTTTGCTGGAAAGGCGTGGCTATGCGTTTGCCTTTTATACCAGAAGATGGCATGGAGATTATCACGACAGGACGTCTTACTACTTATGGTGGCCGCTCTCAATATCAAATCATTATTGAAAATGTTGAGTTAGCTGGACAAGGCGCTCTACTCAAATTGCTAGAGGATCGAAAAAAAAAGCTGTTAGCCGAGGGGCTCTTTGATCCAGCTAAAAAGAAAACCTTACCTTTTTTGCCCAAACTTATTGGCGTGATAACCTCTCCTACAGGTGCTGTTTTTAGCGATATTATTCATCGGTTAAAAGATAGATTCCCTCGACATGTTTTACTTTGGCCTACCTCTGTACAAGGTGAAAAAGCAGAAGCAGAAATAACCCAAGCTATTTGGGGTTTTCAGGGATTAGAGCCTGATGGAAAAACGCCTTTATCTCTCCCTTTTTCTACTAAACCAGACCTTATCATTCTAGCTAGAGGGGGGGGCAGCTTGGAAGATCTTTGGTGTTTTAATGAAGAATCTGTGATACGGGCTGTATCAGCTTGTTCTATTCCTATTATTACCGCTATAGGCCATGAAACGGACACCACTCTGGTAGATTTTTCTGCGGACAAACGTGCTCCAACACCTACTGGTGCTGCAGAAATGGCTGTCCCTGTACGCGCTGACTTGCTGTTTTCTATACTCGATAGCAGAAATAGGGTTTCACGAATTTTTCTCCAAAGACTAGAGACACATAAGAAATATCTTCAGCAGCTTAGTAGACATATGGAAAGGCCCTCTCAACTTCTAGAGAGAGCAGCTCAACGACTGGACGATCTTTCAGAGCGTTTACCAAACGCTATAAAAGCCCTTTTAAATACGCAGCACCTACAGCTTATTACAGCGAGACAACACATTCAAACTCCACACACTCTTTTAGAAACAACTGCTCTAAAAATTAATCAGCTTTCTCAGAAACTTAACTGGTTAGCTAAAAATGGACAAAAAGAAAAAAAGCAAAAACTGCAAGAATCTAACCATTTTCTTCGCTTTAGCTTTCTGGAAAAAAAAATACAGAACTATGCTCAAGATCTCTCTAGTCGAAAACGCTTGCTGGAAAGCCTTTCATATAAAAATACCTTAGACCGTGGTTTTTCTTTAGTAACAGACTCAAAAGGAAATTTTATTGACTCTAAAAAGCAAGCTGCTCTTCAGTCCATTATGACTGTGACATTCCACGACGGTAATCTGACCGTTACTCCCAAAATAGAAAAAAAAAAGAAAACGACTCCTTTTCATGATACGTCTTTTCCCGATTTATTTAGGAGATAAATTCACTTAAAAGACCTCGTGTAAAGTTAAGCTTCCTCCAAAAAAATGAGGGGTGTCAGAAAAATCAATCATTGTCCGAGAGGGATCACTTATCATAAGTTTAATACTCTCCTTCCAGACTACTTTAAGGCCAAAAAATTGTTCTTTTGGAATTTTATGCACAATAAAAGTATGATTCAAGTATTCATACTTTGATTTTTTTTTTTGGGAGTTTGAGTATAAATAAACGTGTTTTTAAAGATTTGATCCGTTAAATCCCAGTGAGAAATAGAGACGATATTTTGCGTTAAGTCCTTTTAAATATTTCATAGTATATTGAAACTATCATAAACACTACAATAGTGCAATTATTGAGAGTTAAAACATACTTTTTTGGAGTTTTCTTCTATCTTTCCTATTTTTTTAATATTTCTAGCAAGATAGTCTTTAAGCTTTTCTTAAATATCAAAAAAAAAATCTATCACAGACTGTTTAACTTTGCACCACTACCCTCTGATCCTTGTTCCTCTTTTTAATCCGGTGTAATCAGGTGATTAATAGGGTTGGCAATCAGGTTCAATCGGGTGTATATTCAGGTATGATAAAAATTGACACCTTAGTTATTACCCATAAATTAGTAGCGATTCTCTCTGAGATAGATGAGTTTAAAGGAGCTTGGCGTGCGCTTGGTACATTAGCTCCGGACCGTTTAATGGCCTTGCAGCGAGTGGCAACTATTGAAAGTATAGGATCTTCAACGCGCATAGAGGGAAGTAAACTCAGTGACCGAGATGTAGAAAGACTATTGGATAAAATTAAAATAAATAAGTTTGAAACCCGAGATGAACAAGAAGTCGCTGGTTATGCGGATGTGATAGAAGGCGTTTTTCAAAATTATGAATATATACCAATTACTGAAAATCATATCAAACAACTACACAGAGATCTTCTGCGTTTTAGTGAAAAAGATGAAAGGCATCGGGGTGAGTATAAGAAAATAAGAAATGATGTTGGTGCCTTTGATGAAAAAGGGGAAATGATGGGCATTGTTTTTGAAACAGCATCCCCATTTGACACGCCACAACGAATGAAAGATCTCGTAGATTGGTTCAATACTGTTCACGAGATAAGAAAGCTACATCCCTTACTTATCACAGCCATTTTCATTGTTATATTTTTAGAAATTCACCCATTTCAGGATGGGAATGGCCGGTTAAGTCGTGTTCTTATTACTTTGCTTTTGTTGAAAGACAGATATGTGTATGTCCCCTACGCATCTTTAGAAAGAGTTATTGAAAGCAATAAGGAAAAATATTATTTAGCATTGAAGCAGACACAATCTACTTTACGTACGGAAGCTCCAAACTGGTATCCTTGGATTCTTTTCTTCATGCAATCCTTGCAAGCTCAGAAACGAACCCTTTCCAAAAAGATTGAGATAGAAGAAAAAGCTCTATTAAATTTGCCGGAGTTGGCCATATTTATTTTAGAATATGTAAAGAAACATGGGCGTATAACGAACCGTGATGTTGTAAGAGAAAAATCCGCCAGCCCAAATACTATTAAGGGTATTCTCAGCTCTCTTGTCAGCAAAGGTTTGTTAACGAGACATGGCGCTGGACGCGCTATCTGGTATAGCTTTAATTAAGATTGACAATACACCCACCTAAATGAAGAAACTTTATCACTTTGGGTACCAACATTTTCATCACCTAGTTATTCTGCAATGTCTGCGTTGATATTTACGATATCCGCTAAGTTATCGGAACTTAGTGAAGATCATGGAAGAGCGCAGCATGGACGTGGATCATTCAACCATTTTGCGTTGGATCCAGCATTACGCGCCCATATTTGCCGAAGAATACAGTTACTATGC
>JAJRRM010000034.1 GCA_024279475.1 Alphaproteobacteria bacterium | reverse complement strand
TTTACTTTAAAAGCCCTTTCCATAAACCAGGCAAATGTTGTACTATATTTTTACGGTGATATATATACTGTGCAGAAGCAATTTAAACGCCTGCGCTTACAGCTAGCGTTTTATAAAAATCAATGGTATCTAAAAGATGATCGATTTTTACCACGCAGAGAGACAAAAAGGCATACAATTGCAAAGCAATCCTTACAACATACCTAATCTCATTAGCCTAGCAAGGCTACTAATTGTTCCCTACATTGTTTGGCTTCTCCTTGATGACGACTTTGCCCTTGCCTTCTATCTTATTGTTGCTGTTAGTATATCAGATGCCATTGACGGATTTATAGCAAGACGCCTTAACTGCCAAACTATTATAGGCCACTACCTGGATCCGATTGCTGATAAAGCACTTCTTGTTGCACTTTATGTAACCCTATCTTATAAAGGATTTATACCTATTTGGCTCGTGATTACTATTGTTAGCAGGGATGCTCTTATCATTGGTGGCATCTTAATTTCAAATATACTAAATAAATATATAAAAATCCGACCTATAATGATTTCTAAGGTTAACACTGTTTTTCAAATTTTGTTGATCGTTTACGTTCTTATTTTTCACCTTATGGGTAGTTGGCAGCATCATCTGGTCCAAGATGGAGCCCTTGTTTTATATACCCTTACTTTCCTGAGTACTTTTGCTTCAGGGATAACATATATAGGCATTTGGTTGAGGAACATACATAAAAGCTCATGAGTAAAGTAAACAATATTATAAAAAAAAATATAGGAAGGGCAATTATTAGTATAACCTCTTGGCAAAGAGTTCTCTTCTGGAGCGCTTTCTTGGCTATAATTTCTTATTTTCTATACCATGTTAAAGCTATTCTTCTTCCTTTTATTCTAGGCATCCTTATTGCTTATATATTCTCGCCTTTGGTTGACTGTATGAGCAAAAAATTTTTATCAAGAACAATGGCTACTCTTATAATAATATTCACCTTTTTTGGGGGACTTATTACCTTTTTTTCTCTTATCTTCCCCTACATTCAAACAGAAATTATACTTGTAGCCAGAGAGCTGCCTAAACATAGTATTATGTTTCAAGATAAAATTATATTGGTTCTAAATAAACTATCTCAATTTGCAGGCCCAGAGCAATGGGAAAAAATACAGGCTGGAATAGCTTCTTACCTTTCTGAATTAATTTCTTGGTTTGGCCATATCCTAATTAATTTTGTAACTAATGGTATAGCATTAGCTAACTTCTTAGTGCTTATTGTTTTTACACCTATTATTGCCTTTTACTTACTACGAGACTGGCACAAAATTACAAAAAGCTTAAATACCTTTGTCCCTGAAAATTATCGCCCTATCATCAATAAGCAAACCTATTTAATGAGTAACTCTCTTCGTGGATATGCTAAGGGGCAAGCTATAGTGTGTCTCATACTAGCTATATATTATGCTACTGCCTTATGGGCTATAGGCCTTAAATCTGGTGCTCTTATAGGATTTTTAACTGGATTTTTTGCTTTTATTCCTTTTGTAGCTGTCTTTTTTGGTTTTGCAATAGCTTCAATTACTGCTATCTATCAGATGCCTGACTTATGGTTATGGTTTTGGGTAGCAATTATCTTTTCTATAGGGCAAATTTCTGAGGGCTCTTTTCTTACGCCTAATCTGATCGGTCATAGAATAGGCCTTCATCCTGTGTGGATTATTTTTGTTATTTTGAGTGGAGCTGCCCTTATTGGCTTTTGGGGAGTATTAATAGCTTTACCTTTAGCCTCTATTCTTAGCGTTCTAAGCCGCTTTATTTTAGAGATTTATTATTCAAGTTCCTTTCATAAACTTCCTATTAAAAATATTTCATAACTTGCCCATGCTTCAACAGCTTATCTTTAATTTTAAAAAACATTCTGAAACTTTCCCTTCAGCTGACTTCATACGTCATAAAGGCAATAAACTGGCTTATGCTTACATTATAGAGAGCCAATGGCCCTCTCCCATTACCTGCTTAACAGGCCTTAAATATACAGGAAAAACCTATCTCTTAAACTTGTGGGCAAACAAAGAAAAAGCTATGTTTATTACACCTTCATGTTTGAAAATCACAGGGCCAACAACAAAAAATCTATTTCAAAATAACTATAATGCTTTTGCTTTGGACAATTTAGAAACAACTGTATTAGATAAGTCCTCAGAAGAGAATTTGTTTCATCTTTACAACCATTGTACTCAAACTAATAAAAAACTTTTAATTTCAAGCTCTGAAAAACCAGCAGGAATACCTTTCTCTCTACCAGATTTATCCTCCCGGCTAAAATCTACCCCTACATTTTTACTAGAAGAACCTTCTCCAGATGAAAAAGAAATATTCGTTATTAAATATTTTTCTGACTTTCAGCTTTACCCAGATACGAGTATAATACACTATATAAAGTCCTATGGCCCGCAATGCTTAAATCAGCTGCGCAGGTTGGTTGAACATATTTATGATTCTTCCATGATGCAAAAACGAAAAATAACAATAACTTTAATTAGGGAAGCCTTAACAACGTTTATCAGAAAAAAATGAAAAAATTTATTCTTCTATTTTTAAGCATTTTTCTTGTTACTACAGGTATTGCTCTGCATCAAAAAAATAAGAGCAATGCAGCAGCTAAAAGTAGTACAAGCGAAAAAACAATTATAGATAATGTAAAGGATGCTATTACAAAAAAAATTAAAGGAGCTCTTAAGACAACATCTACAAGCACAACTACTAAAGAAGCTACAAGCACGGCTACTAAAGCAGCTACAAGTACAACTACTAAAGCAGCTACAAGTACAACTACTAAAGAAGCTACAAGCACGGCTAAAAATAGTAAAAAAGAAACTGTTAAGGACAAAAAAATATCTTTACTGAATACTTGCCCTTCTCTCTCTAATACAAAATCCTCTATTTCTAGTAAAATAGATACGAGTACAAGTATAGGCATTTCCTCATCTGAATTGCGTTGCTTAGATGGAAACTATCAAACTTGCTTGCAGACTTGCTTTACAGATTTAGTTTGCGATGATCACTGCCCTTGCTCAAATAACTGCTATGCAACCTGCAAAAGTTTTATACTATGTGGTCAATGGTCTGGCACTGATATTATTAGTCAAATTGCAGTTTCCTCGTAAGAGCTCTGGTTAACAACCTATAATATTAAAACTGCTACAGTTTTTGCTATCAACAATAGTTTAAATACACTGTTAAATATCTTAAAAAAATATTTTCAAACCCATAAGATTTTAATTTTATTCTAATTTGCAGCATACAGGTGCATGATCTGATGGTTGAACGTCTCCTCTAGGAGAGCTATCGATCCATATCTCCGTCGCAGCATCCATCATGTCAGGTGATGCAATAAGGTAATCTATACGTAACCCTTTATTTCCTTCCCAGCTACCACGACGATAATCCCACCAACTAAAAGGCCTTTTTTTAGAAGAACTGGTCAAAAAAGTCCCCATCATATCATAATTGCCATCATTTATTAGAGCACGAAATGTATCTCTTTCTTGCTTGCTAAATAGCAAACTATTTTTATATTTTTCTGGCTCATAGACATCTGCTTCATCAAAAGCAATATTATAATCACCACCAACTATATAAGACGCATCATAACTTTTCAGAGTCTTTAAATGTGCTTGCAATATCCGTAAATATTCAAGCTTAATTGGAAATAAAGGGCTATCTAGGCTTCGACCATTCGGCACGTAGATACTTGCAAAAGTTTTCCCTTGAATATCTGCTTCTATGTAACGAGCATCTTCAGCCAATTGCGTATTTTCTATACCCGGCAATCCCTTTCGAACCTCGTCAAAGGGTAGCTTAGACAAAATAGCTACACCATTATAAGATTTTTGCCCATAAGTAGCTATATTGTAGCCCAGTTCTTCCAGAGCTTCCATAGGAAACATTTTATCTTGCGTTTTTGTTTCCTGAAGTAAGCAAATAGTTGGATTAGTTTCTTTTAACCATTTTATAATATTTTCTATACGTGCTCTAACTGAATTAACATTCCATGTAGCAATAATCATTTATATGCCTTTTTAGCTTTATTTTTATTGATTAAAATATAGAAAAAGAGCTCCCACACCCACATGAAACTGTAGCATTAGGATTGCTTTTTACAACAAGGGCAGAACCTATAAGTTCTTTTTTATAGTCTATTTCTGAACCCTTTAAGTACTCTAAAGAAATAACATCTATAACGACTTTAGCTTCAGCATTTCTAAAAAGCTTATCATCATCAGTTCGGGTAACATCAAAAGAGAAGCTATACTGAAAGCCAGAGCATCCACCACCCATTACAGATAGGCGTAAAAAAGTAGCTTTTCCTGTCTCTTTTTTTTCACTTTTCAACAACTGCATTATTTTTTCTGCAGCACTGTCTGTTATTGTAAGACTCATATTTTCCTCATACTTATCTATTCACAAGTTAACAGAAAAGCCCCCTTTAAATCAAGAAATCTCTTTTTATAGCTATTAATTCTATTATATCTTATATAGAATAATTAAGAAAATTCCTAATATTTATAGAAAATTAAATTCTGTAAAGTATCTTGAAAGAAAAATAATAAAAGAGGCCTAATATGAAAAAAAAATGCTTTCAGATCTAGATCGTCGAAAAAGTCTTTCTTTTGATAGCTTCTATTTTGAAAAAAAATTAGAAAAAGGCAAATAATATAGTATGGATGAAACATTCAAACATATATATGAAGCCAACCTATGGGGATCTCAAGACTCTGTATCAGGAATAGGATCAACTGCCCCTGAAACTTTACACCTTAAATAAAAACTATCTGCATTATTAGAAAACCTTAAAATTAAAACTCTCTTAGATGCTCCTTGTGGAGACTTTGAATGGTTGAGTAGCCTAGATATTTCTGTTAATAAATATTTTGGGTTTGATATTGTACAACAAATTATAAATCTTTGTGAAAATCGTTATAGAGAAAATAAAAAATACCAATTTAATCAAGCAGATATTTCCAAGCACACTCTTCCTCATGTTGATATGATTTTATGCCGTGATTGTCTTTTTCATTTTTCTCATGACGATATTTTTAAAACTTTATCCAATTTTAAAAAAACAAATAGTCATTATTTATTAACAACCACCTTTACATATACCAAGAAAAATGAGGATATTACAACAGGAGATTGGCAACCACTCAACCTTGAACTTCCTCCTTTTAATTTCCCCCCTCCTCAAGATCTTTTAATAGAAGGCTGCCTACAGAATGGAAAAATGTACGAAGACAAAAGCTTGGGTCTTTGGGATTTAAAAAAAATAATTATTCCAAAAAAATAAAAAATTAATAATTTCTTTAAATATTAGAAGCTCTACAATGGATGAGGTGTATTTTTTCCCCCCCTCCATTAGTTTAAAAAACTTAGTCAAAGACAGTTGGGAAATGAACTTAAAAGTATCTAGTTAAAACTTAATTAATAAACTCACCATATACCATAAAAAGCAACATAAAGAGTAAAACACCCTATTTATTATAAAATTCTCCTATAAAATTTATCAATATATTTAAGAAGTAGTCAAAAAATTAGATTTAGAGAATTCATACCAAACCTTTAATACTTCTACTTTCTATATCTCCAACATCCCCTTAGATGATCATTTATAATACCAACAGCCTGTAGATAAGCATAAATAATAGTGGGTCCTACAAAAACCATACCTTTTTCTTTAAGGTCTTTTGATATTTTATCGCTTAAAGAACTCTTTACAGGAACCTCTTTAAAACAGGACCAACAATTTAAAATAGGTTTTTTATCTACAAAATTCCATAAATATGCATCAAAAGATCTATGCTTATCTTGAATACAAAGGAACGCTTGGGCGTTCTTACGAGTTCCATAAATTTTTAGTCTATTACGAACAATAGCTGGGTTCTCTCTCAATTTTTCTAATTCAGTATCTTTCATATTTGCTACTTTTTCAGGATCAAAATTATGAAATGAAGATAGATAGCCCTTTCTTTTTTTTAAAATAGTTTCCCATGAAAGGCCTGCCTGTGCGCCTTCTAGAATAAGCATCTCAAAAAGATATCTATCCTCATGCTGAGGAATTCCCCACTCTTGGTCATGATATTGAGCATAAAGCTCTTTCCCTTCCTCTCCCCCGAAACATCGTTTTTTTCCATCATACCCAATAATCATACTACCCCTTTTCTTAACAATAGATGCTTATAAAATTTATTTTTATTTATTTCTACAATCCATATTTCTTATTATTATGAATAACTTGTGCTTATCTAGCAATCTTTTTCATATTTTAGCACTAGCTAAAATCCTGCTAAAATAGAGAGTATAGAGTCCTTCTCTTCTTATAGGGTTACATATAAATACAGAGAGCTAGCTAGCACTTTAGAGAAAGTCCTTGATTTTACTCTCTTTGGAAAAATTTTCTTATGTATAGGGACAAAAAGGTTATCTAAGTTGTTTTTAACCATAAGGAATTTTTTTTAGGAAACTCTAATTTTAAGTAATTTATAAATGCAGCCACATTCAAATCAAACTACTCTAACTAGGCAGTACAATAAAATACTATTAAGTAGAATATCTCTCTTTAATTAACTCTGCATTCACCGGACAACATATCTCTCTAAAGTTAATGGTTGCTTATCATATAGGGAAGCTTTTCCATATATAGAAGCAAAAATCATAAGTAGAGAAATAAAAAATACAGCCACCAAAATATGCCCTGAAAGTTTCATCCATTCTCCTCCCTGTATACCTTTATAATAGCATAAAAATAGGCTTGTCTTCAAGAATTGGAATCTACTGAAAAACTTAAGTTTTTTGAGAATTATTTTTTCTTTTTGCTACAAATGCATATATAGGCGTGCTAGCAAAAAAGAAAAGAGCTACAACACTCATGAGATTGCCTGCGCCATACATAGCATAAATCACATAAATGAAAGCCAGAGGTGCTAACACTCTATCTACCCATGATATATCTTTCAGAGATATTTCACCCGTATGCATCATTGCTATTTGTGCAGATACAGCAAATAGATAGCAAATTAATATAGCAAGAGTAGCCAAAGAAATAATGAACTCAAAAAGGTTTATAAACCCCTCTTGTATACCAAAAAGAAGTAACAAAGAGATGAGCCCACTAGATACTAAAATGCCTATATATGGTACCCCTGTTTTGTTTTTCTTTTTAAAAATTTTTGGAAATAAGTTATTTTCTGCAGCGGCTAATGGCATCTGCCCTTGAATTAAAATCCAACCATTCAGAGCCCCCAGAGAGGAAATAATAGCTCCTATAGCTACTACCCAGAAGAAGAAAGTTCCCCAGTAAGAGCCAAAAATATTCTGCGCAGCAAGAGCATAAGGCGCAGTTGATAAGGCAAGATCTCCTTGAGGAACAACTCCCATTATAACAACCATGCTAATAAGATAAATAATAGCCGTAATACCTGTTCCCACTAACGTTGCAAGAGGGATTATTTTTCTAGGATTTTTAATTGATCCTGCTGGAACTCCAGCTGTTTCTACACCAATGAAAGACCACATTGTCAAAAGAACTACTTTATTCATAGCATCCCATGGAGAAATAGCTGTGTCTATAGGCTCAACAGTCAAATTAGAAACATCTACATAAAACAGTCCTACAATAGCAATCAGTAAAATAGGAATTAATTTTAAAATCGTAGTAACTGTTTGAACAATACCAGCTGTACGGAGACTCATAAGATTTATACCTGTTATAGTCCATAAAACACCCTGGGATACAATAATAGCTAATATTTTATTGTACATCAGCGCCGGCCATATAGAAGCTAGGTAAGCCATAATACCCACTATGATAGCCGCATTACCTACCCATGTTTGAACCCAGTAACCCCAAGCAACCTGAAAACCAATATAGTCGCCAAAAACATGACGGCTAAAAGCATATATGCCCCCTTGAAGGGGGATATGAAAGCTCAAACGTGCAAAAATAAAAGCAAGGAGCATAGCTCCAATAGCAGA
Organism: Alphaproteobacteria bacterium; assembly: GCA_024279475.1. Taxonomy (GTDB): domain Bacteria; phylum Pseudomonadota; class Alphaproteobacteria; order 16-39-46; family JAJRRM01; genus JAJRRM01. Next base: position 6,884 of record JAJRRM010000034.1, on the reverse strand, counting down.
TACAACCCAACCAGCAAGAGCAAAATATCCATACGGAGCCAGTGTAGAGGGTAACAAAAATACACCTGAACCAATCATGTTACCCATGACTAGCGCGGTTAACATAATAAAGCCTAGTTTTTTTGCTTTTTTCATTATATTCTTTACCCATCTCTATGACATTAATAGTAATGTTGCCGATTATATAAACTCCTATAAAAAAAGCAATCAGAGAATATATATAAATAAATAGATTTTCTTTAGTGTGCTAAAAACTTATCCTCTTGCCGTATTTAAAATAAAATTTGGCAGATACATTTTAAGAAAAATATTCTTTAAACTTTCTCTGACATAAAAAACTAATCCTTCTATCCATTGGAGCTCCAGCATTCAAAACTTTAAGAAAGGATATACACAAAAAAACTGATTAGATTGCTTTACACTATAATAATTGGCGGATTAGCTTCACCTTGAATATTATTACAATAGTTTATAAAGAATTTCTAATCTCTCAATGCTCTGATAAACTCCTAAAACAGCTATTACTCCTACCTTTTTATGAAGTAAATTCTATTTAAGCTAGCTTTCCAATCCTACTAAAGAGTTTGCAAAATCACTTGCTTCAAATTGTTGTAGATCGTTCGCTTTTTCACCAATACCAATAGCAAAAATAGGCAATTTAAACCTATCAGCCAATCCAACAAGTACCCCTCCCTTTGCTGTACCATCTAATTTAGTCATAATAAGACCTGTGAGTCCTACAGCTTTATGAAAAATTTCTACTTGCTTATAAGCATTTTGCCCAACTGTTGCATCTAAAACTAATATGACTTTATGCGGTGCTGTTTCTTCGGCTTTTTTAATAACACGCTTAATTTTTTTTAACTCTTCCATAAGATTTGAATTAGTGTGTAATCGACCAGCTGTATCTATAAGCAGCACATCATCTTTTTCTATCTGAGATTCTATAACTGCATCATAAGCTAATGCTGCAGCATCTGCTCCCGAACCTCTTTTTATAACAGGTATATCTAAGCGCTTTCCCCAAATACATAATTGCTCTACAGCTGCAGCCCTAAATGTATCTCCAGCAGCAAAGCGTATACTTTTTTTCTCTTTTGACCAAAAATCTCCTAGCTTTGCAATAGTTGTTGTCTTTCCAGATCCATTAACCCCAACAATAAGGATAATTTCTGGTCTAAAGTTTTTGTTTATTTCAAGAGGCTTAACGTAAGGCTTTAAACGGTTAGTCAGCTCTTTAGCAAGAAAATACTTTATTTCATCAATATTGATTTGTGTATCGAATTTATCTACCCGAAGTTTTTCAATAACATCTGAAGTAACCGAAGTTCCCAGATCAGATTGAATAAGTAAATCTTCAAGATTCTGTAGAGTTTCTTCATCCAATTTTCGAAGATGTAAAATAGAAGTTAAACCATCAGACAGTTTTTTAGATGATTTGCTTAACCCTGATTTTAAGCGCTTTAACCATGACATAGATTTCCCCTTTTTTCTGGTGTCACTATATTTTATTTAATATCACTACGTTACTATATGGTGGAGCCACGGGGAATCGAACCCCGGGCCTCTACAATGCCATTGTAGCGCTCTCCCAGCTGAGCTATGACCCCAAAAAATTAAAGACTTTTTTTAAAATTCTTTTTTTTCTTCACTCTAGACATTAGACTCAAAAATTTTATTAATGTCAGTTTGTCTCAAACCAAGCTCCATGGTTAACACTGCAACATGTCATTGCTCGAGAAGCTTTATATTGATGACAATTAGTATACTCTTGTTCATTATAAGAAGTGTTTTTTAAATCTCCCATAAAAGAGCAGTAGCCAAAATAGTTAGAATTTTGGTTAACATTCTGATCATAAATAATTTTTTCTGGAGGATCTTTTATTATGCAACCTGAAAGAAAGATCCCAAATCCTATAGTTACTATGCACCTATTAAATGTAAAAAGAAAAAATTTAACCATTATTTATATCCTATCGTTATTCTTATTGTCTTAAAAAATTTTGTTGGATATTTTTATTCTAACACTATGGGCAATTTTCTTCATAGTCATATTCTTCTTTAGGGTATTTTCCTGGAAACTCAATATTCTCTGCACCTGTTGGTGGATCTAGGGGGCCCACCTTGCCACAACCAGAAATACCTGCTATAAATAAGCTAAGTAGAAAGATACTTAAACATTTTCCCTTTAAAAAAAAAGTTCTCTGTTTTATGAAATTACGAAAAATAGTTTTATACCTTATCATTACTGCTATTTTAATTATTGGCTCAATGTATTCTTTTTTCAATAAAAAGACAACGGTAAATATAGAACTAACTTCTTTTGAAACCAGCAAGCCTGTACTATTGAAAAATTTATGTAAAAAATCTGGTGGAAAACCTCTTTTTATTAATTTTTGGGCAACATGGTGCCCTATTTGCTGTAATGATATTGATGCTATTTCTACTCTAGCACGCAAGCATGTTAACATTGTTTTTATTTCTACAGATCAAAATATCTCAACAGCACAAAATTTTATAGAACGTAGAGGGCATACCAATTTACAGATGTATAGTGATATAAAAGGTGAGGCGATGAAATTTTTTAAAGTTAGGGGGCTTCCAACTACAATTAAAGTTGATAAACACTGCAAAATTATTGACACGCATGTAGGCCCTCTTAGCGCATCTTCTATTGCTTTATTTTTTAACGTACGGTTAAAAGATATTTAAATAGTTTAAATTTAACTTCCCTCAACTCTTCTTATAAAATATTTTTATAAGCTTTTATTATTAAAAAAGTAAACACTAAAAATAAATATTTTTTGTTTTTACTTCTTAGTTATATGATGCTTTCTATTGATAGTATATTTTCCTTAAGCTACTCTAAAATACTCGAACAATTAAACAACCAGTAACCAATTCATGTATAAATATCTCTCTATTTTATTTCTTTGTTATAATTTTTTTCTGAGCTCTGCCCTTGCTATTGAGCCAAATATTCATGTAAAAAAAGAAAAAGAAAACAACTATACTATAATTATGAATATCCCAAAAGGTTGGCACGTATATGCCCCTGATGATTCCCTTGGATTGCCTCTAACCTTTCAGGAAAAATCAACCTATAATATTGATTCTTACAGACTTGATTGGCCTACTTCTAAGCTATTAATAGATAAGGGACTAACTTCAAAAATCTATACAAACACTGTCTCTATTCCTCTTATACTACATAAAAAAAGTACCCATTCTATTTATGCCATAAGTGGTATGTTTACTGGTGCTTTGTGTAAAAATATATGTATTCCCTTCAATGTGGATGTCTCTATTGGTAGTAAGGTTTCTAATTGGTATTCCTGGGTATTTCCTCTCCTTCTAGCTCTTCTCGGTGGACTTATCTTGAATATAATGCCCTGCGTATGGCCTGTTTTACTTATGAAGCTAAAATCATTAAGCTACCAGCGAGAGCAGTATAAAAAAAAATCTATTCTCACTTTTGCAGGTATCCTATGTTTTTTTAATCTTCTTGCCCTAATAGCTTTTTTTCTCCACTCTGCTAGCCAACCATTTTTATGGGGAACACACTTCAAAAATCCCTATTTTCTCCTATTCTTAACACTGATAGTAAGCATTTCAGGTCTAGTATATCTTACTAATATAAACTTATTTAGTAGAATTCAGAAAGTTTCTAGCCAATGGTTAACTCTATCATTTTTCAAACATGGCCATGACTTTTTTCTAGGATTTCTTGCCGGAATTCTTGCCAGTCCTTGCACAGCTCCTTTTTTAACAACAGCACTCGCCTTCTCTATTGGACAGAGTCCTTTTTATTTGTTTTTATTTTTTAATGCTATAGGACTTGGTTATGGATTTCCTTATATAGGTATTCTTCTCTTTCCTAAAGCTGTTGGACTTCTACCAAAGCCTGGGAAATGGATGTTCTATATAGAACGTCTTACTGGAGTTATTTTGCTTATCATGGCAGCCTGGTTTGGGTATATAACCTACAAATATTGGCCCCTCTCTTCTACTGAGAAAAATATAGCGCATTTTTATGCTTCAGATTCTTATTTATTTCCTATAGTGCCTTTAAATCCTGAAAAAATACCAGTTTATTTATCAAAAGGAAAAAAAGTGTTTGTTATAATATCTGCTCCTTGGTGCATAACTTGTAAATATAATGAGTATACTGTTTTTAGAAATACTAAAGTCATAAGCGCTCTTTCTAAACCTGATTGGGTTGTAATGGTCGGCATATGGGAAAATAATAATAAACCTGTAGAGTCATACCTTCATAAAACACACAGCCCTGGAGTCCCTATTTATCACATTTATACATCAAAACAGCCTAATGGGTTTCAACTTTCAGAGCTTCCTTCGGCCAAAAATATATTAAAAGCTCTTTATTAGACCTACTGTGGAAAGGAAACGTACTAATTTAACAAAAAAAATTTAATTATTTCTTTTTATCCATAATTAAATCAATCAATGTGCCTAATTTTTTTTTAAGATCCTGGCGCGAAATAATCATATCAATCATACCGTGACTTAAAAGGTATTCTGATCGCTGAAATCCTTCCGGAAGCTGTTCTCTATGCGTTTCTTTAATCACTCGTGCCCCAGCAAAGCCTATTAATGCTTCTGGTTCTGCTATAGCTATATCTCCTAACATAGCAAAAGAAGCTGCAACTCCCCCAGTAGTTGGATCTGTTAATATAGCTATATAAGGAAGACCTGCATCTTTAACCATATTAATAGCTGCTATAGATCGTGGCATCTGCATTAAAGATAAAATTCCTTCTTGCATGCGAGCTCCACCTGAAGCAGAAACTATAATAAGAGGCGCCTTTATATTTTTTGATATTTCAGCTGCCTTAACTATGCCCTTTCCTACAGCCATGCCCATAGATCCACCCATAAAATTAAAATCAAAAACAGCGCTTACCACACGATGCTTACCTATCATTCCATGGGCTACAACTATAGCCTCTTCACGTTCTGTTTTTTTACGATTCTCTTTTAAACGATCTTCATATTTTTTAGAGTCTTTAAATTTTAAGGGATCTTTCGGCACCTTATAAATAGCCTCTTCCTCATAAGCAGATTTTCCATAAAGAGAGTCTAGCCGCTGAGATGCGCTTAATCTCTTATGGTAGCCACAATGATGGCATACATACATATGTTTAACATAGTCTCTATGAAATATCATCTGCTCACATTTAGCACATTTATCCCATAAGTTTTCTGGTATATCTTTTTTTTCGCCAACAAAGGCTCTAATCTTAGGACGCACAAAATCTGTCAGCCAATTCATGGAGAACTCCTTTTAACTATATAATGTTTTTACTCTATGTAGTCTTTTTTGAAAAAAATTTTTGTAAGCTTTTTGATAAAAAACCTGCAAAAAAACCAAAAACAAATAGAATAAATAAAAGAAGGCTTAAAGGAGCTATTATTTCATAAGGTAGGGGCCATAAAGAGGCTACTACTTCTTGACGGTTAACAACAGAAAAGGTAACAAATAGAATGGCACAAAGCCAAAAAAGTATTTTTAACATATATTCTCTCTTTTTTAGTTTTCTAGAGTTTTTGTTAGAATTTCTATATCTTCAGCCATGGAAGAATCTTCTTGTATCAGACGCTCTATAGTTCGCACTGCATGAATGATAGTAGTATGATCCCTTCCACCAAAAGCACGGCCAATTTCTGGTAAAGATTTGGTTGTAAGCTTCTTACATAAATACATAGCAATTTGTCTAGGACGTGCAATTACTCTTTGACGACGTATACCATCCAGCTCAGATATTTTTATCGAATATCTTTCGCAAATCTTTTTCTTAATTTCTTCAATAGATGCCCGGCGGTCATTCGCACGTAGTAAATCTCTAAGAATCAATTGTGTAAGTTCTAATGTAATTTCCCTACCAACCAGTGAACTATGAGCAGCAATACGTTTTAGTGCCCCTTCTAACTCACGAACGTTAGAAGTAATTTTGTGAGCCAAAAACTCTAGAACTCTTTCAGGAATTTGAATATCCAGCTGCTCAACTTTAGATTGCAAAATCCCCAATCGAAGCTCATATGTAGTTGGGTGAATATCTGCTACCAATCCCCATCCAAGACGTGAGCGTAAGCGTTCCTCCAATCCATCCAAATGCGAAGGTGACTTGTCTGCTGATAAAATCATTTGCTTATTTTGGTCAACTAAGGCATTAAAAGTATGAAAAAATTCTTCTTGGGTAGATTCCTTTCCACAAATAAACTGCACATCATCTATCATAAGAACATCTACCGTACGGAACTGTTCTTTAAACGACATCATGTCTTTCTGGCGTAAAGCACAAATAAACTGATACATGAATTTTTCAGCACTCAAGTAAATAACACGGCGACTAGGGTGCTGTTGACGAATACGCCAAGCAATGGCATGCATTAAGTGTGTTTTTCCAAGCCCAACACCACCATAAAGGAAGAGCGGATTAAACGTAGGTTTACCACTATCAGCCACACGCATAGAAGCCGCATAAGCCAATTCATTAGACTTCCCTATAATGAAGTTTTCGAAAGTGTAACGTGGGTCAAGATGCGCTTGAAAAGACGCCTCGCCAATAGAAGGCATTGCTGACGTTTCGTTAGTGTAAGAAGACGTGGTCTGTAAAAGAGGCTGTGCATTTATATCTCCATGTTGCATGGTAATATATCGTTCCTGATTTGCTACTTTATCTACAACAATATCTACCCATCGAACATTACTGTTTACCTGCATAACAAGGTCTTGCGATGTAATTTCATCATCATCAATTTTATCAATATCTTGATTGATGATTATCTCTTTTTTTATCATACCTTCATCAATAACTTCATTAGAATCTACTGTTACTTTTTCATTATATTCATTACCATCC
>JAJRRM010000033.1 GCA_024279475.1 Alphaproteobacteria bacterium | reverse complement strand
TGAGATTGATGGTGTGAGTCGTAATATTGCGGAAGAAGCTATGGCTCTTGCTTCAGAGAAGTTGCCTATAAAATGCAAATTGGTTTCGCGTTTGGGTATTTAGAAATGATGGATAAAAAAATGGCAAAAATGCAAGAGTTACGTGATTTAGATCTTAAGGAACTAAAAAACAAATCTGCAGAAATTAAGAAAGAGCTTATGAATCTTAGGTTTCAAAAATCTACGGGGCAGCTAGAAGTAACGGATAGGTTTAGGAAATTGCGCCGAGAAGTTGCAAGAGTTAAAACGATGATGAATCAAAAAATGAAGTCAGTATAGGTTAAAAACATGCCAAGACGTATTTTAGAAGGTAGAGTAGTTAGTAGTAAAAGGGATAAGAGTGTTACTGTTCTTGTTGAGAGATATGAACGTCACCCTATTTACAAAAAATTTGTGAAGTTTCATAAGAAATATCATGCACATGATGAGAAAAATGCTTATAAAGAGGGTGATACTGTAAAAATAGTTGAAACGGCTCCAATTTCAAAAACAAAAAGTTGGGCAATTTTAGGTGTTTAGTTTGAGAAGTCAAAAAACAATAGGGTCTAAATTATGATTCAAATGCAAACAGTTCTGAGTGTAGCAGACAATTCAGGCGCTAAAAAAGTTCAGTGCATCAAGGTTCTGGGTGGATCTAAGCGTATGTCTGCTAACATAGGTGATGTTATTGTTGTAAGTATTAAAAGTGCTATTCCTCGTGGTCGTGTGAGTCCAGGTGAAGTAATGCGAGCTGTTATTGTAAGATCTAGAAAAGGTCTAAAAAGAGATGATGGCTCGGCTATTCGTTTTGATGGGAATGCAGTTGTTCTTTTGAGCAAGCAAGATGAGCCGATTGGCACACGTATTTTTGGTCCTGTTGCACGTGAGTTGCGTGGAAAAGGTTTTATGAAAATTGTTTCACTAGCACCTGAGGTTTTGTAACTATGCAAAGAAAAATTCGAATTAAAAAAGGTGACAAGATCATAGTTCTTACTGGTAAAGATAAGGGAAAGAGTGGTGTTGTTAAAATGGTTATGCCAAAATTAGCTAAGGTGCTGGTTGAGGGTGTTAATATGCGCACTACACATAAAAAACCCTCTCCTGCTGGAGCTGGTGGAATTGTAAAAGAAGAAACACCAATTCATGTTTCAAATATTTCTTACTTTGATGAAGAGAAGAAAGTAGCTACGAGAATTGGGTATAAGGTTGAAAAAGGACAAAAAACTCGTTTTTCAAAGAAATCTGGGAACATAATTGAAGATTAGAGATATAAAGATGCCAAGACTTAGAGAATTATATAAAAAAGAGATCTTCCACAAATTAAAAGAAAAATTTTCTTATAAAAATGAAATGGAAGTGCCTAAATTGATGAAAGTAGTTATCAATATGGGTGTGGGTGAAGCAGCTAGTGATCAAAAAAAGATTAAGGGTGCTGTTGAAGATCTTACGCTTATAGCAGGGCAGAAGCCAGTAGTTACTAAAGCGCGCAATGCTATCGCAGGATTCAAGGTTCGCGAAAAAATGAAGCTAGGTTGTAAGGTTACCTTGCGCTCTAATCGTATGTATGAGTTTTTTGATCGTTTAGCAAACATTGCTCTTCCAAGAGTTCGTGACTTTCGCGGGTTATCTGCCAAAAGTTTTGATGGACGTGGTAACTATAATTTTGGTATTAAGGAACAAATAGTTTTTCAGGAAATTGATTATGATAGAGTTGACCAAATTCGCGGAATGGACATTTCTATACAAACATCTGCTCGCACTAATGAAGAAGCATTGGCGCTATTAGAAGATATGGGTTTACCGTTCGCTAAGTAAAAATTAAGGATTTATTTATGGCTAAAGCTAGTTCAATTCAAAAAAATAAAAATCGTCAACGTCTTTGTGACAAGTATGCAGCTAAACGTTTAGCTCTTAAGGAAATAATAAATAATAAAGAGTTGCCTTTAGAGGAGCGTTTTAAGGCGCAGTTGAAAATTTCTGAGTTGCCGCGCAATAGTGCTAAGGTTCGTTTGCGTAATCGTTGTGAGATTACAGGTCGTCCACGTGGATATTATCGCAAGTTTAAGCTTTGCCGTAATATGCTGCGTGAAATGGGTTCGTTTGGTTTGGTTCCAGGCTTAACAAAAGCTAGTTGGTAGAGGGTATTTAAAATGTCAATGTCAGATCCTATAGCAGACATGTTAACACGTATTCGTAATGCGTTGATGGTAGGTAAGAAAAAAATAGAGGTGCCTGCATCCAAGCTTAAAAAAAGCTTGTTGCAGATTTTTAAAGAACAAGGTTATATAACAGGTTTTTCTGAGCGTCAGATTAAGGAAAATATATTTGTTATTGATGTAAAGTTGAAATATTATGAGGGTCGTCCAGCTATTTTTGAAATTTCAAAAGTAACACGTCCTGGTCGTCGTGTTTATACGGAATCAACGAATCTCCCTCAGGTAAAGGGTGGTTTAGGTGTAGCTATTATTTCTACGTCAAAAGGGCTAATGACAGACGCACAAGCTCGTCAGGCCAATGTGGGGGGAGAAGTATTATGTTACGTATATTAGGATTAAAGGTAGGGACTTAGTAAAATGTCACGCATTGGAAAGTCGTTAATAAAAACGCCAGCGGGTGTAAATATTGATTCTCAAGGATCGATACTTACTGTAAAAGGTAAGAATGGTGTGCAAACTCTTACATTACCAAAAGTTGTTAGGTTAGAGAAAAAAGAAGATATTTGTGAACTGATCCCTGAAAAAGATGATCAGAAAACACGATCATTGTGGGGAACTTACAATCGTTTGCTTAGAAATGCTATAGAAGGTGTTAGTGAAGGATTTAAAATTGATTTAGAGATCAATGGTGTTGGTTATAGAGCAAGCATTAAGGGTAAAAACCTTGTTATGCAGCTGGGTTATAGCCATGATGTTGTTTTTCCTATTCCTGAGGATATTCAGATTAAGTGTGAGAAGCCAACAAGCATTTCAGTAACAGGCATATCGAAGCAGCGTGTTGGACAAATTTCTGCTGAAATTCGTTCAAAACGTTTACCAGAACCTTATAAAGGTAAGGGTATTAAGTATTCTACTGAAACTATACGTCGCAAAGAAGGTAAAAAGAAATGATTAGTGTTAAGTTGTCTTCTGTTCAAAAGAGAAAACTGCGTGTTCGCCGCCGCATTAAGGCAACTTCTGCTGAAAAAATGCGTTTGACTATTTATAGGTCTAATCAGCATATTTATGCACAAGTTATTGATGATAAGAGTTCATGCACGATGGTTTCTGCTTCTACAACAGAAAAAGAGTTTCGCTCTAAAAATAAGATGCTTTCTTCTAGAGAGGCAGCACAAAAAATCGGTGAATTAATTGCTGAACGTGCTGTAAAAAAAGGAGTAAAGAATGTTGTTTTTGATCGTGGGCAATTCTTGTACCATGGTCGTATAAAAGCTTTGGCTGAAGGTGCTCGAAGCAAAGGATTAAAGTTTTAAAGGAATATAATAAATGGCTCGCATGACAAAAGAACGTACTAATGAACCTGAATACATAGAAAAACTTGTTAACGTAAACCGTGTGGCTAAAGTTGTAAAGGGTGGTAAGCGTTTTGGTTTCTCTGCTCTTGTAGTTGTTGGAGATGGTCGAGGACGTATAGGCCATGGACATGCTCGTGCACGTGAAGTTCCCGAAGCTGTAAAGAAAGCTACAAACCAAGCTAAGCGCTCAATGGTTCGTATTTCTCTTCGCCAAGGCCGCACACTACATCATGATGTAAAAGGTAATTTTGGTGCAGGGTCTGTTGTTTTGCGTTCTGCTCCTTCTGGTACGGGTATTATCGCTGGCGGTCCTATGCGTGCTGTATTTGAGGCTTTAGGTGTTCAGGATGTTGTAACAAAGTCTGTTCGTTCCTCGAATCCTCATAATTTAATTAGGGCAACATTTGAGGCATTGAAATCTATTTCATCACCAAAAGAAGTGGCAAATCGTCGAGGAATTAAGATTTCTGAAATCACTAAAAACCGTAACAACGCATAATATTTGAGAGTGTTAATCTATGGATAACGAAAAAATTAAAGTTAAGCAAATTAGAAGCTCTATAGGGCGCCAAAAGTATCAGGCAGCTACTTTAAAAGGGCTAGGTTTAACAAAAATAAATCAAGTACGTGAGCTTGAGGACACATCATCTGTTCGTGGCATGATTACTCGTGTGCAGCATTTGGTTAAAATTGTATCGTAAGTAAAAAGGTAGCCTTATAATGTTAAATTCTATTCGTGATAATATTGGTGCTAGAAAAAACCGTACACGTGTTGGTAGAGGTATTGGTTCTGGTAAGGGTAAAACTTGTGGCCGTGGTGTCAAGGGTCAGAAAGCTCGTTCAGGTGTTTCTATTAATGGTTTTGAAGGTGGTCAAATGCCACTTTACCAACGCTTACCAAAACGTGGTTTTAATAGCCGTAAAAATAAGAAAAAAATTTCTACTATAAACTTAAAAGATATTCAATCTCTTATTGATGTTGGTAAATTAGATGGAAAGAAAGTTCTCAATCTTCAAGTTTTACAAGAATTAGGCCAGTCTCGTTTAAATGCAACAGAGCTACGTATTCTTGGTTCTGGAGATATAAAAGCTACCTTAACTGTGGAGGCACATCATATAACTGAAAGCGCTAAAGGCAAGATAGAGAAAATAAAAGGCTCTATAAAACTTTTAAAGTAATAGCAATATAAAAGGATAGGTTATGGCCTCTATAGCAGAACAGCTGGCTTCAAATTTTAGTTTTAAGTCATTTGCAAATGCCCAAGATTTGAAAAAACGCCTTTGGTTTACCTTGGGCGTTTTGATTGTATATCGTTTTGGGACTTACGTGCCATTACCAGGAATAGACGCACAATTAATGGCAAACCTTGTCAAAAATAATGGCTCCGGATTACTGGGTATGTTCGACATGCTAAGTGGAGGAGCTCTCGGTCGCATGAGTGTGTTTGCTCTTAATATTATGCCGTATATTACAGCAAGCATTATTATGCAGCTAATGACATCGCTATATAAGCCTTTAGAAGCTATGAAGAAGGAAGGTGGTCAAGGTCGTGTTCGCATTAATCAGTATACTCGTTATGGAACGGTAGCACTGGCTGCTGTGCAAGCCTATGGAATAGCTGCAGCTTTGGAAATGATGCCAGACTCTCCAGTTGTTATGCCAGGTATGTTATTTCGCTTAATTGCTGTGGTTACTATTACTTGTTCTACAATCTTTCTTATGTGGCTGGGCGAGCAAATTACAGCTCGAGGCATTGGTAATGGTATTTCCTTGATTATCTACGCAGGTATTGTTGCTAACTTACCTCAGGCAATTCTTGGGACATTAGAATTTGGTCGTACAGGAGCTTTATCTATAATTGCAATTTTAGTTGTTACAATAATTATTATAGCAGCCATTGCTTTTATAGTTTTTATGGAGAGGGCTCAACGTCGAGTTCTAGTGCAATACCCTAAACGACAAGTTGGTAATAAGCTATATGCAGGTGAAAAAAGTCATCTACCATTAAAAATAAATAGTGCAGGTGTTATACCGCCAATCTTTGCAGGATCTCTTCTAGGTTTTCCAGCAACATTGGGTTCTTTGCTGAAGAATGATGGAACTGAATGGTATAGTAATATAGCTCAATACTTAGTGCCAGGCAGTTGGACTTTTATAACGATTTATTCTTTGCTAATTGCTTTTTTTGCCTTTTTTTACACAGCAATTGTCTTCAATCCAGAGGAAACTGCTGATAACTTAAAAAAATCAAATGGCTTCATTTTGGGAATTCGCCCAGGACAAAAAACAGCGGCATTTTTTGATTTTGTTCTGACACGACTAACTGTTGTAGGTGCTGCATATCTTGTAGGTATTTGTATTTTGCCAGAACTTTTAAAAGCATATTTTGGACCCTTGCCATTCTATTTTGGGGGAACAAGTATTTTAATCGTTGTAGGTGTTACTATGGATACAGTGGCACAGGTTCATTCACATCTTGTTGCTTATCAATATGAAGGTCTTTTAAAAAAATCTTCAGGTAAGGGTAAAAGAAAATAATGCTAAATATTATTCTTTTTGGGCCTCCAGGTGTAGGAAAAGGAACACAAGCTCATTTTTTAACAAATGAAAAATACGTGCAGTTGTCGACAGGAGATCTTCTAAGAGAGGAGATTACTTCAGGATCTGACCTGGGAAATAAAATAAAGAATATTGTGGAAGAGGGATCTTTTCCAGAAGATGTTTTTATTATGGATATAGTTAAAGGATTTTTGCAAAAACATTCTAAAGCGCCAGGTATACTATATGATGGTATTCCACGGACTTTGTTACAAGCAAAGGCTCTTGGTGAAGTGCTTTTTACTTTAGGAAAAAACATTAATCTTGTTATCAACTTTACTTATGAAGTTGAAAGTTTGAAGGAACGTGTTGTTAACCGTTGTCTGTGTAAAAAATGTGGCATGCTTTTCAATAGAAAGCTTGATCCAAATATTGAGGGGAGCCCTTGTCCCGAATGTGGAGGAAAAATCTTTCAACGTGCAGATGATACAATTGAGACTTTTATGAAACGGATGGAGCTTTATGAAAAAAAAACCAAGCCGCTTTTGATGTTTTATAGAGAAAAAGGAGTTTTAGTTGATGTTGATGGGATGGAAAGCGTAGGGGATGTTCGTAAAAATATTTACAAAAATATTCAATATACAATAAGAAAACTTGACGCGAAGGAAAACCAGCGTTAAAAAGGTTCATCACACTTTGTGTGCTTGACTATAATATAAAGGAGAATAAACGTGGCTCGTATAGCTGGTGTTAACATTCCAATGAATAAACAGATTGCTGTTTCTCTTACGTATATATACGGTATAGGGCTAACGACAGCTAGAAAAATTTGTAAAAGAGCAGGTATTGATGCTACAGAACGTGTAATAAAACTGGGTGAAGACCAAGTGGGGAAGCTGCGTGAAATTATTGACGAAGATCATCAAGTTGAAGGGGAGCTGCGTCGCGATACAGCAATGAATATTAAGCGCCTTATGGACCTTAAAACATATCGTGGATTGAGACATCGTCGCAACCTACCTGTTCGTGGGCAAAGAACATCTTCTAATGCACGTACGCGTAAAGGCCCTGCAAAAGCTATTGCTGGCAAGAAATCAAACTAGGAAATAGAGAAAAATATGGCAAAGGAATCAAGAGTTCGCACCCGTCGTCGTGATCGAAAGAATATTGCAACAGGTATTGTGCATATAAGTGCAACGTTTAATAATACTAAGATTATGATTACAGATGATCAGGGCAATGCTATTGCTTGGTCGACAGCAGGTTCTAATGGATTTAAAGGATCTCGTAAATCGACACCATATGCTGCACAAATTGCAGCTGGTGAAGCTGTAAAAAAAGCACAGGAACATGGTTTTAAAAGTGCTAGGGTAGAAGTATCTGGTCCGGGTACGGGTCGTGAGTCTGCTTTGCGCGCTCTGCAAGCGGCAGGTTTAGTTGTAACCTCTATAAAAGATGTTACTCCTATTCCACATAATGGCTGTCGTCCAAAAAAACGTCGCCGCGTATAGTTGGCTGCGTAGTTTTAAATAATGTGTAAGTCTATTTGGCTAAAGAAGGAATCTAAACCGTGATACAGAAAAATTGGCAAGCATTGATCAAACCAAATAAAATAAAGGTTGATCAAGATGAAAAAACATTTAAAGGCTCTATGGTTGCAGAGCCACTAGAGAAAGGTTATGGCTATACAGTTGGGAATGCGTTGCGTCGTGTTCTCTTATCTTCCTTACAAGGGGCTGCAGTAACAAATATAAAAATTGAGGGTGTGCTGCATGAATTCTCTACTATTCCAGGAGTTATGGAAGACGTTACAGAAATTATTTTAAATATTAAACAACTAGCGTTGGTTTGCCATGAAGAAGGTGTGAAGCGTATAACATTGGACATTAAGGGGCCATGTGATGTAACAGCAGGGATGATTGAATGTTCATCTTCAGTTGAAGTAACAAATAAAAATCTTAAGATTTGTACACTAGATAGCAAAGCACATCTAGTCATGGAAATGATTGTTGAGACGGGTCGTGGATATGTTAGTGCGAATGAAAATCGCAAAGAAGATCAGCCAATTGGTCAGATAGCTGTAGACTCTTTATTCAGTCCAGTAACACGTGTTATGTATAAAGTTGAAAATGCTCGTGTTGGCCAGATTACAAACTATGATAAGCTTTTGCTTAACATTGAAACAAATGGAACAGTTACACCAGAAGATGCTATTGCCTTTGCTTCAAGAATTTTGCAAGATCAGTTTCAGCCATTCATTAACTTCGATGAACCAGAAGTGATAGAAGAAGTAAAAGAAGAGGAAGAAGAGAACACTTTGATAAGAAATCTTTTGAGGCGTGTTGAAGAACTTGAACTTTCTGTTCGTTCTGCTAACTGTCTGAAAAATGAGAATATTGTTTACATAGGTGATTTAGTACAAAAAACAGAAGGTGAACTCCTTCGTACGCCAAATTTTGGTCGTAAATCATTGAATGAAATCAAAGTTGTTCTAGAAGAGCTTGGCTTATTTCTGGGTATGGAAGTGGCAACTTGGCCTCCTGAAAATATCGAAGAACTTTCCAAACGTTTTGAAGAACCTTTTTAAACTTAAAGTGAATTGCTAAGGAGCTGTGACCCATGCGTCATTTAAATAGTGGTAGAAAATTAAACCGTACAAAAGCACACCGTAGAGCGTTGTTTGCTAATTTAGCAACGTCTTTGGTGGAACATGAGCAAATTAAAACGACTTTGCCTAAGGCAAAAGATTTACGTCCTCTTTTAGAGAAGTACATTACGCTAGCAAAAAGGGGGGGGTTAAATTCTTATCGTCTACTTATTAGTCGTTTGTGTTCTCAGGAAGCTGCAAAGAAACTTGTGGAAGATATTGCTCCTCGCTGTAAAGATCGTCAGGGAGGTTATCTTCGCATAACGAAAGCTGGTTTTCGCTATGGTGATAATGCTCCAATGGCTATTATTGAGTTTGTAGATAGAAAAATAAAAGTCAAAAATAAAACCGAAGGGGATAAAGTCTCTAAGGATTCTAAAACAGAAAAATCTACTGAAGAGGCATCTCCTAAAAAATCTAAAAAGAAAGAAACTAAGAAAACTTCTGATAAGGTGTTAGCTTCTTAGTTTATATAGATCTGCAGGGATTTAGTCATAAAAAAACTAAATATTATCGGGAGATAAATAAGTGTGCCTGGGTTTTAAAAGCTAATATAAGCAGCTGGCTGCTAATTTTTATCTCTCTCTCTATTATCCAGATTTAAATCCTACAGAGACTAATATTAGAATATTTATAAAAGCAACAGCTCATACTCTTCAGGAGAACTGTATTCAAGTTAAATGATTAATAATAAAAATTTAACTATATTTAGCTATCTAATAATTCCTCAGAACAGAGGTTTTTATAGAGAGGACATCTCTTTAATAAAGTAAGATGTGTACCACGATCAATGACCCTTCCCTTATCTAGAACAATAATCTCATTGGCAAAGCGCACAGTGGAAAGCCTATGAGCAATTATCAGCATAGTTTTATTTTTAAATTGACTCAGTGTTTCCTGAATAAGTTTTTGATTTGGAGCATCAAGAGAACTGGTAGCCTCGTCTAGAAGAAGGATAGGGGCATTTTTAAGTAGTGCACGGGCAAGATTAAGACGTTGACGTTGCCCAGCTGAAAAGTTCAGTCCTTGCTCACCTACAGGTGTTTTCAGTCCTTTTGGGAGTTTTTTAATAAAAGTATAGAGATGAGCTTTTTTCAATACATCCCAAAGCTCCTCTACACTGGCTTGAGGCTTCCCAAATCGTAGAAGTTGCTGAATAGTTGTGTTGTGGAAGTGTGTTTCTTGTGGAACCCAGGATAGTTGCTGGCGCCAATATTCTAAAGAAAGTGTATCAATAGATACTTTGTTAACAGTGATAGATCCTGACTTAAGAGGGTAAAAACGAAGAAGAAGCTGGAAGAGGGTGCTTTTTCCAGTGCCACTGGGTCCTACAATGGCAATCTTTCTAGGAAGGCTTAAATCCAGAGTGAAGTCTTGAAAAACAGACACTTCTGGCTGTGTAGGGTAGGAAAAGTTTATATTAGAGAAGTTGAGAGATGTAATAGGAAATGAAATAGAAGCAGAACATTTTGAGCTAAAAGAAGAGGAATTTTGAGCTAGCAAATGATTCAGGCGATCTATGGCACTCAGTCCTTTTTGAATATCAGCGAAAGTTTCACTTAAAGCACCAGCGGATCCTGCTGTTAGGAAAGCATAGAAGATAAAAGATGTCAGTGCACCAATAGATAGATTATCTGAAATAACTTGTTTTCCTCCCAGCCACAAAAGAAAAGCAGAGGTACTAAAGACACAAAGCATAACAAGAACTACTAAAAGGGAGCGATAAAAGGCGTGCTTTTTTGTTTTTTTATAAATATTACTTAAACTTTTGATATAGTTTTGTATATCTAGGGGTTCATGGTTATAGGCTTGGGAAAGCTTTATATGACCAAGAAAATTATTAGCCAAAGTGTGTGCATTTGCATGGGCTTCTTGTACTTTTTTCGAATAGATACGAATACGTCGTCCAAAAAAAAGAAGAAAGCCTACAATTAAGGGCGCTATAATAATAACAGTTATAGAGAGATACCAGTTAGTATAGAACATCATACCAAGGCCACCTAAGGCTAGTAAAATATTTCGAAAGGAAATAGGAAGGGAAGTGTTGAGTAGTAGTTGAAGGAGGGTAAGGTCATGGCTAAATTGACTGACTAATTTTCCAGGTGGGTGGTTGTCATGAAAATCACTGTTTAGATAAAGAAGATGTTTCATAACCTTAGCTTTTATATCTAAGCAAATACGCTCGCTAAGTAGAGATGAAATATATACTCGGGAGAAACTACCCATAGACAGAATAACAACAAGCCCTAAAAGAACAGCAAGACTGATGTTAAGGTAAAAAAGGGTGCTTTCACCAAAAGATTTGTTAATTAAAAATGAAATAGTCTGTCCCATGCTTAGGACAGCTATGGAGGCTGCAATGATGGATAAGCTTAAGAATACAAGATTTTTTGAGTAGGGTGCAACATAGCTTTTTAGAGACAACCAGGATTGGCTGTATATTTTTTCTGATGGCTTTATATTTGTAATATCTAGATTATGTATAGAGAGAGGTTTTTGATGTTGTTTGTTTTGGAGCATTAATATCTCATTTCTAACTTAATAGTTATTATTAGTTCTGGTAGTTTAGAAGGGAATTTTAATTGTTGCAATTTAAAAATAGAGTATGTAGAGTGAGGTAGCTAATAAGTATAGATATTATTTATGACAAGGTTCGTCCACGAGGATTCGTGCGCGGGTCGTTTTTGTTATGTGGCACTCATTCTTCGGAAGTGAAAATAGTACAAGTAGAAAAGACAATAAATGTTCAATAGTTTGAGCGAAAAGTTAAATGGTGTTTTTGATAAGCTGCGCAAACGCGGTACACTTTCTGATAAAGACGTAGATGCTGCTTTACGTGAAATACGAGTTGCTTTGCTTGAAGCTGATGTGGCTTTGCCTGTTGTTCGTGAGTTTTCAAAAAATGTAAAAGAAAAAGCATTAGGCGAAGAAGTTATTAGAAGTGTCACGCCAGGGCAAATGGTTGTTAAAATTGTTCATGATGCCCTTGTAGAAGCTTTGGGTGGTGATAAACCTGCTGAGCTTGATTTAGCAGCACGGGCTCCAGTCGTTATTATGTTGGTGGGGCTTCAAGGTGCAGGTAAAACAACGACTTGTGCAAAACTTGCTAAATTTTTAAAAGACAAAAAAAATAAACAGGTGATGATGGCATCTTTGGATGTTCAGCGCCCTGCCGCTAGAGAACAGTTGCGTGTATTGGGTGAGCAAATTGCTGTTGATACGTTTCCTCTAGATAAAGGAAAAACCCCTGAAGACATTTCTAAGCGTGCTTTAAAAGAAGCAAAACTTAAGGGATATGACATCCTTTTACTAGATACAGCCGGTCGTCTTCACATTGATGATAAACTCATGGGTGAAGTAGCTCAAGTAAAAAAAGAGGTAAATCCACAAGAAACTCTTTTAGTTGCAGATGCTATGACAGGCCAAGATGCAGCACAAGTGGCTAAGGTTTTTCAAGAATCTGTGGGGGTTACAGGTCTTATTTTAAGCCGTATGGATGGTGATGCACGTGGAGGAGCAGCATTTTCTATGCGTATGGTGGCTGGCGTTCCCATCAAGTTTATTGGTGTTGGTGAAAAAATGGACCAGCTAGAAGCTTTTCATGCTGAGCGTATAGCCAATCGTATCTTGGACATGGGTGATATTGTAACTTTGGTTGAAAAAGCTTCACAATCTATCTCAGAAGAAGAGACAGAAAAGATTTCAAAACGCATGGAGGAAGGGAAATTTGACTTAAGTGATATGCAATCTCAAATCATGCAGATGAATAAAATGGGGGGGATGAAGTCTCTTATGGGAATGATGCCTGGTATGGGGAAAATAAAAAATAAACTTGATCAGGCTGGATTTGATGATAAATCTATTAACCACCAGGTGGCTATGATCCAGTCCATGACACAAAAAGAGAAGAGAAAACCAGCTTTATTAAACGCATCGCGAAAACGACGCATAGCAAAAGGGTCTGGTAGGTCTGTGCAAGATGTTAATAAGTTATTAAAGCAGTGGAAAGATATGAGTACAATGATGAAAAAATTTAAGAAACTCGGCAAGAAAGGTTTGTTGCGTCAAGGAATATCTGGGCTTATGCCCAGATAAGAGTTGTTAATTAAAAACTTAGAAAGGAATATATTATGGCTTTAAAAATTCGTTTAGCACGTGGTGGTTCAAAAAAACGTCCATTTTATCGTGTTGTTGTAGCAGAAGCGACAGCTCCAAGAGATGGTCGTTTCATTGAAAAACTTGGTACGTATAATCCGCTTCTTCCACGTGAGAGCAAAGAGCGTGTAAAACTTAATATAGAACGCATTCAATACTGGCTTTCTGTAGGTTCTTTACCAACAGACCGTGTTGCGCGCTTCTTGGGAGAAGCAAAAATTATTGATATGCCAAAAATAAGTGACAAGCCAAAAAAATCGCAACCAAAAGCAAAAGCTCAAGAGCGGTTAAAGGAAAAAAAAGAGGAAGAAGCTGCTAAAATTGCTGCAAAAAAGGAGGCAAAAATTTCAGCTGAAGCACCCACTCCAGTAGAGGAAGAAGCTTTAGAGAAAATAACAGAAGAGGTTACAGTAGAAACCTCTAATGAAGCTGAAAAACCAGCTTTATAATCGTAAAGAAGCCCATTTGAGGGCTCTTTTAGGAAAGAGTGATATGCCTTTAAAAAACTCTCTTATCTGTGTAGGAGTTATTAGTAGTGTCCATGGTGTGCATGGGGACGTAATAATAAAATCTTTCACGCAAAATCCATCGGACTTGCTAGATTATGCACCACTTTATGACCGTAATAAGAAGAGAGTTTTTTCTTTTAAACTAAAAAGGGTAATAGAAAAAGGTATTGTTGCGCATTTAGAGGGGGTTAATGATAGGGATGCTGCTGCTTTATTACGCCAAACAGAGTTGTATGCAGAGCGAGAAGCTTTTGATGATGAAAAAGAAGATGAGTTTTATTTTGTTGATTTGGAAGGGTTAACCATTCGAACTATAGAAGGAGAAGATATAGGAACTGTAAAGTCTATGCAAGACTCAGGAGCGGGTACTTATTTTGAAGGTATAACCCCAGATAGAAAGATATTCACAGCTCCTTTTAGCAAAGAAGCTGTGCCAGAAATTTTTGTAAAAAAGGGTTATTTAGTAGTGAATCCAGACTTCATTCTTACAGCCTGGAAGAATGAAAAAGAGGATGTTTAAAAGGTGAATAATCCTTGGAAAGCGTGTATATTGTCTTTGTTTCCAGAATCTTTTCCAGGTCCTTTAGGGATGTCTATTATAGGAAAAGCTTTAAAAAAAGACTTATGGCATTTATCCACTATTCAGTTGCGTGATTTTTCTATTGATAAGCATGGAACAGTAGATGATATACTATTTGGTGGAGGTGCAGGTATGTTGATTCGACCTGATGTAGTGGATGCCGCTCTAGAAAAGGCAGAAAGAATTTGTCCAGGTAATCGTCGTATATATTTATCACCAAAAGGTAGACTATTGGATCAGGTGTTAGTTGAAGATTTAGCAAAATCTCCAGGTGTTACACTTATATGTGGGAGGTATGAGGGAATTGATCAGCGAGTCATTGACGAAAGGAACATAGAAGAAATCTCTATTGGTGACTATGTTTTATGTGGCGGAGAAGTAGCTGCTATGGCATTACTAGAGGCATGTATTCGTTGGCTACCAGGTGTTGTAGGGGATGAAGAATCTTTGCAGAAGGATAGTTTTCAAAACTCTTTATTAGAGCATCCACATTATACAAGGCCTCAAATTTGGCGTGGACAAAAGGTACCAGACGTGTTAACTTCCGGTCATCATAAAAATATTTCTGTTTGGCGGCAAGGAGAGTCTGAGAAGATAACGCGAGAAAAAAGACCCGATTTATGGGAAAAATATGTCGAGAAACAAAATAGTACTGGAAATTTACCCAGGAAATAGAGTATATCTCAAAGAACTAGGAAATGAGGAAATTAAAATGAATAGCATTAGTAGATACGAACAAAAAGAAATTGAACGTCTAACGATGGCTAACCCTATACCAACGTTTGGACCAGGTGACACACTGCGTGTTCTCGTAACAGTTATTGAGGGTGAACGTAAGCGCAAGCAGGCTTATGAGGGTGTTTGTATTGCGCGTAAAAATGCAGGCTTAGGGTCTGCCTTCACTGTGCGTAAGATTTCTTCTGGAGAAGGTGTAGAACGTGTATTTCCACTTTACTCTCCTCTAACAAAAATTGAAGTTGTGCGTCGTGGTGTGGTTCGTCGGGCAAAATTGTATTATTTGCGTGATCTTACAGGTAAAGCAACTCGTATTAAAGAAAAACGTGATACATCTTTTGAATCAAAAAAAGCGAAAAAGGCTAGAATTCTAGAAGAAGAGAAGAAGATTTCTAAAGAAAATAAGGTATTGGCTACAGAGAGTACAGTTCCCTCTGAATAAATAAGTTTAATCCACAGACCACATTTTTTACGTATGTTTTCTGAAAGTTGGGAACTTAATGTTGAAGTACTTAAGAGCCGTAATTTTTTGTGATCTTAGTTAAGTTTTAATAACTTAGCAGATCATCAAAGTACCAACATAAATATTATATGATCGCCAAAGTATAAAAATAGCTATATAGAAAAAAGGGGCACTTTCGTTCAGAGGTTCATTTTTTTGTTAAAAACTAAAGCTGGATAAACATCTCTTAACTTGCAACATAATAAGAAAACTTATATGATCAAGAGTCTAGAAGTGTAGTTTTTCGGTTAGAGAAGACAAAGAGAATGCTCAAACATCAATTGATATGGATCATTTGCGTGGCACAAGTGCAGAAGGAAGTTTACATATTGCAGTACAGATGAAAAAGCGGTTCCATTAGTACGGAGAGCTTCAACAGAAGAAGCAGCTGATGAAGAGCAGATGAGGCCTACTACTTTTAAGCTCTTTGAATTTCCATCACTGAGAAGAAGAGTAGAAGAAAAAGAGGAACATTATTGATATAAATCTTGAAAGATAGGGGAAATTTCAGAAAATGCTTTTTATGAAGTTTCTCTCGGAATTATTATCCTGAGTAGCAGGAATGAAGTCTTCATAACCAAAGAGAAAGCTATTCAGTAGTATAAATATAGTAGAGTATCCTGCTCTCTATTAGATAGAGGGAGGGTATTTTTTTTCTAATAAGTTTAGGCTTCTTTTTTCAATATGGTTTTTAAGCGTATCTAATAATTTTTCTCCGGATTGACTCTTTGAAATAGGGGCAAGTATTTCAATATGGCAGGTGCCTGGGTATTTTAAGAAACTTTTTCGTGGCCAGATTTCACCTGTATTTAAGGCTATAGGATAAATAGGTATATCAGGAAAAGCCATATGAATTTTAGAAAGACCTTTTCTATATTTAGTGGTATGTCCAGGCAGTGTTCTAGAACCTTCTGGAAAGATGATAAGTTGTTGATTATTTTTAAATGTAGTTTCTACAAGAGGAATAAGTTTTTTCATAATATTTCCCTTGGTATTTCGCACAGCAATCATGCCAAGTTTTTTCAGAAATAATCCAAAAAGGGGAATATAGAGTAACTGTTGTTTTAATATAAAAACAGGAGATGAAATTTTTCCCACTAGAAGGATTGTTTCAAGGGTAGATTGATGTTTTGAGGCTATAATGATAGCTTCTTTGGGTAATTTTTCAAAGCCTTTAATACTAAACTTTACACCAATAATGTATTTAAGACCTAAAATACAGCCTTTAGACCAAACTTTTGCGATCCAAAGAGGAACAATTTTAGGCATGGCAAGAGAAGGCAAGGTAAAGAAAGTGCAGAGCCAAGTCCATAGAAATAAGAAAAAATTAAAGAAAATAGAGCGAAGAAGGATCATGATAAATACTCTTTATGCAAGAATTGAAATAAAGTATATAGATACTTTAAATATTCAAAAAAAATAATTCGGACTTTACAAAACCATTGGCCAAGTGTTTCAGGTTTATGAGAAGGATAAATAGGGTGAGAAAGAACAGCAGTTTCTGGGAGATTAGATTTAATAAGAGTAAGACAGCGTGGTATATGATAGTAAGAAGTTATAAGATAAAAAGTTGAAACATTATTTTTTTTTAACCAATCCTTTGTTTCAAAAACATTTTCAATTGTATTGGAGGCTTTGTGTCCTAAATGTATAACATGTTGGTTTGGTTTGTTAATTTTGTGAAAGTAGGCTAGGTCTTTCGAGCGGACAGAATGGCCTACGCCAGAGATAAAAATTTGTTTGATATGCCCTTTTTCTAGAAGGTTTATAGCTGCGTCAATACGATCAGAAGAACCTGTGAAAACTATAGCTGTAGATATATGCTTTAGAGAAAAATTTTCTTCATTGGGAGGATCAAGAGAGTGCACATGGTAGAAAAAAATACAAAAGCTAAGTGCTAAGAGTACTAATCCTGAAAGAAAAAAAATAAAGATCCAGCGACATATTCTAAGCAAAATGATTCTCCAAAAGCCACTCTACAGCATGAAAAAGATTTTTATGAACAACTACTTGAGGAAATTTTTCTTTCACAGTTGTTTGGAGAGATCTTCCATGTCCTGTTAAAACAAAATGAGAAGGACATCCTGTTGTATGGGCTGCTTGTACATCTATTATATTATCACCAACAAAAGGTGTATCAATAGGGTTTACACCAAAATCTGCTAGAGCTTCTAGTAACATACCATTACCTGGCTTTCTTCTATTTGTAGGATTATCAGGGTGATCGGGGCAAAAATAAATAGCATCTATATGAGCATTATGGTGTATTTTTAAATCATTTTTTAATTTTTCATGAATAGCATAAAGAACAGCTTCTGATATAAGTCCGCGTCCAACAGGAGATTGATTTGTAGCAACAACGACTTTTATACCAGAAGCGTTTAAGGCAGAAAGAGCTTGACCTGCCCCTTCTTCTAAAATAATTTCTTCTGGTTTTAGGATCCATCCAGATGATTTATTAATTACACCATCACGATCAAGAATAATAATTTTTTCCATAGATTTAAAAAAGCTCTTCCAGAGTATTAAAAACACAGCGTTTTGCAGACTTCATCATAAGAAATATAATTATAATAGGTATTAATATCAAGAAAATAATCTTCCAATTAAGGAGATGCAAAATTATACGTCCAAACAGTTGTTGATCAACTTCATAGGTAATCCACCAAACAATACCAACTGTAAGTATAAGACCTATAAGAGCCTTGGCTAGAGATTCAAAAGCAATTAAAAGAGCTTTTCTTTTATAGCGCGTAGCTATAAAATCATCTGTAGCTCCAAGCAGTGTTAGGAGCTCTATTATATCTCTTTGCATTAGCATGTTTGTGCGTGTTGTGAATGTAATGGTCCAAGCAGCTGCAAGTAAAATAAGAAGAAGAAGACCAGCTATAAATAATTGGAGCTTTAAGGCACATTTTTCTATAATAGACTGCCAAGAAAGTATTTTTATAATAGTGGCTTTTGGTTCTATGGTGCGAATAGAAAGGAGAAGTTTCTGAGAGAAAAAAGCTTTATCTTTGGTATTAACTTTAATACTAAGAAAAGATGGGAGCATAACGTCATAAGCATTAAATTTTTTACTAAACCAAGGTTTTAGCAATCGATGCATTTCTACTTCAGATAACAAAGAAACTTGTACAACTTTAGGGGTTTCAGAAATTATGTTTATAACCTTATTAATACGATTTTCTGTATATTCTTCCTGGGTTATTTTATTTAAATTAGAGGTTTTTTTGAAGGGTATGGCAAGTGTAAATGTTTTTGTTGAGCCAGGATGCCAGTAGTCTAGTGCTGTGAGGAGTATTAATGCAGAAAAACTTGCAAGAAGAGCTATATACATAATAAAAGCTATTATCCAAGGAACATAGCGGTTTGTATCTTCTCTCTCAAAAGGGATAGTGGAGGGGAGATTATTAAAGAAAGTGCGTTGAGTCATGGAGTATATTTCCTGCTTACAGATCTTGATGTAGAACTTAGAGAGCTTGGAGTTTTCAGAGGAACTGCGGGCTTATATGTCATACCTTCATTTGTTAGATAATACTCTGGCAAATTATACTTTTTTGTTAAATCAAAATTGTGTGTAGCGACAATAACGGTAGTTCCACGTTTATTAAGTTCTTCAAAAAGATATATAATGCGTTCAGCATTTTCGTCGTCAACATTACCAGTTGGTTCATCAGCTAAAAGCAACTGAGGACGAGAAATGACAGCGCGAGCAATAGCTGCTCGTTGTTGCTCACCTCCAGATAACATAGGAGGAAAGAAAAAGTAGCTGTTTTCTAAGCCAACCCAACTTAGAAGCTCGGCTGCTTTACTTCGGCACTCTTTTAAATCAATGCCTCTAGAGTAAAGAGCTAAGGCAACATTATCTAAAATATTAATATGGTCTATGAGGCGAAAATCTTGAAATACGAGACTAACGCGACTTCTTAAGAGGGGTAGTTCCCATCTAGCAATGTCATAAGTATCTCGCCCAAATAAGCGCACAGACCCTGTGAAAGGGACAACACTTAAGTGAATGAGTTTAAGTAGAGTAGATTTTCCAACACCGCTGGTGCCTGTAAGGAAATGAAAAGAATTAGGCTCAACAGAAAAGGAGACTTGACGAAAAACATCAGTCCCTTCCACATAGCGCATAGTAACATGCTGAAATTCTACGATGGGCGCGGATTCTTTGCCCGTCATTCAATCCTCTTTTTTTTTTAACTTTTATTATTCTATCATATCGATATTATATACTTGTAACAAGTTAAATATAATGAGGAAATTTTCTATATGATTATTCAGTGTCCATCATGTCACAGTGAGTTCTTTGTAAAAGCAGACCTTTTAGGAGAAAGAGGGAGAAAGGTTCGATGCAATGTATGTAAATTTTCTTGGTTTCAAAAACTAGATAAAAAAGATGATTTTATACAAGAAGAGAGCACTCTTTCTTTAGCATCAAATAAGCTTACACCGGAATATGGCAGAAAAAGAAGAAAAGCTTATAAAACTAAAAAAATATCTGCAAGGATAATTTTATGGTTGTTTATAGTGTTTATTTTATGTGGTATGGGGGCTTATTTATTTTCCCCGCAGTCAGTCTTAATAGGCATAGAGACTTATTTATCTAGAGTATATGATTATATAGATGTGAAAAACACACCAATAGATAAAGCACTGGAAAAAGAAAATATACAAATTGTAGAGGGAAATTTTGAGGGAGATTTTATACCAATGGTTACAGGTCGTATAAAAAATGTTTCAGATTATCCTCGTGTATTGCCTCCTATAACCTTAATTTTTTATGACAAAGTTGGCTGTTTTTTAGATTCTTGTGAAATTGATAAAATGACAATGAATATTTCTAATTCAGATAAACCACTTGAGATAAAAGCTAATGCAACGTATGACTTTAGACGTCCACTAACACGACCTATCTCCAAAAGAGCAAAAGGTGTGGTTATAAAGTTTGATGTAATAGCAGAATGTAATAGGTGAAACAGTGATATCATTTAAAGAGATTCAGAGAGATGTTAAGGCAATAAAAATTCTGTGTATAGGGGATGTTCTACTGGATAAGTATATTATAGGAAATGCTCAACGCTTATCTCCAGAAGCTCCAGTGCCAATTTTGCAAGCAGAAAAAGAAAGTAATAAGCTCGGTGGTGCAGGTAATGTTGTGCGCAACTTAGCAAGTCTGGGAATTTCTTGCTTTTTATGTGGTCTAATTGGTGAAGATAAAGAGGCAGAAAAGGTTAAATGTTTGCTGGATGAACATACTGTTTGCTCCTCTCACTTGCTTTCTGTAGAAGGATGGGGCACTATCAGAAAAATACGTTTTATGGCAGAATCGAAGCATTTATTGAGGGTAGATTTTGAAGAAGATGTACCTCTTACAGATCAGCAAATTAAAAAGTTGGTAGATACTTATTGGAAGCCGTTATTCGCGCAAGCTCACATATTACTTCTTTCTGACTATGAAAAAGGGCTTTTGCGGGCACCTATTACAAAGGAGTTGATTACTTTAGCTCAAAAAAATAAAATACCAATTATTGTGGATCCAAAAGGGAATGATTTTTCAAAGTATACAGGCGCTAGTATTATCACGCCGAATAAAGATGAATTATCTCTAGCGGCTGGTGGTATGCCAGTTAAAACAGTTAATGAGTGTATAGAAGCTGCTCAGAAGATTTTTGCCAAAGCGGATATAAAAGGTATTTTGGTTACACGTGGCGCAGCTGGAATGGCCTATATAACAAAAGAAGGCTTGCAGGCTGAGCTTTCTACAAAGGCACAGGCAGTACATGATGTATCTGGAGCAGGAGATACAGTTGTTGCTATGATGGCTACGGGTATAGCACTTGGTTGGCCTATAAAACAGTCTATGGAGTTAGCAACAATTTGTGCTGGAATTGTTGTAGGAAAAGTTGGAACAGCTGTTGTAATGCCCGAAGAATTAGCTGCAGCACTAAGTTATTCAAAGAGCTGCATTATGTCATGGGAAGATGCTGAACGAAAAACCAAAGAATGGAAAAATAAAGGGCTAACAGTTGGTTTTACAAATGGATGTTTTGATATTCTACATAAAGGACATTTGTCTTTATTAGATTTTTCAAAATCAAAATGTGACAAGTTAATTGTGGGTATGAATAGTGATAAATCAGTTCAGAAGTTAAAAGGAGATACACGTCCTATTCAGGATGAATACACACGGACAGAGGTTTTAAGCTCCTTAAATAGCGTAGATGGTGTTGTTCTATTTGAAGAAAAAACACCCTACGATCTTATAAATAAGTTGCAACCAGATGTTCTTATAAAAGGGCAAGATTATAAAATAGAAGAAATTTCAGGGTCTGATATTATTCTTCAGCGTGGAGGAAAAGTACACCTGGCGCCTCTTCTTAAGGGGTATAGCACAACAAATATTATTAAAAAAATATCTTAAAAAATACTGTAATTAAAATTATTCCTAATTGTCCTTGTTTTTTCTCTAAAATTTTCAGAGAATATAAACAAATGAAAAAGGAGCACAAAAGTGTTGAAAAAAGAGCTATATTTAGTTGATGAAAGTGGAAAAAGATTATGCGTTTTTTCTGTTCTAAAAGGCACTGAAGGGCCTGAAGTTTTTGATATAGGACATCTTTACAAAGAGACGGGTTATTTTACGTTTGATCCAGGATTTTTTTCAACAGCGAGTTGCAGATCAAGCATCACATTTATTGATGGGGACAAGGGAATTCTTAGATATAGAGGGTATGATATAGGTGAGTTGGCAGAGCATAGCGATTTTTTAGAGGTAGCTTATCTTTTATTAAAAGGAAACCTTCCTGGAGAAGAAGACTTTGCTTTATTTTTACACCAAATTAAGCACCATAGTATGGTGCATGAGCAGCTTATTTATTTTTTTAAAGGTTTTCGCCGAGATGCGCATCCTATGGCCATCATGGTAAGTGTTGTTGGTGCACTGTCTGCTTTTTACCATGATAGTTTAGATATAAATGACCCAAAACAGCGAGTTATAGCATCACATCGGCTTATTGCAAAAATGCCTACAATTTCTGCTATGGCTTATAAGTACTCTATTGGCCAACCTTTTATTTTTCCAAAAAACAGTCTTAGTTATGCAGGCAATTTGTTACATATGATGTTTGCTGTACCTGCTGAAGAATATGTAGTGAATCCTGTTTTTGAAAAAGCATTAGATAAGATTCTTATTCTTCATGCAGATCATGAACAAAATGCATCTACCTCTACAGTGAGATTAGCAGGGTCAAGTCAGGCAAATCCATTTGCCTGCATTGCTGCTGGCATTGCTTCTCTTTGGGGGCCTGCACATGGTGGAGCAAATGAAGCTGTGCTAAACATGCTTAATGAGATAGGGCATAAAAAAAATATTAAAAACTTTATAGAAAAAGTTAAGAATAAAAAAGATGGTGTTCGTTTGATGGGATTTGGCCATCGAGTATATAAGAACTACGACCCTAGAGCAGATGTTTTGCGTAAGATTTGCCACGAGGTTTTAAAAGAAGCAAAACAAGAGAGTAACTCTTTGTTCGAATTAGCTTTAGAACTTGAAAAAATTGCTTTAAGTGATCAGTATTTTATTGAAAGAAATCTTTATCCAAATGTTGATTTTTATTCAGGAATTATCTTACAAGCTATGGGAATTCCTACAACTATGTTTACTGTTTTATTTTCTTTAGCAAGAACAACAGGTTGGGTAGCGCAATGGATGGAAATGATGGAAGAGCCAGATAAAAGAATTAGTCGTCCACGTCAATTGTATGAAGGAACTGCTCATAGAAATTATAAAGATATAAACAATCGTTAAATTTTTTTATGAGCACCACGTGAAAGGCGGTCATTTATTGCTTTTCCAATTCCTTCATTAGGAATGGGTACTACAGCGATAGACTTAAATTTCTCTGAAAGAGAGTCTATTTTATGCAAAATGGTAAAGAGAGTCGCAGCGGCTTCTTTGAGGTTTTTAGTAGGAGAAAGAGAAAAAATTTGTGTCCCTATAGGTAAATTTTCAAATGAAGCATCACCAAAAGTTATAAACGCTTGATATTCAAAGGGTTTTTTCTTATTAAGATAAAGTGGTAATTTTGGAGCATAGTGGCGTAAAAGCATGCCTGGAGCTTTAATTTCATCATCTTTTTTAGGAAATCGAGGAGCAATCCCTATATATTTTTCAATAAGTTCTGCTGAAATAGCACCATGACGTAAAATAATAGGGCTGGCTCTGGTGCAATCAATGATAGTAGATTCAAGGCCGATAGGGCGGGTGGAGTTGTCTAATACAGGGACAGTACTATTGAAGAGGTGCTCAACATGGTTGGCAGATGTTGCACTTAATCGCCCAGAAGGGTTTGCACTAGGCGCTACCAAAGGGGTCCCTACGGCGGAAATGAGATTCTGTGCTTGTTTATAAGCGGGGACACGAATAGCTATTGTATCAAGACCAGCTGTGGCATTAGGGGATAAAGTATAATTTATTTTGGGCAAAACTAGGGTCATTGGTCCTGGCCAGAAGTTAGCAGCTAACTGTAAGGCTAGTTTGTTAAACTTTCCATATTTGCGCGCTTGATCAAGCCCTGATACATGTAAAATAAGAGGATTAAAAGAGGGTCTTTTCTTTATTTCATAGATTTTTAGTATAGCTGTAGTACTTGTGGCAATTGCCCCTAGTCCGTAGACTGTTTCTGTAGGAAAAGCTACGATACTCTCTCTTCTTAGAATAGCAACGGCCTGAGAAAAACTAACAAATGACATGGATAGAAAACCTTATAACTTGGATAATTCCATTTTGCACCCCCTCTAATAAATTCTAATATAAAAAACCCGCTATTAAGCGGAGGTTTTTATAGTTGGATTTTTGGCATAATCCAAAGTACTTACTTTTTAAAGTTTTTTGCTCCCTATTGTTTTCTAAGACAATAGATATATCTAGTATATAGATACTAGAAAATCCTAGAATTCTGCAAAGAGTGCAAAACTTTCTCCTTAAGGCCTTCAACGGCCTCTAGAATGGTCATCCTTATTCTTTGGGTGCTTTTTTTTCACTGATGAGTAGGAGTCTTTTATCGTAACAGCCACTTTAGATAAAGCCTCAATCATGGCATTTTTAGCCCTATTCGCTGCGTAAATATGGCCATAATAAAGCTCTGAAATCCATGTGTCAAAAGCCACTTGAGCCTTTGCTATAAGTTTTGGATATTCGAGGTTTAGTTCGTCTTTATAAGCATCCTTGAGCAATTGGCGTGCTGATGCTAGCTCTTGAATTTTATCTGCTGGAACGTCCCAATTTGCAATGCTGTCAGCAAAAATGGCTTCCCCACCTGACACACGAAGACCTTTTTCAGAAAGGAATTCAGAAACAGGATAATGCATCCCACTGGCTTTCTGGTTTGCTTGGTTTAAATAAGTTTGTGAAAGAATACGCGTATAGTTTCCACCTTCTGGTGAAGAGTTACGTAATTGATCGAGTTTAGATGTACAAGCACTAAGGGCTATCAAAATAATAGGCGCTAGACGGAAAATACTTATTCTCATTTTTATCTCCATAAGTCAATATCTTAATCTATCCGTAGCATAACATAAAAAAAAACACAATAGTAAGGTAATATTTATAAAAACTGCGAATATTAAGAAAAATATAGAGTAGTTAGAAATTAAAGTTAGTTGAATAATATTTTTAAGACTTCATTTTTGAATGAGAAATGATAAAAACTCTTAAATTTTTATATAGGGTGCCCTACTACTATAGATTTTTTTCTTTTTTTTAATTTATTTTGTTAACAGTGCCATATGTTTTATTTTTCAAAAAATATAGGGGTTTTCTTAATTGTTATATAAGGCCATAATGCATATATTATGAAGAAGAGGAAAGTATGGCCGTAAGAACGCTAAAATCGTCGGCTGTTGGCTGGCCTGTTTTTTCTTATAGAGAAGTAGTTAGAGACACTTCTAAAAAACTTAATTTATTTCATTTATCGTCGCATCAGCGAGCTAGAAAAGCTATAAATTTTGGTCTTAATTTATCTTTTAGAGAAGGAAATATCTACGTGATTGGTGAAAATCAAACTGGGCGCATGGATTCTACACATCATTTTTTAAAAAATTATTTTAGCTCTAGCTTACGTTCTCATGATTGGGTGTATCTAAATAATTTTTTTAATCCAACTTCTCCCAGGCCCTACCAATTTTCTGCAGGAACAGCGCGTATCTTTAGGGAAGATATGAGCAACCTTATTAACACTATATTAAAAACCTTACCAAAATTATTCAAATCAAAAGAATATGAGAAAGAAGCTATAAGCCTTTCAGATGAATTAGAAATATATTATGAGAAAGATTTACAGAAGCTCAGAACTCTTGCAAAAAGATATCATTTGGATGTTAGTTTTGATGAAGAAGGATCTGTTGAGCTTATATTTATAGGAGAGGGAGCTTCAGATCCGAAGGAACATTACCAGAGATTAAGTGAAGAAGAAAAGCAACATGTGATAGAGGGTATAGACAAATTGCGGCCACATACATGGAGGCTATCTAGTAAAATACAAGAAGCGCAAGAACTTGTTAGTAAAAAATTAAAAGAACTAAAAAGTTCCCTGGCTGATGAGGTTTTCTCAGGATTATTTGATAAACTTGAACATGATTTTTTTCATGTACCAGGATTATTAAGATGGCTTGTTGCTATGCGAAAGGATATTTTAGAGAATTTAGAGTTTTTTTCTACAAATTTAGATAAGTTAGAAGACAAGCTCTCTCAGGGATTGACAGATCCAAAAGAGAGATATGCTGTGAACGTCTTGGTCGATAGATATGATGAGGAAGGCAGACCTGTTGTTGTTAAATCAAATCCTACATATGAAAATATTTTTGGGGCGATAAAATATAAATCTGCATCCCAAGGGGGGTATGAAACAAACTTTACAATGATTAATTCAGGTGCTCTTCATCAAGCAAATGGGGGAATTCTTGTATTGAGGGCAGAGGAACTTTTTCAGCAGGAAGATGTGTGGAAGCAGTTAAAAGGGGCTCTGCGAGATGAAGTTATATACATAGAAGAACCATATAAGATAGGAAATATACATATGCTTGAGGCTCCAAACCCTGAACCAATACCTTTAAGTGTAAAGGTTATTATTGTAGGGTCTGCATATTATTTTCACAATTTTTTTTATAATGATTCAAATTTTAGGACTTATTTTCAAATTAAGGCAGAGATAGATACTGATATGCTAGCATCTAGTAAAAATTTGGGGAGATATGCCTATTTAATTAAAGAATATTGCCAGAAAAAACTGAAGCTATCTTGCTCAAAATCTGCACTAAGGATTATCTTAGGAATAGCTTCTATGTATTCGGGTTCACGAAAAAAATTAACGTCAAAGTTTGAAAGTATAGAAATTATTTTATCTGAAGCAGCTATACTAACCAGGCGTATGGAATCAAAGGAAATATCTGATGAGAATATTTATGGGGCTTATACACGCTTTCTAAGCAGAAATGGTCGATTGGAGGAAAAATATTTAGAAAAATTTAAAGAGAAAATTATCACGATACAGACACAGGGGAAAAAAGTTGGCCAAATTAATGGTTTAACTGTTACAACGGAGGATAATTTCCAGTTTGGATTGCCAGCGCGGATTACTACTACAACTTATTGTGATAAAGCAGGCATTATCAACATTGAACGCCAGGTTAAAATGGCAGGACCTATACAACAGAAGGGAGTCTTTATTTTAGAGGGGTTTTTAAAATCTTGTTTTGCTCAGGAGTATCCGCTTTCTTTGGGATGCTCTCTTACTTTTGAGCAACTATATAGTGAAGTTGATGGTGATAGTGCGTCTATGGCAGAGCTGTGTGTTATACTTTCTTCTTTATCAGATGTGCCCTTACGGCAAGACCTGGCTATTACAGGGTCTGTTGATCAAAAAGGAAATATTCAGGCAATAGGGGGCGTTAGCGAAAAAATTAAAGGGTTTTATAAAGTTTGCTTACAAAATGGGTTAAAAGGATTGCCAGGAGTTATTATACCTAGAGCGAATGAGAAAAATATTTTTCTAGATAAAGAAATATGTAAAGCTATAGAAAAGGGATTATTTTCTGTTTATTCTGTTAGCACAGTTAAAGAAGCTTTAGAGCTATTAACAGAAGAGAAACTGGGTACTGCTTATCAAAAAAACTCTATTTTAGGTAAATGTGCAGAAAAATTAAAAAAATGGTATAAAATAAATGCTGATTAAAAAAATATGATATAGTTTTTAAAAAATAGGTATTAATATAAAGTAGAAAATTGAATAAATTATGTAAATCCATGATTGGAAAATTTCTTAACCTTCTGATTTTATACAATAATTCAGTATTTAATGTTTTCCGCCAAGTTGAATGTGGCGTGTTTGCTCCGGATACTAGAAAAGGGGAAGTTCACATGGATTTTGCAATAGAGGTTAAGTTAGGATATTCAATGATAGAGCTACAGGTTTTAGGAAGTATGCTACAATATTTAAACTTGAAGCCAAGTTATAAGGTGCTAGTGGTTAGTTGTGCTACAGGGTATACAGATTCACTTGTTAGATCTATGGGTTGTGAGATTATAGGTATAGAGCCAGACGAGTCTCTTTTTGATTCTATTATATTTGATGGAGCAATTTGCATTTTTATGAAATATAAGCAACAATTAGAAAAAGAGGTGCTTGGACAAGCTGTTCAACCATGCTTACAGGCTTTCCTATCAAAAAAGGAATTTAAGTTTTGCTGAAGAAAAATTTAAGTGTAAAGATAAAAAGAGTGTTACTGGGATTGTTTGGTGCAAGTATTATAAGCTTGAACCAAGGTGCCATAGGTATCACCTTACAAGGGGCTCTAATCAATACGTATAAGACTAGTCCGGTACTTCAAGCGCAGATAGCAGAAACAAAGATAGTGGATGAAAGTCTTCCTTTGGCGCAGTCTGGGTATCGTCCTAGTGTTGATTTAACAGGTTCTTATAGCAGAACTAATAGCAACTACAAAGGAATAATTAGTAGGTCACACTCAGAAACAGGAGTTTTATCTGCTACATTAACTCAAAAATTATTAAACCCGACGTATGCTCCAACTATTCAACAAACTCGTTCAATTATTGAAGCCGCTCATGAGGATTTTGATAGAATTGAGCAAGTAATTCTTTTCAAAGCTATAGAATCTTACGTGGATGTATATCGTGATTTACAGATTGTAGAAATACAGAAGTCTAATACAGAATTTATGATTAAAAGCTTAGAAGCTGTGCAAATACGTTATGATCTAGGCGATGCTAATCTTACAGGGTTATCTCAGTCAAAAATGCGCTTGGCAGAAGGTAGGGCTCTGCTAGCTGGTGCAAAAGCTGAGCTAGAAAAATCAAGAATGGCCTATGAAAAAATAGTAGGGTTAAATGTAACGAGCTTGTCTAAGACGCCATTGCCTAAAGATGTACCTAAATTATATACTGAATTTCAAGTAATGGCTCTAAAGTTTAATCCTGGGTTAAAAAAGATAAGAGCAGAGGAACTTGCAGCACGCTTAGGAATTGATGTAGTAGAAACCCAATTCTTGCCAAGCATTGATTTGTCTGCCTCTTCTACACACACAGGAGAAAGAGCAGGTTCTCCAAAATATCGCATAGAGGGCACAAGTGTAAAAGCAACGCTAACTGTACCATTTGATTTGTCTGGTGCATTACAGGCAAGTCTGCGTCGGGCCCATCATACTTATACAAAAAAAGTATTGGAAAGAAAAGAAGTTGAAAGAATTATTAAAGAGAAAGCTACAGTAGCATGGCAGGCCTTTATTTCGAGTAAGATACGGTATCGTGAATTTAGTTTAGAAATTCAGGCAGCTACAGTAGCATTTAATAGTGTTCAGATTGAGCATCAATCGGGCTCAAAGGATATTCTAGATGTATTGAATGCTAGGCAAGATCTTTTAAAAGCACAAGTGAAGCAGGTCAAAGAGTATAGAGAGCTTATAGCATCTGCGTATAGTATGTTGAAAATAAGGGGGATATTAACAGCAAGGAATCTTAAATTACCAGTTACATATTATGATCCACAAGAATACCTTGATGAGGTTGATGGAAAGTGGTGGGGACTTGGGTCAGCTCTGAATAAGCCAAAAAAGTTTTCATTAAAGAATCCTAA
Source organism: Alphaproteobacteria bacterium (assembly GCA_024279475.1). GTDB lineage: Bacteria > Pseudomonadota > Alphaproteobacteria > 16-39-46 > JAJRRM01 > JAJRRM01. Next base: position 29,706 of record JAJRRM010000033.1, on the reverse strand, counting down.
TAAATCAGGGTAATGTGCTGTGACCAATAAAAAAGGACACAAAATTGATTCCAAGAGAGAAGATATGGATAAAATTATTGCAGCTATTGAGGCTATTATTATAAAAGAAGAAAAAAATGGAGATCAAAAAGATAAAGCTAAAAATAGCATTTTAGTTAAAAATTCATCCTCTAAGAAGCCTATATTTATAAAAAAAAATTCTCAGAGTCCCCGAAAAAAAAAATCTCCTCTAGAAACAAGGATAGAGCAGAAAGAAAAACTTTTGGATAAAACGGCTAAAACAGAAATTCTAGAAGGAGCTAATGAGTATATATCTCATACTCATAATTTGGCGGAAAAAGATGAAGGAATGGATGATTCTAGTGAAAAACCAATAGAGTTAACGCAAAGAGTATATTTAGAGAAAAATATTGATAATAAAAAAATTGGTTCAATAAATTACTGTGATTCGGAGGAAAATAACAATGATGAAATTCTAGAGCTTACTGATTTGCGAAAAGAGGGAAAAATACCTTTTGGGAAAATGAAAAAAAATGAGAAGAGATCAATTGACTCAAAAATTCTAGTAGAAAGCCGTCCAGCACAGCATTCTCAACAAAAAGCTAAGAAAGTAGATTTAAATAATATAGACAGGCTATCGGGAGACTATGCTGACTTAAAATACCTTCTAAATCAATTAGAAGAGCGTAAACGTCAGAAAGAAATAGCTAATAAAGAATTACCAGAGAAAAAACAACAAGGGCATACACAAGCTATAAAAACAGCACAAAAAAAAGAGATGAAGGAGACTCAGAAAAGGAAAGAACATGATAAAATGGTAGTCTCCTCAGCAGTAGTTACTAAACCCTTTCTTAATAGATCAACCGTCTCTACTCCCTCAGAAAAGCAAGGCCAGCCGAGTAGAAAAGTTGAGTTGAATCCTGTGTTTAAAAAACAAAAAAAGCAACGAACAACATCGCGGTTAGTTGATTCCCCTCAAATATCTTCACTTGCAGAAAACAAGAATCTTTCTAGTACTGTTTCATCAAATCAGAAACAAATAGAGAAAGATACACTTATTGAAAATATAAAAAAATCATTGAAAAACATTCAAAATAAGAAGTCCTCTACAGTAGACCAGGCACAAATAGTTCATGAGGAAAAATCTTCATTATCTGATGTAGTTCAAAATAATATTTTAAATAATTTTATAGAAACGCTTGAGAAAGAGAAAAAACCAGAGGTAACAAAAAGCTTGAGTAATATTAGCGTTGCAGATTTTGTTCGTCCTATGATAAAAGAATGGCTAGAGAAAAATTTGAATAATGTTGTTCAAGAGACAGTAGAAAAAGAGATTAAGAACATCATTCGTCAGATGAAATAATAGAATAATTAGGCGATAAGCCATAAAGGACCTATAGGAAACTTCATGCGGGAAAAAACGTATAATATTGCTGAAATAGAGAGAAAACTCTCTAAAAAGTGGTCTGAAAAAAATTTCTTTAAAGAATCAGGAAAAGGTAAAAAAGTACCGTTTTGTGTGATGATGCCTCCAGCGAATATAACAGGGTCCCTTCATATGGGGCATGCTTTAACATATACTCTCCAAGATGTTTTAATTCGTTTTAACCGTATGCAAGGTCGAGATGTTTTATGGCAACCAGGAGTCGATCATGCTGGTATTGCTACACAAATGGTTGTAGAGCGTCAGTTAGATCAAGAGGGGTTAAAAAAGTCTGATTTAGGTCGAGAAGCTTTTTTAGATCGCATATGGGCGTGGAAAGAAGAATCAGGGGGGGTAATTACAGAACAGTTAAAACGTTTGGGCGCTTCAGCCAATTGGGAGCGTTCACGCTTTACCATGGATGAAAAATTTAATAAAGCAGTTAACAAATGCTTTATTTCTCTCTTTGATAAGGGGCTTATTTACCGTGATAAAAGACTAGTAAATTGGGATGTTAAATTTCAAACAGCTGTATCAGATTTAGAAGTGGAGTTAAGAGAAGAAAAAGGAACTCTTTGGTATATTAAATATCCACTAGAAGATGATCCAAGTGCCTTTATTACTGTAGCAACAACAAGACCAGAAACAATGCTGGGTGATACGGCTGTGGCAGTACATAAAGATGATGAAAGGTATAAACATCTCATTGGTAAAAGGTTAAGGTTGCCGCTTACTAATAGGATAATTCCTATAATAGCTGATGAGCATTGTGATCCTGAAAAGGGCAGTGGTGCTGTAAAAATTACACCAGCTCATGATTTTAATGATTTCCAAGTGGGTAAGCGTCAGAATCTTGATATACTTAATATATTTGATTCTACAGCACATCTAAATGATAATGTGCCAGAGATTTATCAAGGCTTAGAAAGATTTGCTTCACGGAGAAAAATTTTAGAAGATTTGCAGGAACTAGAGCTTTTAGAAAAAGAAGAACCGATCGTTCACTCTGTTCCATATGGAGATAGATCAGGTGTTATTATTGAACCATGGATGACAGATCAGTGGTTTGTGGATGCTAAAAAACTTTCTTATCCGGCTATAAAAGCTGTAGAAAAAGGAGACATATCTTTTGTTCCAAAACAGTGGGCAGAGGTATATTTTGAATGGCTACGCAATATTGAGCCATGGTGTATTTCTCGTCAAATTTGGTGGGGGCACCAGATACCAGCATGGCATGGTCCAGATGGTCATATTTTTGTAGCATCCTCAGAAAAAGAGGCTATATTTAAGGCTAAAAAGTATTATGGGGAAAAAGATTTTGATTTAATAAGAGACACGGATGTTTTAGATACATGGTTTTCTTCTTCTTTATGGCCGTTTGTAACATTAGGATGGCCAGAGAATACAAAAGAGTTGAAACAGTATTATCCTACACAAGTTTTGGTGACAGGTACTGATCTTGTTTTTTTCTGGGTAGCTAGAATGATAATGATGGGATTGCATTTTACGAAAGATATTCCCTTTTCTACAGTATATATGCACCCCCTTGTTTTGGATGAAAAGGGAGAGAAAATGTCTAAGTCTAAGGGTAATGTAATTAATCCTTTAGAGCTTATTGAAAAGTATGGAGCGGATGCTCTACGATACACTATTACTTCGCTTTCTGTTCAAGGTAAAAATATTAAATTGGCGGAAAAACGTGTGGAAGGATCTCGTAACTTTGTTACTAAGATTTGGAATATTTCACGTTACTTAATGATGAATGAATGTACTTATGATCCATTATTTAATCCGCACCAGGTAAATTTATCAGTAAATCAATGGATTATTTATAAGTTATCTGATTTAACTGTAGAGGTAACAGAAGCCTTGCAGACATATAAATTTAATGAAGCATCTCACCACTTATACCAGTTTGTAAGGGGGACTTTTTGTGATTGGTATGTGGAGTTTACAAAGCCAATACTTAAGGGGTCTAGTGTTGAAGAGCAAGAAGAAACACGTAAATGCCTGGCATGGTGTTTTTTTAATATTCTGAAACTTCTTCACCCTATGATGCCATTTGTAACGGACAGTTTGTCTATGCAATTTATGAATATTGAAAGTGATAATTCTTTTTCTTTATCTAAACAATCATGGCCTATCTTTGATAAGGAGGCTAACTTTGATGAAGCGGCACGGGAGTTAGATTGGATAAGTGATTTGGTAGCAGAAATAAGATCTCTACGTACAGAAAGTAACATAGCACCTAAAACTATGCTCACAGCAAATATTTTGGGTGCAACAGATCAGCATAAAAAGTGGATAGAGCGGCATCAAGAACTTGTTTTTAAACTTGCTCGGCTAGATAAAATTAATGTTGTCAAAGAATTACCAGCTGGTTGTATACAGCTGGTACAAGGCAGCATAACTATAGGTATTTCTTTGGGTGATATAATTGATATTGATAAGGAAAAAAATCGCCTGAGAAAAGAAATAGAACGTTTAGTAGTGGATTTAAAACAATTGAAAACGAAATTAAAAAATAAAAAATTCATGGAAAGAGCTCCTAAGGAAATTGTGGATGAACAACTTAGGCGTCGTGATCAGGTTAAAGCTAAAATTATTAAAATACAGCAGGCTCTTGAGAGGATAGAAGGCTTTTAAATTTTTTATTTATTCTTTCATACGAGCCCAAATGCGGCGCATAGCAAAAAAGAAAAGTATAGTGAGGATCATAGTAAATATAATAACCTTGATACCCATTTGCTTGCGTACTTCCATTTCTGGTTCTGCTGCCCATGTTAAGAAGGCAGCGACATCTCTAGACATCTGATCTACTGTTGCTGGCATCCCATCGGAAAAAGTTACGGCACCTGTTATAAGAGGTGGAGGCATAGAAAGTAGATGCCCTCTAAAATAGGTATTATAAGACATCCCTTCTGGCACTTCTATACCCTTTGGAGCATTGCAATAGCCTGTTAGTAATCCATACACATAATCAGTGCCATAGAGACGTGCTTTTACGATAAGAGAGAGGTTAGGGGGAAAAGCACCATTGTTTGCTGCTCGAGCTGCATTTTCATTTAGGTAGGGGAAAAAAAACTTATCAGAAGGACGGCCTGGAATATCAAACATTTCGCCCTCATCATTCGGTCCATCTTTAACAGTAGTTTCTAGAGCAAAGGCTTTAATTTCTTTTTTTGAATAGCCTAGGGCTGAGAGGTCGCGGTAGTATATATTTTCTAAAGAGTGGCAAGCAGAGCAGACCTCTTTATAGACTTGAAATCCTCGTTGTAACTGAGCTCTGTCAAAGGTGCCAAAAGGTCCATCAAAGCTCCAGTTAAGCTTTGGGAGTGAAGGTTGAGTTTCATGATTGGCTATACTTGAAAAAGAGGTAAAAAGTATAAGATAAAAAATGATACTAAAAAAAGGGAGCTTCCTTTTTTTTATATCATCCAGTGTCCTTGGTACAGAAAGTGGGTTTTCAAACTTACTCAAGATAGGCATGAGTACTAGAAAGAAAAAAAAGTAGAATGCTGTTGCAAATTGCCCAATTAAGATGAATATGCCTTTGGGTGGGTTTGCCCCAACCCAGCAAAGAACGAACAGATCTGTTATGAGCAGCCAAAAAGCCCATTTATAAATTGGACGATAGGTAGCTGAGCGTACAGGATGTGTATCTAACCATGGAACGATAAATAAAATAAATACAGCCCCAAGCATAAGGATGACTCCTCCAAGCTTATCAGGAACTGATCTCAAAATAGCGTAGAATGGAAGAAAATACCATTCTGGTACAATATGTTCAGGAGTTACTAGTGGATTTGCTGGCTCATAATTTATAGGCTCTCCAAAGAAATTTGGTGCAAAAAACACAAAGAAAGCAAAGACAATAATGTATATACCTAGACCTAAAAGGTCTTTAATTGTGTAGAATGGATGGAAAGGTAACATGTCTTGTTTGCGTAGATCAATGCCAGCAGGGTTATTTGATTTATGTACATGCAAAGCAACAAGGTGTAAAAGTACACAGCCTACAATTAAGAAGGGAAAGAGATAATGTAATACAAAAAATCGGTTGAGTGTGGGATTGCTTACAGTAAATCCACCCCATATCCAACTAACGATAGTATCGCCAATAAGAGGAATAGCGGAGAACATGCTAGTTATAACTGTAGCACCCCAGTAACTCATTTGTCCCCAGGGAAGGACATAGCCTAAAAAGGCTGTGAGCATCATTAATAGATAAATGATGACTCCGAGGATCCATAGAAGCTCTCTAGGGTTTTTATAGGATCCATAATAAAGACCACGAAGCATATGGATATAGATGATTATAAAGAACATAGATGCACCATTCATATGGATATAGCGTAGAAGCCATCCATAGTTTACGTCACGCATGATATGCTCAATACTTTGGAAGGCATATTGTTCGCTTGGGTCATAATGCATAGCAAGAAATATGCCTGTAAGCATCATAACAACAAGAGTTAGGCCTGCTAGGGATCCAAAATTCCATAAATAATTTAAGTTTTTGGGTGTAGGATAAGTCTTTAAATCTTTTTTGATAAAAGAAAAAATAGGGAGTCGATGATCAATCCATTTTTGCCAATTAGGAGTTTTTGACATTTAAACTTCTTTTCCTATTCTAATAACTGTGTCTTCAAGAAACGTATAATGAGGGACAAGTAAGTTTTTGGGTGCAGGCCCCGTTCTAATGCGTCCAGCTGTGTCATATGCAGAACCGTGACATGGGCAGAACCATCCGTTATAAGGTCCACGATTTTCTCCAGGTTTTTGTCCTGCTGGAATGCAGCCTAGGTGCGTACAAATGCCTACAACAATGAGCCACTGTGGTTTTATAACGCGTTCTGCATCTGTTTGAGGATCAATTAAATTTGATATAGGCACGTCTTTTGCTGATTTTATTTCTTCAGGTGTTCTATGGCGAATGAAGATAGGTTTTCCTTGCCATACAGCAGTGATAGATTGTCCTAGTTGTATAGGTGCTAGATGCACCTCAGTAGTCGCTCCAGCTAAAACATCTTTGCTAGGGTTCATACTGTCAATAAAAGGCCACATAAAAGCACCTACACCAACCGTGCCAACAGCAGAAGTAGTGATAATAAGAAAATCTCGACGGGTAGATTTTTTGTTACTCATGTGGTTTTCTATTGTATTCTTATTTTCTATATGAGTATACGTAAAAAAATCTTTTTGAACAGATTTAAACCACCATTTTTAGATTGAAATATTTTTAATAAAATTTACGTATTTTTTCTGATCAAAAGAACTTGACAATAATCTAGGAAGATTGTACCCCTAGTTCAACTAAAACTGGCTTCTGGGGGTGTAGCTCAGCTGGTTAGAGCGCCGGCCTGTCACGCCGGAGGCCACGGGTTCGAGTCCCGTCACTCCCGCCATTTAGTACATTTCCTATTATGCTGAAGAAAATCATATTTTTTATACTTGCGTATGATAGCTAGTACTAAATTTAATCCCTGTAAAAAAGTTTTGAATAGGGTTGATAAAGCAGAGCTCTGTATCTTGCATGGGTACCTAAAATTTGTCTAGTATACTCTCTGTATGTCCCCCCCTGGGGGAGCTTTTACAAACTCTATTATCTTGGGTGTGTGTAGTACCTTCAGGGTTTTCTTAGCTCCTTTGGCTTCAATGTCCCTATTTTTTATTTAGCTTTGTTTTATAAAAGAGAAAGTTTAGCCTTTTCTAAAGGAGGAATATATTGTTGAAACAACAGCTCCCCCCCCCCCTACAACTTCTGATGGAGGTGCTGTTAAAAATCTGTCTGCTGTTTTTGATTGACATAGAGGTTAAGAAGCAGTTTTATTAGATTTTCTTTCTTCTTTTTCGAGGTTTTTTAGAGCATCTTCTTCTAATTTATCAATAGCTTGAAGAAGGCCCTTCATATCTACATTCTTATCAGTAACCGTTACTTTTTTCAAAATTTCATCAACAACTTTATCTTCGTAAAGGGGTGCTTGGAATTTCATTAAAGCATCTTTGTTAGAAGTAATAGATTGGAATATTTTTTTTTCTTGTCCAGGGTACTGTTGAGCATAACGTAAAACTTCATTACGAACATCTTCTGGATCAAGCTTAACTTTTAGCTTGTCTCCAATTTCAGCTAAAGCAAGACCCAGCAAAATACGACGCTTAGCAAGAGGAGAATGTTCTTTTTTGAATGCTTCTTCTGTTATTTTTTCCAAAGTTTTATCTGTTTTACGTGTTTTTTCATAGTCGCTCCAAATAGCATGAATCTCACTATCTAGCATCTTTGTAGGGACTTCTGCTTTTAAGTTATCAGAGATATTTGTTAGTAACTGGCGTTTCAAGTAGCGGTGTTCTGTATTTTTAGCCTCAGTTTTCAAATGCTTTTTCATAGCATCTTTGAGCTTGGAAATATTTTCAAACCCAGATTTTTTAGCCAGGGCATCATCAATTTTTGCTTCCACTGTTTCTTTAATATCTTTAAGGAGTACTTTAAAAGTAGACTTTTTCCCAGCAAGATTTGGTGCATGGTATTCTTTAGGAAAAGAAACATTAACATCAAAAGAGTCACCTTTTTTCTTACCTACAATTTGATCCTCAAATCCAGGAATAAATTGTGAGGAACCTAGCGTGAGATGATGATCTTTTCCTTTTCCGCCTTCAAAAGATTTACCATCTACAAAGCCTTCAAAATCTATTATGGCTACGTCATTTAGTTTTGCCGCTCGGTCTTTTTTTAAGGGCTCTTCTGTTTTGTGCTGACGAGAAAACACAAAAAGAGCATCGTCCAGGCGATCTTCAGGATTTTTAACAATAAGACGATTTAGTTTAATAGCGTCAAATTTAGGGATATTCAGCTCTGGCAATAGTTCAAATGCTATTTTTATTTCCAAGCCTTTTTTTTCATCGTAAGATTGCACCTCAATATCTGGGTGGCCTGCAATTTTTAAATCTTTTTTCTTTATATAAGCATCAATGCCTGTAGAGATAGTTTTTTCAAACACGGCATTCATAACTTGGTTTCCGTATTTTTGACGAAGAATATTAAGGGGAGCTTTACCTTTTCTAAAACCGGTAAGAGTTGCAGTTTCCCCTTTTTCTAGTAACTGCTGCTCTATTATAGGTTCTATGTCTTTGTTTGGGATATGTGCTTCAATTATAAAATTTAAACCTTTAGTCTTTTCTTTTTTTATATCCATAAGCTATCCTTATTTATAAATTTATTTTCAGCTAAAAATTGGATGGTGCGGGCGGAGGGACTTGAACCCCCACGATCTAAGATCACTAGGACCTAAACCTAGCGTGTCTACCAATTCCACCACGCCCGCAAAGCCAGAAACAACCTATAACACAAAAAAAAATAGGAAAAAAGGGGTATAATCTTTTTTGTAGTATTATAGTTCAGGATCTATGATGCTCTCTGGGTGAGGGCCACGGGGATAAGTTTCTTTCATGAAAAATCCTAAGATAACAGCTATGACCAAGCAAATTGGGACCACTGTTAGTCCATAAACGTAATCAGAGGCTGTGTAGGAAGGTATACCATCTTTCAGTGTGCCATCAAAATGCGATGAAATAAGGATACCTAGAAGAGGCTGAAATAAAACGCCACTTAGCATGCAGAGCATGTTAACGAATCCTACAGTCGTACCACTTATTGAAGGAGAGTTTATCTCACAGGCAGCAGGGAAGCAAAGAATTTTTCCACCAACAAAAAAGCCTATAATAAACAGTAAGGCAAAAAGCATATAAATAGGAATTTTAACGTAAAGAACTAGAGATAAAGAAATGAGCACACAGAAAGCGGAGATGTACATAGGTACTCTACGTGTTTGATATTTCTCTGAAATAAAAGCAAATACTGGGCCACCTAAAGCTAACCCGACATAGATGCTAGAAGTAATGGCACTAGCTAAGGTTCTGTCTATATTGTAAGCTACTTGAAGATAAGGAATACACCATAAATCTGAGAAAGAAGATAGAACTACATAGGTACAACCACCATAGCCAGCAATAATCCAAATTTGCTTGCAGGAGAGAATTTTTTTTAACCCTGAAAGCATACCTTCTTGCTTTGGGTCAGATTCATCATATGTATCTATAGGCTTCTTTCGATTACGTACAATTGTCCATATTAGGATGCCTAAAACAACTCCAAAAGTGCTTAGGATACGAATACTTGGCCTCCATCCTATATCTTCTACAAGAAGAGTCAAAGGGGCACCACCATTCATAGCCCCTATTGTTCCCATCATGACAGTGAAACTGGAGAGAATAGCAAACATATGATGTGGAAACCATAAAGCGACAATCTTTAGGGTTCCAAGAAAGACACCAGCGGCTCCTGTTCCAATAAGAAATCTGCCAAATTGTGCTAGATAAAGGGAATCAGCGATAGAAAATACATAGGCACCAGTTGCTATAAAAAAACAGGCTGCTGTAAGAACTTTTCGAGGGCCATATTTATCTAAAATTATACCCAAGGGCAGCTGAAATGTTGAATAAGCATAATAATAAAAGGCAGACAAAATACCGAGACTTTGAGCATCAACGGAGAAATCACGCATAAGATCAGAGACCATAACACTAGGAGAGACGCGCAAAATGAACTGATAACCGTACAAAATAGCACCCAGAAACCACATTAACCATGGTGCCCAACCAAGCATTTTAGGTGATGCAGAAGGTTTTCCATTTTGAATAGGAACATGTTCAGGGGTATGCAAGAATAAGGTCTCCAAGTTTTTAAAATAACGGAATAAAACCATTATAGTTTTTTTTATGAGATACTCATTAGTAAGAAGTTAGGAGAAGAAGTCAACCCCAGGCTAATTTTTGGCTCTATTATTTTTTTTGAGTTCAATAGAAATTGTAATAAACTTCTTAGGGGATATTTCTTAAGAAGAGTTAGCTGCAGAGTGTCTAACAGGGATAATATGAGAAACACCAGCATCATCTTTATAATGCTTGCGGCAAACGGCTACATAACGACTATTACCACCGATCTCTACTTGAGCTCCTTTTCGTACGGCGTGGCCATATTCATCAATACGCATATTCATAGTAGCCTTTCTCCCACAGTGGCAAATAGTTTTAATTTCAATAATATTCTCTGCTAATCCGAGAAGATATTTGCTGCCTTCAAAAAGTTCTCCAAGGAAATCTGTTCGTAAGCCGTAAGCAAGAACGGGTATACTAAGTATATCAACAATATCCGTAAGTTGTTCTACTTGTCCTTGTGTAAGAAACTGTGCTTCATCAATCAATATACATTGTATGGATTTTTGAGAGAGCTTTTCTCTAACATCTATTAAAAAATCAAAGGCTCTTTCAAAGGGAATTGCTTGTGCATTTAACCCAATGCGAGAAGCAATTTTTCCTACTCCAGCCCTGTCGTCAAAGGCAGGAATATATAAAAGTGTTTCCATGCCACGTTCATTATAGTTATAGCTAGATTGCAATAAAGTTGTTGTTTTACCTGCATTCATTGCTGAATAATAAAAATATAACTTTGCCATTGTCAAATCCTTACATTTTATACTTGTAAATCTTTTCAAAAATATTCAGATCTTAGGAATCTCTTATTTTCAAGTTTAGCCGAAAGCGGCGTTTGTGGGATCCCACCTAAATGAGATCAGATTTGATTCTACAAAAAAGAAAATAAAAAACCAAACAAAAACGCTCACAATTGTTGAAAAAAGGAGTTTTCTCTTTAAAGAGAAGGGCTTAGGATGACCCCAAGCCATTCCTTTGTTAGGTTTTTCTTCTGTACGAATACCAATGGGTAGTATAATAAATAAGGATATCCACCACACAAGTATATATACGACAATGCCCGTTACGATAGTCATAGCATCCTTTTTGTTGCTTAAATAGCTCGCTTAAGATAAATCTTGTAGCTTGTTTTTGCAAGAACTTGATTTTTTTTGTAGAGTGTCTATATAGGGGGGGTACATATTCAAAGGAGATATATGTTTATTCAGACTGAAGAAACACCTAATCCACTAACGCTCAAATTCATTCCAGGAAAGGTGTTAATGGAATCTGGCACACAAGAATTTGTGACGGCTGAAGAGGCAAAAGCATCTCCATTAGCAGAAAAACTATTGAATATTGATGGGGTAAGAAGCATATTTTTTGGACGTGATTTTATCTCTATAACAAAGATAAAAGAGAAAGATTGGTATATTTTAAAGCCACCTATTTTAGGGGCTATAATGGAGCATTTTGTAGCAGAAAAGCCGCTATTCTATGAAAAAAAAACCAATAAGCTAGAAAAAAATGGAAAAAAAATTGTTGGGCAAGAAAAAGAAAGCAAAGAAGACGCTATAGTTAATGAAATCAAGGAGTTATTAGAAACGCGAGTGCGTCCAGCTGTTGCTCAAGATGGAGGTGATATTATATTTGATAAATTTGAAGAAGGCATAGTGTATGTTAAGCTAAAAGGTGCGTGTTCAGGTTGCCCTAGCTCAACTATGACGTTAAAATCAGGCATTGAAAAGATGTTAAAGTATTATATACCTGAAGTATTAGAGGTAAGGGCCCTTTAAATAGGATAATTTGCACCTATATATAAGGTATGGAATATAAAATAGGAGAATTAGATATGAAAAAGTTTTTAAAAAGTTCAAAGAAATTTATCAACCTAACGCTTCTAACAACAGTTATAGGAGCAGGTTTTGGCGTCTATGCATCCCAGGGTAGTATAGATCAAGAGTTAATAAAGGGTTTTAGTGAATATAACTTGATGAAACCCGGTCATTACAAAGTCGGAAAAAGCTATAAGATAAAAGATGTAAAGTATACGCCCAAGAGCAATTTTTCGTATAAAGAAGAAGGATTGGCATCATGGTATGGACCAGGGTTCGATGGTAAGAAAACAGCTAATGGAGAAACATTTGATATGGAAAGCATATCTGCAGCGCATAAAACATTGCAAATGCCTTGTGTAGCAAAGGTAACAAATTTAGAGAACGGAAAAGTACTTATGGTTCGAATCAATGACCGAGGTCCGTTTCATAAAGACAACCGTATTATAGATTTATCAAAAGCAGCAGCAGAAAAGCTAGGATTCAAAGAAAAGGGTGTAGCGAAAGTTCGAGTGGAAGTAATGACAGAAGAAAGCATACAATTAGCTGCAAACTGTCAGGGAAAAGAAGTAAGTGCGCTTCAAAGAGAATTAAAGCTCGCTCAAAACAACAAACAAAAGAGATCTTCACGCCAAGTATAAGCTAATTTAGAAATAAACAAAAACAGTCAAAGAATTTTCTTTGACTGTTTTTGTTTTCTAGAATGTATAAATTATAGCACTCATTTTTTTTCTTTCTATTTCAATTAAAGTTCGCTAGGATAGGTTAACTAGGAGTGGAAAAGCTTTTTATGAGTGACTCTATCAATAAGGGTAAGAAAATTGATGACATAAAGCCTAATAAATATTTATTAGAGCTGCTAGTTTGCCCCATATATAAGACAGCTTTACGCTATGATATTAAAAATAAAGAGCTGAAAAGTGTATCTTCCATGTATGCTTATCCTGTCTTTCATGGTGTGCCCATTATGCTGTCTAGTGAGGCCAGACCCTTTATAGGCAGCTAAAATAACTTCTCATAACTTTTAATAAATAATAATTTAGGTAATCAAGTATGTCTTTCTCAGAAAGCGGATCATCATCTAATTCTCAAAAAAAAGCTATATTCTTTTGGTGCTTAGGAGGGTTGTTTTTTGGGTATGAATTTTTATTGCGTGTTTCTCCTAACGTGATGCAAAAAGAATTGCAAAACTTTTTTCACATTGATGCATGGCTTATGGGAAATCTATCTTCAGCATATTACTATGGGTATGCTCTCCTTCAAATTCCGAGTGGCATTCTGATTGACCGTTATGGTGCTCGCATATTTTTAGCGATTGGATCTCTTCTATGCGGTGCAGGGGCTATTTTAATGACTGTTTCAGATGTTTATTGCATTGCTTGGATAGGACGCTTTATAATAGGTGGAGGTTCAGCTTTTGCTTTAGTAGGCACTCTAAAGATTTCTGTCGAATGGTTTAGTGCAGAAAGATATGGTTTTCTTACAGGCCTTACGCTTATGATTGGCACCCTAGGAGCTTTGGTTGGAGGAGCGCCTTTGGCTAAAAGTGTTGAGGTTATAGGATGGAAAGAGACACTTATTTTTGCGGGTATAGCTGGCTGTATTTTGGCTCTAATCATTTATATTTTTGTCAGAGATAAAAAGAAAGCATCGGCTGTAGATAAAAAAGGCCAGGGCATAGCGTTCAAAGAAATTCTTATTGTTCTAAAAAATCCGCAGAGCTGGATAGCAGGCATTTTTGGAGGGGTTCTCTATATGCCTATTGGTGCGTTTGGAGAACTTTGGGGAACACCTTATCTAGTTCAATTATGTAGTTGTTCTCGCACAGAGGCAACTGCTACTTTAGCTTCTATTTTTGCTGGTCTCACTGTGGGGGGGCCCTTTTGTGGATGGCTGTCAGATACATTAAGGCGTCGTAAATTGGTAGCATTAGCTGGAACAATTATTGCTCTACTGATATCTCTTATTATTATTTTAGGCCCTATAACGACTTTATTGCCATTTTTTATATTAATGTTTTTACTAGGCGTTGTTTTAGGAAGCCAGATTCTTATGTTTCCAATCATTAGAGAACTTAATCCACCGCATGTAAGTGGTTTTACAGTTGGTTTTTGCAATACTATTGCTATGTTCATTGCTTCTACTGCTCAGCCAGTTGTGGGACTGTTCCTAGATATTCTTAATAAGGGTACAGTGATCAGAGGAGTATATTCGCTAGAAAGCATTCGTATGAGTTTAATGGTAATCCCAGGAACTTTAGCTATTACCTTTATTATGATGCTCTTTGTAAAAGAAACGTATGCCAGGCCAATGGAGGCATTTAATAGATAGCTAGTTTTATTTTTTTAAACGCGTATTTTTAGAAGTAGTGTCTATAGACAAACCGACGATATAGGAAATAGCACCTAAAACAAATAAAATACTTACGGCTATATAAAAGCTAATATTTAGGTGATAGCTGTACCATGCTCCAATAGCTTTCAAAGCGTCCTCAAAAGAAAGCATCAAGAAATTTCGTCCAACTACAGCTAGGTTAATAAAGACTATACAACCCCAAAGAAGGTAGGCAAGGCCTTTATAGTAGCCTCCCCAGAAGCCTATAGCTCCTTCATTAACGCTTGGGTGAAATGCCATTTGAAATTTCCTATGCTTAACTCTTCCCCTTACATGCTAAACTATTTTTCATTTTATGAAAGGACTTTGTTAGCCCTATATTTTATGATATAAGGAACCATAAAATATTTAAGGTTTATGAGGAGTTTGTTTTGTTGAAAGTTGCCGTTATTGGCGTGGGTGCATGGGGGAAAAATTTAGCTCGGAGTTTTAAAGAGTTAGGAGTTTTATCTGCTGTATGTTCTGAGCATTTAAGAGAAGAAGAAAACACATGGAAATCTATTCCTGTATGTACCTTTGAAGACTTGCTGCAGAACAAATTGATTGATGGTTTTGTTATTTCTACACCAACGCCAAGTCATAAATTGCTTACAGAGCAGGCTCTAAAAGCTGGAAAGCATGTTTTTGTTGAAAAGCCCATAGCAGAAAATTCTAAAGAAGCACTCGAATTGTGCGAATTGGCAAAAAAATGTGATAGAACCCTTATGGTGGGTCATTTACTACGTTATCATCCTTGCTTTGAAATTTTCCTTAAAGAAGTAAAAACAGGGGCAATTGGAGATATTTTGCATATTTCCTTGCGTCGGTGTAATTTTGGTAGATTTCGTGCCTATGAATCTATTGTACGTGATTTTGCTCCACATGACTTAAGTATGTTGCATGCCCTTTTAGGAGAAACATTAGACTTTAGGCAAGTGCAGTCAACAGGACCAGAGTTAATGCCTAATGCAGACCAAGCATCTATTTTTCTTCAAGCTGGGAAGGTAACGGTAGATCTTTTTTTATCTCGCATATGGCCAATAAAAGAGCAGGTAATTATAGTACAAGGGTCAAAGGGCATTATAATATTTGATGACACAAAGCCTTGGGAAGAAAAAATAACGAAGGGGTTATATGAACATGTACCATTTGATGGCTACCAAGAGCCAGCCTTACAGATGCAATCTCTTATTGCTCCACAAGGAGAACCCCTTAAAATAGAGTGCCAACATTTTTTAGATTGTATTAAAGGAATTACTTCGTGCCGAACGCCAGGAAAAGATGGCGCTTTAACTCTTCAATGGATAGAGGCTATAGGCGTATGAAATAAATAAAGAGATATCGAGGATATTTTTTATGTTACAGTATTTTCGTAATAATTATTTTTAGAGTTAAATGGTTTTTAAGAAGAAAAAAAAACAGAAAAAACAGTCTCATAAAAGAGAAATTCAGAAAGTTTCTATAAACAGACGATCGCCTGAAAGAAAGCGACAAAAAACTTCTAAGATATCAGGAAAAAAAAGGTCAGGGCAGGTATTATTAACGCTATTTTTATGGTCTTTTTTAATTTTTTTTTCAGGGTTTGTTTGGCTTTGGTATGATTTGCCAGATTTAAATAAATTAACAGTTGCTACTCGACGTCCATACATTGAAATTTTGGATATTAATAAGAGACCCTTGAGATCTTATGGTGATAAGCATTTAACTCCTGTTATTTTAAAAAATATTCCGTTGTTTATTCCAAAAGCTGTGATGGCGATTGAAGATCACAGGTTTCATGATCATAGGGGCATTGATTTTTTAGGTTTGGGAAGAGCTCTAGTGACAAATATTATGTCTGGGAAAATAAAACAAGGAGGGAGTACTTTAACACAGCAGCTAGCAAAAACACTCTTTCTATCTCCCAAACGAAGCATTAAGCGTAAGTTGCAGGAGCTTATTGTAAGTTTTTGGCTAGAGCGACATTTCTCAAAAGATCAAATACTAACTATTTACTTAAATCGTGTTTATATGGGGCCAGGGTTATATGGATTTTCAGCAGCAGCTCAGCACTATTTTGGCAAAAATTTGAGGCATGTAACTTTGTGGGAGGCTGCAGGTTTAGCGGGTATGCTTAAGGCACCACAGACATATAGTCCTTTATACAAGTTAGATTATTTTAAAGAAAGAGCTACTTTGGTTATTAGTCGAATGGAGAATCTTGATTATATAACAAAAGCTCAGGAAAAGAGAGCCAGAAAGAATCTTTTAGCATATAAGATAAAAAGTAAAGAAACAGCAGGAGCTTCAGAGCTCTATTTTACAGATTGGATATATAGACAAATTTTTAAGCATATTCCATTTGTGAATCAAGATCTTATTATAACAACTACTTATTCACCATCAGCACAAAAATCCTTAGAGGCGGCAGTTGATGTTTTTGATAAGAAAAGAAATCTAAAAGAAGCACAACTAGCTATGATTGTTATGGGAACAGGTGGAAGTGTACAGGGTATGATAGGAGGGCGTAAATATTTTTTATCATCTTTTAACCGGGCTTTTCAAGCAAAAAGGCAGACAGGATCAGTTTTTAAACTATTTGTATATATGGCAGGTTTAATAAAGGGCATGAACCTTACAGATAAAATAAAAGATACGCCGGTACGGTTAGGAAATTGGCGTCCAAAAAATTATGCATGGAAATCTCAGGGGCAGTTAAAGATGTCTGAAGCTCTAGCATATTCTGTTAATACAGTTACAGTGCGTATAGCTAAAAAAATAGGAGTAGTAGCTTTTTTAAAAGTAGCTAAAAAGATGGGAGCCTTAAGGAGTATACCAAAAAAACCAAACCTTACTATGTCTTTGGGAACTTTAGAAAGTTCTCTCTTAGCTATGACAAGCTCTTTTGCTACAGTGGCTAATGGATGCATGCTCGTTAATCCTTATGGTATTACAAAGATAGAAACACCTAAAGGTAAGATGCTATATAGTCGAAAGAAGAAAAAAGAAAGGGCAATTGCCTCTAAGAAAGTGTGTAAAGATATGACAACAATGCTTATTAAAGCTGTTAATTATGGTACAGCAAAACAAGCCTATCGAAAGGGGCATATTGCTTCTGCAAAAACTGGTACAACACAGGATCATAGAGATGCTTGGTTTATAGGGTTTGAAAATCCTTATGTAGTAGGTGTTTGGATAGGGAATGATAATAATGCTCCTTTACCCAATAAGATGACTGGGGGAAGGCTGCCGGCACAATTGTGGAAGCTAGTGATGAGTTTCTTAAAAAAATAGTATCAGGAAAAGGAGATATATAGCGAAGTTAAAGGGGTTCTCCGGCAAGAACGCGTTCTATTTTTTTAGCATGTCCTGTTGTTGAATCAATCTCTATATATATGCCGCAAAGTGTACCAGGTCCCTCAGCAGGAGACAGTCGACCAGTTGAATATTTATTAGAAAAACGCTCTAAAGATATTTCTAGTTGCATGCCAATAACTGACTTATAATCGCCACACATACCCGTATCTGTTTGCATAGCGGTGCCTTTTGGTAAGATGCGTTCATCTGCTGTGGGTGTGTGGGTGTGTGTTCCAATCATTGCAGATATTTTTCCATCAAAGTAATTAGCAAATGATTGTTTTTCACTAGTTACTTCAGCATGAAAATCTACGAAAATAGCTTGTACATTTTTCCCCATCGTATAGCGTTCCAGAATTTTTTCCATTTTTTCAAAGGGAGAATTCAGCTGAGGGGACATAAACAATTGCCCCATAAGGTTGGCAATTAATATTTTTTCTCCGTTAGGGAGTTCTAGAAGGGTTGAGCCTTTCCCAGGTAATTTGTCAGGATAGTTACCTGGTCTTACTAAACGAGGGTCCTCATTAATATATTTAAAAATGTCTTTATTATCCCATACATGGTTGCCTGTGGTGATAATATCAACGCCGGCAGCGTAGAGCTCGTTGCAAATTTTCCCTGTAATACCCATGCCTCGAGCAGCATTCTCCGCATTCATAATGGTTAAGTCAGGGCTATATTTTTCTTTTAAAGCAGGCAGGTGGTCTACTACAGCTTGACGACCAGATCGACCAACTATATCACCACAAAAAAGAAGTTTAATCATCTGTCCCTTTTTCTATCTAATAAATAGGGTTTGGAATGGAGTGGCTCCTCGGGACGGGCTCGAACCGCCGACCCAGTGATTAACAGTCACTTGCTCTACCAACTGAGCTACCGAGGAATACTGCTTATGCTTATAGCAGAACAGGTTTTCTTTTCCTAGAGTATTTTTAATTTTTTTTGTATGCTTTTCAAAAAAATAGAAGGTAAGAAGTTTTTTTATAGGGTTGGTATGATTTTAAAATGACTGATTATATAATACTTTCTCTATAGGAGAGATAAATTTTAATAAAAACTTTTATTATTTAGAATAATCATCAAGAGAGTTATATAAATAGGATATGTACGCTAATATTGTAAATACGAGGTTGATTGCAATCTAAGAAAATGATAGAGCAGTATGGTATCGGGTTTCTTCTACAATTAGCCTTACCAGTGAGCTTAAAATATATTCTAGAAACAGAAAAAATTATAGACTATTAAACTGCTCCTTTTTCTTGACAAAAGAGATTGAAAAAAGCAACTATACAGGAGTTTTTAAGTTAAACTTTTGAGAGTACAAGGTAAATATTCATGCATTTTCGTTCGCCGTTTATGGTAGGGGTTATTCAGCGTTTAATGTTGGCCTTTTTTCTTATTTTTTTGTTGTGGATTCTAGTTGTATGGGCGTTATAATTTATGAAGATTTCTGAAAACAAACAACCTTTTCCTGTGATCGTAGATAACTTGTCTATGAGTTATGGAGCTCAAAAAGCCTTAGAATCTGTGAGTGGGACTTTTGAACCAGGCACTTTAACAGCTATTATTGGGCCTAATGGAAGTGGAAAAAGCACGTTTTTAAAAGTTCTTTTGGGCCTTTTAAAGCCAAAAAAGGGCTCTGTTAAGCCAAGCTATGCTAAGCTTCGTCAGCATGCTGCTTATTTGCCACAGCAAGCAGAAGTTGATCGTAGTTTTCCTTTGCGTGTAGAGGATTTTGTTTGTACAGGCCTTTGGCATAAAATAAAAGGATTTCATGCTGTGTCTTATAGACAGCATGAGCAGATTCATGAGGTGTTAGAACATCTTGGTCTAAAAGGTTTTGAAGAGAGAACCCTAGATGCTCTGTCTGGAGGGCAGTTTCAGCGCGTTCTTTTTGCTCGGCTGATGATACAAGACAAGCCAATAATTTTTCTGGATGAGCCATTTACAGGAATTGATCAACGAACAGTGAATGATCTTCTTAAAATTATTTTAGATTGGCACAAACAGGGGAAAACTGTAGTGACAATATTACATGACATGGAGTTGGTAAAAAAATATTTCTCTAATGCCATACTTTTATCTAATAAGCTTCTGGCATGGGATACTACAGAAAAAGTTTTAGAGCATAAAGATTTATGGAAAGTTCCAGTCTGTATGAAAAGTAGTGAGAAATCGAGGGGAGACTCTTAATATGGAAGATTTTTTTACAGGGCTTTTTGAGCCTTTTCAGTACACATTTCTGCGTCGGGCCTTCGTAGCATCTTGGTCTCTATCATTGAGTGCAGCTCCCTTAGGTGTAATTCTTGTGCTTCGGCGAATGAGCTTGATGGGAGATGCTTTATCTCACTCAGTTTTACCAGGGGTTGCTATAGGGTTTTTTGTAGCAGGTCTATCTCTTACAGCTATGAGTATAGGAGGATTATTAGCAGGATTGTTAGTAGCCATGGCTGCCGGAGCAGTTTCTCGTTGGACGAGTCTTGGAGAAGATGCTAGCTTCGCCGGTTTTTTCCTTATATCTCTGTCTTTAGGCGTTATACTGGTTTCTTTAAAAGGAAGTCATGTAGATTTAATGCATATTCTTTTTGGGTCAGTTTTAGCTATTGATGATTATACTCTTTTGCTGGTGGCAGGAACATCAACTGTTACGCTAATAGTTATTTCTATTATATATAGACCTCTTTTATTGGAGTGTGTAGATCCTATTTATTTGAAATCTGTAGGAGGAAAAGGTCATAAGTATCACGGGTTATTTTTAATCTGTGTTGTTGCAAATCTAGTGTCAGCTTTCCAATCTATGGGGACTTTGATGGCTTTGGGTATGATGATGTTGCCTGCTATTACTGCGCGTTTTTGGGCCAAGCAAGTATGGAGTACCATTCTTGCTGCATGGATTTTTGGAGCTCTATCTAGCTTTCTTGGTTTACTTGCTTCCTATCATTTTAATTACCCATCAGGACCATCAATTGTTTTAGTTGCAGGTATTTTTTATTTGATTTCTCTTTTTGCAGGCCCCCAAGGAAGCTTTTATCAACATAAAAAAACTTATGGACAAGGAACTTCATGAATAAATATATTTTTATTTTTTTATCTTTTTTATTTTTAAGTAATGCTTATGCAGAGGTGAAAAAAACTTCAAAGCCAAAAATAGTTGCTTCCTTTAGTATTTTAGGTGATTTTGTCCATCAGATAGCTGGAGATTTAGTAGAAATAGATACTCTTGTAGGGCCTAATGGTGATGCACATGTTTATGAGCCAACACCGGCAGATGCAAAAAAAATTATGAGAGCAGATATTATCTTCATGAATGGCTTAGGATTTGAAGGATGGCTACCGCGCCTTTTAAATGCGACACAAACAACAGCAAAACTTGTCAATGTAACAGATAAAATTAGGCCGCGGCATATTAAAGAAGGAAGTTGTGGATCTATAGACCCTCATGCTTGGCATGATATAGAAAATGCAGTATTATATGGGGAAGCTATTTTGCGGGCATTAAAGGTAGTAGCACCAAGTCATGCAGAAGTGTTTTCCGCTAATTGGAAAGCGCTTAAAGGGCGATTGAAAAAATTAGATCATGATTTTAGAAAGAAAATTCAGTCGGTTAAGCCTAGCTGTAGAAAAGTAATAACGCTTCATGATGGTTTTCAATATTTAGGAAAAGCCTATGGAATTGAATTTCTAACGCCTCTAGGCATTTCTACAGAAGTAGAACCTTCAGCTAAAGATTTAGTTGGTATTATAAAAGAAGCAAAAGCACATAATATTAAGGTTGTTTTTCTGGAAAATATATCTAACCCTCGAATAATGGAGCAGATTGCTAAAGAGTCAGGGGCAAAGATAGGGGATGTTTTGTTTTCTGATGCTCTATCAGAAATTGATGAAGAGGCACCAACATTTGAATCTATGATGCTTCATAATTTTTCAGTATTTATGAAAGCTTTTAAATCTGCTTGCAATAAAGGTGAGATTATCATTTTACAAGAATCTTAACTTAAATTTTTCTTTTTTAATTTCTTTCAAAGGGGATAAATTAGTAAAAAAGGATTCTGCTTAACTGAAATATATCATTAGCTTGCACAGCACTTATTGTAAGCCTTTATTTGAATAATTTTAAAGGATAGAGACAATAAATTAAGCGAAAATATTTTAAACAAGAGTGATAGGATTTTCTTATTTTTTTCTAGTGTTTGTAAGGATTTAAGAGGTTGTAAATTTCTCTCTTATTTTATGTCCATTTTGTTCTGTAGGCCAGATTTTTAAGAGTTTTTGCCAGTCACCTGAATTAGGATCATCTATTTGAATATCTAGGCGAATAAGTAGGTCTCCTGATATTGGTTGAAGATAATGTGCTGGAACACCTTTTCCTTTTAGGCGTAGGATTTGACCAGAATTAGACCCTTTTGGTATAGTAAGAGTTACTATCCCTGAGAGGGTAGGGGTTTTAATTTTAGCACCTTCAATAGCTTCTTTTAAAGTAATAGGGAGCGTAAGGTGTATATCCTTACCTTTGCGCTCAAAGTATGTATGAGGAGCAATATGTAATTCAATAATGGCATCTCCTTTTTCTCCTTTTGAGTGAGGAGAAGAGGCACCTTGATTTTTCAGGCGAAGTTTTTTCCCCTCTATAGTACCAATAGGGATGGAGAAATTTATTTTTTTATTAGCGCTTAAAGTAATTTGGCGCTGTCCTCCTAAAATAGCTTCAGAAAAGTCAATACGAAGTGTATAGAGAATATTCTTGCCTTTTTCTGGAGGAGGTCCATATCTACGTTGACGTTTTTGCCCTCCACCTTGGCGGAACATGGAGAAAATATCATCATTTCCTCCAAAGAGATCTGAAAAATCAAAGTTAGCATTTTGTCCAGCATTATAACTACCACCACGAGCTCTCTGGTGAAAAGCAGGGGCTCTTTCTTGGCCAGAACCATCAATTAGGCCACTATCGTATTTTTGACGCTTTTCATCATCACTTAAAATTTCATAGGCTTGAGAAATTTCTTTAAATTTCTGTCCGAGTTTAGGGTCATCTTTATTGATATCAGGGTGATACCTCTTGGCTAGTTTACGATAAGCTGATTTAATATCAACATCAGTAGCTTTGGAAGTCACTCCTAAAATTTCATAAGGATTTCGATCATTGGGCATATAATTCTGACTTCATTCGCTTAGCTATTTTATAATTTTCCAGCTACCATCTGGTTGGCGACAAGCTGTTCCGTAGCCTTCTTGCATTTTTCCACCAACAGTAACAGTTTGTTGATACTCGCGGCAATACTGACCTGTGTTTGTTTGGTAAGTGTTTGTTGGTGTAAAGGTGCCTGTATGGCCTGTATCAGGGTTTCTCCAAGAGCTTGTTTGGTTAACTTGAGCAGATTCTAGAGTGTGCTGGGCTGTTTTATTGGCTTTTAATGTGTCAGTATCATCCATATTTTTACCGATACTACCGCCGATACAGCTACCTGCAAGAGAACCTAGAGCAACACCTACAAGTTTCCCCTTACCTTTACCAAACTGAGATCCTAAGGCAGCACCACCAGCACCACCAAGAAGTGTTCCCATAGTTTGTTTCTCATTGCCACTAATACAGCCAGATAAGGCAATACCACTAATTAAAACGGGGATGATGAATTTTTTCATGTGATCTTCTTTCTTATATACTTTTAAACGATAAATTAAGTATAAGAAATTTTTATTACGAACACAACAAGAAAGCCTTTCAAGCAGTTTTTTCCATTTTTCACATGCGATTAGCGGGCTAAGACAGCTAATAATAGAATAGCAACAATATTGATAATTTTAATCATAGGGTTAATAGCTGGTCCAGCAGTGTCTTTGTAAGGGTCACCAACAGTATCGCCCGTTATGGATGCTTTGTGTGCTTCTGAGCCTTTTCCGCCATAATTACCATCTTCTATATATTTTTTGGCATTATCCCAAGCTCCACCACCAGACGTCATAGAAAGAGCTACGAATATGCCAGTTATGATGGTACCTAGCAACATAGCTCCTACGGCTGTAAATGCCTCTGCTTGACCTACAGACCAACTAATGATGTAGAATAGAACTATAGGCGCAAATACAGGAAGCATAGAGGGTATAATCATTTCTTTAATAGCTGCGCGGGTTAAGAGATCTACAGCACGACTATAGTCAGGGCGAGTTGTTCCCTCCATAATGCCTTTTATTTCTTTAAATTGGCGACGAACTTCTATCACAACGCTTGCTGCAGCACGACCAACAGCTTTCATACATGTTGAGCCAAATAGATAAGGCAGCAAGCCCCCTATAAACAAGCCAATTACAACAAATGGATCTTGAAGAGAAAAGTTTACATTTAGGCTAGGGAAGTAGTGTTGCAAGTCTTCTGTATAAGCAGCGAATAAGACAAGAGCAGCTAGAGCAGCAGAACCAATAGCATAACCCTTTGTTACAGCTTTTGTTGTGTTACCAACAGCGTCAAGAGCATCTGTTACTTTTCGTACGTCAGCTGGAAGCTTAGCCATTTCAGCGATACCGCCAGCATTATCTGTTACAGGCCCATAAGCATCGAGAGCAACTATTATCCCTGCCAAGGCAAGCATGGTTGTTGCAGCTATGCCAATGCCGTATAGACCAGCTGAAAGATAAGAAAATATAATTGCTATACAAATAATAATAACAGGTAAAGCTGTCGATTCCATAGAAACTGCTAACCCTTGAATGATATTTGTTGCATGACCTGTTTGAGAAGCTTTAGCAATACTTTTTACAGGACTATACTTTGTTGAAGTATAGTATTCAGTGATCCAAACAAGGGCACCTGTTGTTAACAAACCTGCTAAAGAGCAGTATAAAAGGTTATTAATATTTACAGCACCTACAGTGTTAAAAAAATTGTCATTAACAAGGTAATTTGTTCCAGCAATTATTAATACAGCAGAACAAATACTGCTTACAATAAGCCCTTTATAGAGTGCCCCCATAATATTCTTATTACGACCAAGGCGTACAAAAAAATTACCAATTACAGAGCCAATAATGCATACAGCACCTATGAAGAGGGGATACATCATCATAGCATCTTGCATAGAGTCAACAAACGTAATGGCTCCAATAAGCATAGTTGCAACCATAGTTACGACGTACGTTTCGAACAAGTCAGCTGCCATACCAGCACAATCACCGACGTTGTCGCCTACGTTATCTGCTATCACAGCTGGGTTTCGAGGGTCATCCTCAGGGATGCCTGCCTCAATTTTACCTACAAGGTCAGCACCAACGTCAGCACCCTTTGTAAATATGCCGCCACCTAATCGAGCGAAAATAGAAATAAGGGAAGCACCAAAGCTTAAACCAACAAGGGCTTCAAGGATAGAGCGCACAGGTAAACCAGTCCCTTTTAATATCATGTAATAAACAGAGATGCCTAAAAGAGCAAAACCAACAACAAACATACCTGTTACAGCTCCTGATTGGAAAGCTATATGAAACGCTTCACTAAGCCCTTTGCGAGCTGCTTCTGCTGTTCGAACGTTTGCGCGAACAGATACGCTCATACCAATATATCCAGCAGTGCCAGATAGGACAGATCCAATAACAAAGCCAAGGGCTACGTGAAGGCCAAGAAGCCACCACAAAAGGGCCGTTACAATAATGCCAACAAAAGCGATTGCGCTATATTGACGATTGAGATAAGCACGTGCACCCTCTTGAATAGCGCCAGATATTTCTTGCATTTTTACTGTGCCAGCTGAAGCAGAAAATACACCTTTGATAGCATATAGTCCGTAAAGTAAGGCTAGAAGAGAACTAGCTAGTATGAATAGATATAGTGAAGACATTTATAACTCGTTAAATTTATTTTATGTTATATAAAAAAGCTAGCCCTGAACTTGCCAGATTTTTTTTTTCTACGCAATACAAAATATTAAATTAATATATAAAAGGTAAAATAAATGATACAGGAACAAGATAAAAAAAATATGGAGGAATATGTTGATAATTTGCAGCCTCAGGATTTCATTTTCAAGGAAATTGAGAGTTTTTTGAAGAAAAAAGAATGGGCTATTCAGGTTAATGTAAACTTTGCTCGTTTGATAAGTGTTTTCATTGCTGCAACTAAAGCTCAGAAAGTAGTGGAAATAGGGTCGTTGGCAGGATACTCGGCTCTCTGGATAGCGAGGTCTCTAAAGGGGAAAGGGAAAGTATGGACTATTGAAAGAGATCCTATTCGTGCGCAAATAACAAGAGAATTTGTAGATAAATCTCCCTGGGGTGAAAAAGTTATAAGCTTGACAGGAAAAGCAGCTGATGTGCTTTTTAACTTAAAAAATCAAGCACCATTTGATGTGCTTTTTATTGATGCTGACAAAATTAGCTACCCAATTTATTTAGATTGGGCAGAAGAGAATATTGTGTCTGGCGGATTGATTATGGGGGACAATACTTTTTTAGGAGGTGCTATGTATGGAATTCCTTCACGTAAAGTAAGCTCTATGGCTATAGCTAGTATGCAAGAATTTAATGAACGATTAGCAAATTCAGAAAGATTTACAAGTGTTTGCTTACCTTTAGGGGATGGTTTTTTTGCAGCCGTTAAAAAATAAGGAGGACTCTATTGCAAAGAGAAATTAGTTCTATCTAGTTTTCACGAGTAACAACTGGAATAATATTTTCTACTAAAAATATAAAAAACGCAAGAAAATGGGAGGTGGATGGTTTTTTATGGTGAAGAAGAACTTTAAAAATGTATCTTTTTTCTTAAAATCGTATGAACGTAAATTAGAAAACATTAAAACTTTTATGAGCTTTATATGCAGGAAATACTAAAAGCTCATAAATACATATAAAAGAAGGCCTGTTCCAAAGAGAATTCTATAAATCATAATAGGCCCAAGGCTATAGTTTTTTAGCCATTTGATAAATAAATGAATGATACTTAAGCCAACAATAAAGGCAACACATATGCCTAAAATAAGAGGAAAATCTATAGAGAAAGTTCCTGTTTTGATGAGCTTATGGGTATTAAGTGTTAAAGCTCCTAGTACAACAGGAACGGAAAGCCAGTAAGAGAAAACAAGGGCATCACAGCGTGTGTAGCCCAGCATACGAGCTCCAAGGAGTGTCATGCCAAGGCGGCTGGCACCAGGAATGAGAGAGATGCATTGAAAAAGTCCAATAATAAAAGCATGCTTGGTAGATAATTTTTCTAGAGTAAGAGTTTGGTCTGCTATTTTATCAGTCTTATAAAGAAGAATTCCCATTAAAATGCTCATGAAGCCAACTAATGTAAAAGAATTACCCATGTTAGGAAAGAAAGTATGAACACCAAGTCCAAGGAAGATAGCGGGAAAAGTGGCTAGAGTAATTTGACCTAACCACTTTGCTTCTTGAGTTAATTTTTTTTTGAAAATTAAGGTAACCAGCCCTGCAAGCATTTGCCAAAAGGTTCGGAAGAAGTAGGTAATTACAGCTAGTAAAGTACCTAGATGTAAACTAATTTCTACAGTACGATGAAGGGAGGGAATATCTAAAAAAATTTGCATCATAGCTACATGAGCAGAAGAGCTGATAGGTAAAAACTCTCCAACTCCTTGGATAAGACCTAATATGAAAGCGATGGGAGATGTTAGCATAGGGATTCTCGATTTTTAGATTTACTATTTTAATGTGAGGCTACTTAGGGGGGTAAAGGTTCTTTTTATTTTCCATAGAGATTCCCCGGGTGACAGGGTAAGTTCACAGATGCTGGCATTAGGAAAGAAGAATGTTTTTCTTGAGAGTTTGCGACAAACTAAAAAGAGAAGTGGTTGATGAGATATGGCAAGAATGCAATTGTTAGGAAAAGATCCTAAATAAGAAGTAATTTTTTCAGGAGATGTTTTAATGCTAAGAAGAGCCTCATTTCTAAAAGGCTGAAGCGTTTTTTGACTAATAATGTCTGCTGTTTGTACGGCTCGTTGAATAGGGGAAACAAGAGATATAAATTTCTTGGGCAAGATAGCTTTCAACCAAGATCCGCTTTGTTTAGCCAGTTCTATACCTTTTTGTGTGAGACTTCGAGGAAACCCTTTTGCCTCACTATGGCGTATAAGAAAAAGTGTTTTCATAATAGCATACTAACACGAGAATTAGGACAGGAGTAAATTTTTCTAAGTAACATCTTCTAGAGGGGAAGACCATATAACGGTAGGAGGCATAGACATCAAAATAGCATCTGTATACCCTCCAGTTTTAAAACCAAACCGTGTCCCACGATCATATAAAAGATTGAACTCTACATAACGACCACGTTTCTTGAGTTGAGCTATTTTTTCTTCTTCTGTCCAAGGTTTGGTCATATATTCTCGTACTAGCTGAGAGTAAATTTTTAAGAAAGTATTGCCAACATCTTGCGTAAAAGAGAAGTCTTTGGTCCAATTCCCAGAATTTATATAGTCATAAAAAATACCTCCTACACCTCGGTTTTCATTGCGATGGGGAATAAAAAAATAGTCATCAGCCCATTTTTTAAACTTTGGGTAATAAGAGGAATCGTGACGATCGCAGCAGTTTTTTAAGGCCTTATGGAATGCTTTTGTATCCTTTTCTATAGAGAAGACAGGGCTTAAATCGGCTCCACCACCAAACCAACTTTTACTTGTAACAATATGTCGAGTATTCATATGGACAGCAGGAACATGAGGATTTTTCATATGTGCAACAAGAGAAATACCGCTTGCCCAAAATAGAGGATCTTTGTCTGCCCCAGGGATTTCTGCTTGAAATTCTTCTGAGAATTTTCCATATACAGTGGAGATATTTACTCCAACTTTTTCAAAAACAAGCCCCTGCATCACAGCCATGGTTCCACCTCCGCCCATACCTTCTTCGCGTTGCCAATTTTTTGTATGAAATTTACTAGGCTTCTTATTTAAATTTTTCTTATTGATAAAATCAGCTTCTAATTGTTCAAATTCTTTGCAAATTTTTTTTTGCAAGGTCGAGAACCATAAGGAGGATATATTTTTTTGATTTTCTGTTGACATTGTTTTTTTCCGTACATTAAATTAGGAAGGGAAGGCGTTTTTTTGCCGCAAGGCTTCACCGGTAACCATGCTTATAGAAACAGCTACGTTTAAAGAACGACGGTCTGGTAGAAGAGGAATACGTATACTTTCTTTTAAAAAAGGATAGTCTAATCCTGAAAAACCATTACCTTCTCTACCGGCAATAATAATGTCTGTGTCTCTAAAGGAGAAATCTGTATAGCTTTTGCGCCCTTTAACATCCAAAAAAACAAGACGTTGTTCTTTGTTTTGTGTATATTTAAGAAAGCTTTCCCAAGAATCATGCCGTAGTAAGCATACTTTTTCTAAGTAGTCCATACCAGCACGTTTAAGATGTTTGTTACTCCATACAAAACCACAGGGCTCGATGATATGTATACCTAATCCCATACAAGAAGCAAGGCGTAAAGTTGTGCCAACATTTTGTGGAATTTCAGGTTCAAATAAAGCGAGTTGTATCATTAGCACTCTCCATAAAATACTTATTCTTTTGTGTAGGCTAAGAAACAACTTGTCAAGTGTAGGAAGTAGATATAGGTTAGAGCTCTAAAAGTCTTGAGGAGTTAGTAAGTGTGCAATTTTTATTATAATATTTTATGCACAAGCTTTATTTTATTGCTATCTGGATGTTCCTCTGTTTATACAGAAGAAGGTTTTCCGGATATAAATGATGTACCTAAGCGACCAAAATTAAAAGAATTAAGCACCTACGAGAAAGAAGCCAAAGAATTAAAATGATTTTATTTCTTTGTTTTTGTTGTTTAAATAAAAAAAATAAAAAAAAAACTGTTCAAGCTCTTGAAAATAAAAAAAGAGCTACTACATGTATAAAGAATTCTTATTTTTAAGAAAAAATAGTTAGAAAAAGGAAAAAAAATGACTAAAAAATTAAAAGGTAAAATAATTGGCATCGATCTTGGCACAACAAACTCCTGTATTGCTGTTATGGATGGAAAAACAG
>JAJRRM010000032.1 GCA_024279475.1 Alphaproteobacteria bacterium | reverse complement strand
TGCCACAAGCCTTTGGTAAGTCTGTTTTAGTAAAAAGATAGCATAGCTAATGTCTTCTAAAGTCTCAATGTCCATATCGGTAAGATGTTGGTTAAAGTATTCAAAACTTTTTTTGACGTATTTTGCTTTTCCTTCAGGGTCTTTTAAATCTTTCGGTCTTGTTGCATGGAGTCTCATTATAAGTTTTGATTTCCTAACCATAATTTCTACTATTACTTTTCCTTCTATTTTGAATCCAATGTAATATTTCACAGGATGTATTTCAAAGCGAGAGTCAAGTTCCAATACCTTTTGTGAAAACTCTTCAAAAAGTTCTTTAGCCTTATTCCAATGTGGTTTTATGTGATCTTCAATAGAATAGCGTTTTATCTCTTTTGATACTTTTTCAATATTTTTATTTTTGGATATAGTTTTTATACTTTCACTGCTTTCAGCGACCTTTACTTTTTCAAGAGATACAAGTCCTTTCTCATAAAATTTAACTTCCCAGAGTTCGATAGGTAAGTCTTTAAAACTTATTGCTTGTTGTTGATATTTAGTAAAAGAGTTTGCAATAAAAATTATTCGTGATTGCGACCAATCAATATCATTCTTTCGTAAGTTTTTCTTTCTTTTTTCGTTGTATTCTAAAACAAAGTCTGCTTTATTATTTAAGAGTAAAGAAAGATAAGCATAGCCTTGATCAATTACGCTAAAGCTTCTATCTCGTTTATACTCAATAATTACGAAGGATTTGGTTTCTGAATCAAAGGCTAAAGTGTCAACTCTTAAGCCATTCAAGAAAAATTCTGAAGAAATAAACTCTAATCCAAAAATTTCATTTAAATTGTGTTCTATTAAATTCTGTATTGTTTTTTCAAGATCTATCTTTTTTTCTTTTATCGGGATAAGTTTGTGTCCAGACTGTCTGTAAAGAGGCATGCTAAAATTATTATATAATGCAGTCCACATTAATTCCAATTTCTACCTCAAATAAACATAAAGACAAAAAAATAATTTTTTCTCAAATAAATGAACTTTTTAATGAAATTTTTAGGCTTAAACGGCAAGAAGAGTTTGTAAACTTCTTAAAGTTCTTGCGTAGAGTTCCTAATTATGCTCCTTTTAATAGTGCTTTAGTTTTTGCCCAAAAACCAGATTGTTTTTATTATGCTTCCAAAGAACATTGGAAAAAGTTTTTTAATCGAGAGGTGAAGCCTGGAGCTAAGCCTCTTTTAATCTTAGTCCCTTTTGGTCCAGTAAAATTTGTTTATGATTTGTCAGAAACAGAAGGAGATCCGATAACAGAAGAAAAATTATTGTATTGGTGGAAGGAGCGAAAAGGAGAAATTGATGCAAAGGTCTTTAATAAAACAATCAAGAGGTTAGATTCATACGGGATAAGAGTGGAAATAGGTGATTTGGATTATATAAAAAAGGTAGACTCTAAAACTTTGGGTTATGCTCTTGAAAAATCTGGTTCTAGAGAAATAGGGCTTCATCCACGATACAGAAAATTTTACGGTATTACAGAAATGACAGAAAAATATGCAGTATTGGTGCATGAGATAGCTCATCATTTTTTAGGACATTTAGGAGGATATCGAGTTAAAAAGAAAAATAGGGTCATACTTAAAATAGAGGATCGTCGTGGTTTAGAAAAAAGTCAAAAAGAAATAGAGGCAGAACTAACTACTTGGATTGTAATGAATCATTTTGGGGTTAACAGCGATTCCTCAATTACTTATTTAGCTTTTTGGATTAATAAAAAAATGTCTGAAATTAAAACTAGTATAGATTTCAGCTTCATTTTTACAACTGCTAAAAGGATTATTGATTTGGCAAGTTAAACAAAGGGTTGAGCTTAAATTTGTAATTTTCAAACTCTTTTATAAGTTTCTTATATCTCGCAATATAGGTTTTGGAAAGATTTTTTCTAAAAATATCTATAAAAACTTTGAGAAAATTTATATGAGCAAGTATAAAATAATTGACTGTCTTTTTAAAAAACTTCTGATTTATAAATTCAAAGTCGGGATAGGCAAAGATAAACTCTTTGCTATTATTTTTCGATTTCTTTATTTTAAAAGAAGTGATTGTAGCGCCAAAATTAGGATGCCTTCCGTGGTTTGAGGTGAAATCGTAAATATCGTTAATGAGCGGATATAGTAGTTTGTCACTCCGGGGAAAGAGTTGTTCTCTTTTTTTTCCTAGAGTTTGTCTGAAATTTGATTTACTGGTTATCCATTTAGTTTTAAAATGCGGATGCTTATTTAACTTCCTAGCTACGGCTACGGATTCTGCGCAACGGCTTAGTAATGTGAAGGCTTCAGGGATAGCTCCTTGTAATATTAATCTTATACTGATAATGAATCCTCTATGGGTTTGTTGGAACATTATAATTTCAGGGGAATAATCCCCTGGAAGTTTTTCAACAGTGTTGTTAATCTCAGAGTAAAAAGAATTATATAACTCTAATAGTTTATCTAATATTTCTTTTTCTTTTGGGAGCGATTGCAGACTTTTTGAGATGTTTTCGTTTTCGGCATAAAAAATTTCTACCAAGTTCATAATAGAATTTTATAAAATTAATTTAATTTAGTGCTTAAATAAATGGACTATCAAACTAATTTAGACACAGTTTTAGACGCTATCCTAGAAGCTAAGAATTATGCTCCAATAAAGAGTCGAAGAGTAATATTGGATCTAAAAGGAAATGCTGATCTTGCAGGGATCGAAGAAGAAATTATTTATCAGCTTTTAGACAAGTTAGAGCAGGATTACGAGGTTCTTAAGGCAAAAGTTAACAAAAGGAAAAAAATTGTCGAGATTATCCTTTTAGATAATTTTGAAGATTGGTATAAGAATTATTTGCTGCGGAAGAAAGAAGATATAAAAAACCTGGAGTATTTAAATCTACTAAAGGTATATGATGTTTGCATTGATATTGATTCGCAAATACAAATGTATGCAAAAGATGAAGTAATAATACCTTCTCTACCTACAAGAGTTAAATTCCAAGAGTTATTCTCTATAGATTTACCCTCAAGTAGAGATCAGTATCAAAGGGATAGGCTCGAGGGTGTTAATTATTTGAGAAGACATGGAGTAATTGTTGAATTTGAAGTCTTAGATGATCCTTTTATTCTTAGTATTTATCCTGAATGGAGAATTAGAATAAATGTTGCTAAATTTGAGCAATTTTACAAAAAAATTGCAAAAGAATTTCATAGACGACATAAATTGGCGTCTTCCACTGAGGAGATAAAAGTTAAAGCTAATTTTGATTCTATTACCGCTTGCTTGAAGATAGGGGATAAAAAAGTTTGTTTTCAAAAAGAGAGTTTACGAGCGTCTTTGTTGAATCTTTTATTTGAATCAAAGAAAAACTTGACAAAAAAGTGGTATTGGGACGAGGTTATGTCTAAATTAGGAGAAAGAAAAGAAGATTTTCCTTCGAAGGAGTTAAAAGTAAAGTTTTATTCCGCTGTTGACGGAATAGTAAAACAAGTAGCTAAAAAAACTGGAATAAACGACTTTTTACTATATGATTATCAAACGCTTCAAGTAAACCCAAAATATATTTAATTCGACAGAGAGATCTTCATTGGTCTTAGCTAAATTCTTAGCTAACTCGTAGCTAGGCTTTCCTAAGTGATTGTTCTATAAACTCTTTCCTGATGGAGAATGAAAAAGATACAAGACAGACTAGAAAGCCAATTTTTTTAACTGAGGAAGAGAAAGATAGATTAGTGGAATTTTTCGAGATTTTAATTGACATCGATCAAAGAAATAGAGTGAATAAGAAGTTAACAGTTATAAATTCAAAAAAGAGTGAAACATAAGGCAAAAGTTTATTTATTTTAGATGTTAGAAACATTGGAAAATGTTGGATACTGTAGTTTTAACTTTTTCAGGAAATATGTTTACCATCATAGATCACAATAAGTTCAGCCCTTCTACGGAAGGGTTATATCGTGGTAATTTTTATAGATTAGGAGCACGAGGCAATTTTGTATGCAAACAAAATCCCACTTTAACAGAGCTTAAAAGTGGTATCTATAAACCAAGACTTTCTGTTACTAAAAGGATTTTTAATAAAAGATTTCAGATTTCCCTTAAGGTGGAGTTTTCTATCCCAAAACTTATTTTTGGGAATAACTTTGATGAGATTGAAGAAAAAGATTTTGATCTAGTAGTCTCAAAGTTGCAAAAAATTTTGAAAGAAATGGGAGTTTTGATATTTTCCCATTTTATAATTAATGCTCCTGTATCCGCAATTCATTACTCAAAAAACATACTCCTGACCGATGGCACAACGCCGTATTTGTATCTTAAAGAATTTAGTAAGTCTAATATCTCACTGCGACTAGATGTTAATCAGACAGATTTTCGCAACGAAGGACATAGTTTGAAATTTAGGACGAATTCGTTTGAAATAGTTTTTTATGACAAATTAAAAGATCTTCAAAAAGCAAAGATAAGCGAAAAAAGAGCAGTTGAAAAGGATAATATTATTCAACTTGATCTTTTTGATTGTCTTAGAAAACAGTCGTTTTTAGAAGTTTTAAGAATAGAAATAAGATTAAATAGAAGAGCGACAATTAGGAAAGTTTTGAAAGGACTAGGTATTGAGGTAGAACCGAGCTTTATTAATTTATTTAAACAAGATATATCCCAGAAAGTCTTACTTAAATATTTTAAAGAAATAGAAAATAGCTACCCTAAGTTTTTGAACTATAAAAGGAAGAGCAATAAAGAATTGTTGGCAGAACTTATGATAAACAATTCTAAACTTCGTCTTAGGCAGTTATTGCAAGTTATAGGCTTCATAAATTTAGTAGAGGAAATAGGAATAAGAGATTCTAGAGAAATTTTTAGGCGTTTTGGGAAAAGTAGTTGGTATAGTTTTTTAAGATTTATGAAGGGGTTAAAGTTTGAAGAGGACTTAAAGTTTAACTCTGTTTTTAGTAAGATTGAAAAAGAATTATTAGAATTTAAAACTTTAAAAGTTTCTGAGATGTTAAAATTACAATAATGGACAAAATCTTGAACCAAATAATCCCTAACATTGAAGTAGAAGTTCCTATCTTAAAGCATCTTCTTTCCGAGCTAAAAATATATCCCAAAGAGAATAAATGGTATATTAAAAGCAACGATGCTACAGAAAGAGAGTTGTTAGTTTATGATGAAGTAAAAGGAATAAAAAAACCTGAAGAAATTATAAGACAATTGTTTATTTTAGAGCTTATAGATTATTATGGTTATCCAAAGGAAAATATAAAAATAGAAGAAAAAGTAAACTTTGGAAGAGAAAAGAAAAGGGCAGATATAGTAGTGTATCAAGATGATAAAATAACTCCCTGGATAATAGCTGAAGTAAAAGCTCCGCAAGAGAAATTAAATATACCTCAGCTTAAAAGCTATCTAAATGCTGAAGGATCTCCTATAGGTGTAGCAGTAAATGGAAAAGAGATAACTATTTTATACAGGCCTTATCCTAAAGAGTTCG
This sequence comes from Alphaproteobacteria bacterium, assembly GCA_024279475.1. Classification (GTDB taxonomy): domain Bacteria; phylum Pseudomonadota; class Alphaproteobacteria; order 16-39-46; family JAJRRM01; genus JAJRRM01. The sequence continues at coordinate 8,358 of JAJRRM010000032.1, read as the reverse complement.
ATGACAACTTACCTGATATACCAAAATATACAGAATATTTAGAGGTTAAGGAATCAAGAAACCCTGCCATTGAAGTAGCAGATGTAATCCTTGGGCGTGAATGGACACTGGATAAGTTAGAAGAGAAAATAAAAGAGAGAAAACGATCATTAAGAGAGATTATAGAAGTTTTGGAAGAATTGGTTTTAGCCAACTCAGGAGTAGATAGTTTTAATGAAATATTTAAGTTAATTTATGCAAAGCTGTTTGATGAATGGGAAGCTAAGACAAGGAAAAACAAAGAACTTAAGTTTAGAAAATATAAAGATCCCAAAACCACTTATAAAGTTATATCAGAATTATTTGAAGGAGCTAAAAAAGAATGGACAGGGATATTCGAACGGACAGATAAAATAAATTTGACTGCAGAGCATTTAAGCGTATGCGTAGGAGAGATGCAGGAAATAAAGTTGTTTTACTCTGATTTAAGAATTATTGATGAAGCCTTTGAGTATCTTTTACCTGCTGTGGCAAAATCTAAAAAAGGACAATATTTTACTCCCAGGGTAGTAATAGATGCTGCTATAAAAATGCTTAATCCAAGAAGAAGAGAATATATTATCGACCCTGCTTGTGGAAGTGCAGGTTTTTTGGTTCATGCAATGCAGTATGTGTGGGATAAATACAACATGAAGGACAAAGATATTAAAAGTTCTTACGCTAGAAAATATCTCTGGGGTATAGATTTTGATCCAAAAGCTACAAAGATTTCAAAGGCAATTATGTTAATAGCAGGGGACGGAAGGTCTCATATTTACAAAGAAAATTCTTTAGAGTTTCCTAAATGGAGTGCAGAGATCAGAACTGGTCTTAAATCTGAAGACTTAGTTCTAAGTGAAGATTTTAAAAAACTCAACTTTGATATTTTAATGACCAATCCCCCGTTTGCTGGCGAGATAAAAGAAACCTGGCTTAAAGCTCTTTATGAAATAGTTCCTGAGAGTAAGAAAAAACCAGGCTCGAAAATAGATAGACATATTCTTTTTATAGAGCGAGCAATAGATATGATAAAACCTGGGGGTAGATTAGTTATAGTGCTTCCTCAAGGAATATTTAATAATACAAATGATAAGTATATAAGAGAATTTATTATGAAAAAGGCTCGTATTTTAGCAGTTATAGGTCTGCATGGAAACACTTTTAAACCTCATACAGGCACGAAAACTTCTCTTTTGTTTTTAAGGAAGTGGAAAGAGGAAGAGCTTGATGAGGGAGGAAATCCAAAGTTAAAAGACTATCCGATCTTCTTTGCAGTTTCCAAAATATCATTTAAAGATAATTCAGGAAATTACATTTTTGTAAAAGATGAAGAGGGAAATTTAATATTAGATGAAAAAGGGAATCCTATTTATAAGACAGATCTTTTTGATATAGCTGATGCCTTTATTAATTGGGGGAAGGAAAGATTGGAACAAGGTGATATGGCTTTTGATTTTTTAGAAGACGTTTAATTTTCCAGCAATGAAAAAAAATCTTATAAAAAAAGACAATGTGTTGAAAATATATACCGATGGGGCATCTAGAAAAAATCCAGGACATGCCGCTTGTGCTTTTATATTTGTTAAAAACAGCGATGGTACTCCTATTAAAGAATATGTAGAGTATTTAGGAGTTAAAACAAATAATGTAGCGGAATATACGGCGATAATTAGAGCTTTGAATTCTGCAATCGAATATACTAGGTGGACGGTTAAAGTATATTGTGATAGTGAGTTAGTAGTAAACCAAATTACAAAAAATTTTAAAATAAAGGCGAAGCATCTTCGAGAATTAGTAAAAGAAACCTACGAGCTTTCACGTTTTTTTGGAAAAGTAGAATTTTTCTTTGTTCCCAGAACAAATAAGTTTATAAAGATTTGCGATCGATTGTGTAATAGAAAGTTAGATGAAATTGAGGGTAAACACATATGAAGGTGGCAAGATATAACAAAATAGATTATTCAATAGTTAATATTTCTGAATTGGAAGGCGAATTGAGAATTGATGCTGAATATTATGATCCGTTTTATTTAAAGAATGAAGAGAAGATAAAGAGGAAAAGATGGGATTTCCTGGAAAAAATTACTTATTTTTATGTTAACGGTGATGAGATTAGGACATATTATTCAACGGGAATACCTTACTTAAGGGTAAGTGATATAAAACCTTTTTTCTTAGATTTAAACAATGTGGTTTATGTGCATAAAGACTCAAAGATTAAAGAGTCCATAAAATTAGAGGAAGGGGATATTCTTATTTCAAGGTCAGGGACTTTAGGAATATCTGCTATGGTAGATGAAAGACTCAAAGGGAGCATAATAAGTTCTCACTTAATTAGGATAAAACCGATACAAAAAAAAATAAATTCTTACTATTTAGTAGCTTTTTTGAATTCAAAACACGGTGTTATATCAATATTACAAAAGAACAATGGAGCAGTAGTTCCAGAAATAAACCATACAGGGTTAAATTTCTTGAAAATCCCCATCCCCTCCGAAGAGTTCCAAAAATTTATAGAAAATCTCGTCCTTAAAGCCTATGAAGAAAGACAGAAAGCAGAGCGACTTTATAAACAAGCTGAAGAGATTTTATTGGAGGAGTTGGAGTTAAAAGATTGGAAATCGAAAACTAAAAAAATAAAAGTCGATGGTAGAGAATTTGAGGAAGAAGAGAATATTTCAATACGGACGCTTTCTGATGTAGTTGAAGCAGATAGAATGGATGCTGAATATTGGGAACCAAAGTATGATGAATTTTTGATTAAGTTAAAGAGAAAAGTAAGATTAAGACCATTGAAAGATTTTCTGGTTTCAGATATTTTAAAAGGTATTGAGGTAGGAAGTAAAAATTATCAGGATGAAGGAATACCATTTATCAGGGTGAGCAATATTAATAAATTCGGAATAATAGAAAGAGACCCAAAATACATTTCCGAAGAATTATACCTTAAATTAAAAGATAGGTATGAACCTCAAAAAGGAGAAATTCTTTTAACTAAAGATGCAACTCCAGGTATTGCTTATGTAGTCAAGGAAAACTTAAAGGGAATAATTGCAAGTGGAATAGTAAGACTAAATGTTGTAGAAGTTGAAAAAGAATACTTGGTTTTAGTTATAAACTCAATAATCGGCAGAATACAAATTATACGAGAGGGCGGGGGTTCTATTATTTCTCATTGGAAACCAAAACAAATAAAGAATTTATTAATTCCCGAAATAGATTCCCAAATCCAACAAAAAATCTCTCAACTGATACAGCAATCCTTTAAAGCAAGGGAAAACAGTAAAAAGCTTTTGAGGACAGCTAAAAGAGCTGTTGAGATATTTATAGAGGAAGATGAAAATAGAGCTATAAGTTATATTTCAAAAAATATAGATGAAAGCAATAATTATAGCTAGGGTATCCACTGAAGAACAAAAAGAATTTGGTAATTCTTTACAAGCTCAATTAAACATAATGAGGGAATATTGTAGAAGAAGAGGTTTTAAAATCGTTAAAGAGTTTAGTTTTGACGAAAGCGCTTATAAAGATCATCGGGAAGAGTTTGATAAGATCTTAGACTATATTCTTAAATATAAAGAAAAAATAGCAATTTGTTTTGTTAAGGTAGATAGACTCTCAAGAAATATTTTTGATGTGAGAGTTTCGACTTTATACGAGAAGGCTTTAAAAGATGAAGTTGAGTTGCACTTTGTATCAGAAGGTCAGGTTATCAATAGTAAATTGTCGGCGGGAGATAAATTTAACTTTAGTGTAAAACTAGGACTGGCTAAATATTATTCTGATGTAATAAGCGATAACGTAAAGCAAGTTCAGCAACAGTTGCTCAGAAAAGGTGTTTGGCCAGGAAAAGCTCCATATGGATACAAAAACATAACACGAGAAGATGGAAGGAAAGATATAGTTACAGATGATTTTGAATCTAAAATAGTAAAGAAAATTTTTGAATGGTATTCTTCAGGTGCTTTCTCAATGAGGGAAATAAGAAGAAAATTAAGAGAAGACTACAAACTAAATTTTTCTATGGGGAAATTAGACGGAATATTAAAAAACCCCTTTTATTATGGAATGATGAGATTTAAGGGAAAACTATATCCTCATAGATACGAACCAATTATTTCCAGATATTTATACGAAAAAGTTCAAGAGATAAAAGCAGGTTATCACAAGAAACATTTCAAATTTGCAGGGCTACCTTTCCTTTATCGTGGGCTTATAAGATGTGCAGATTGTGGATGTATGATAACTCCTGAGAAAAAGAAAGGAAAGTATGTTTATTATCATTGCACTCAGTATTATGGAAAACATAATGCGGCTTGGGTAAAAGAAGAAGAGTTAACAGAACAATTTGCAAAAATCTTTAAAAGTGTGCAGATTCCTGAAGAGATTTTGGAAGATATAGTGGAGTCTTTAAAAGCAATTCATAAACAGAAGATGAAATTTAGAGAAGAGTTCTTTAATAAATTAGTGAAAGAGAGGGAAAAATATAGTAAGAGGATGGAAAAGCTTTATCTTGATAGATTAGACGATAGAATTACTGAGAGTGAATATGAAAAATTCAGGAATAAGTTTGAGAAGGAAATAAGGGAGATAGACTTTAAACTAGAAAATTTACAAAAAGCTGAGGAAGGTTATTATATTACGGCAAATTATATTCTTAGACTTGCTCAAAAAGGCTACGAGCTGTTTAAAAGTTCTGAACTTGAGGAAAAAAGACGACTTATAAAATTAACACTTCAGAACTTAAGACTGGAAGGTAAAACGTTGCGTTATGACTGGAAGAAACCGTTTGACAAAGTATTTATTTACGCTTCCCGTTCAGCTTGGCTCCGCGGGCAGGACTCGAACCTGCAACCCATCGGTTAACAGCCGATTGCTCTACCATTGAGCTACCGCGGATGTAAGAGACATCTAAAAATTATAGCATAAACTAGGTTCTTTTTTTAAATAGAACTTATTCTTACAAGAGGTTATAATTATTATATTGTCTATGAAGATTTTTATTACAGGCGCAACCCATGGAATAGGAGAAGCTGTAGTTTATTATCTTGCAAAAGAAGGGTTTGAGCTTTTTTTAACCTACAATGTTGCAGGAGATAAGGCTGAAAAAGTTAAGAAAAAAGCATATGATCTAGGGGCAAAAGCTGTCAGATTTTCCCAACTTGATTTGAGAGATAATGATTCGATTAAAACATTAGGAAAAAATATCGAAGATCTGGATGTTTTAATAAACAACGCAGGTGTGATCTCGTGGAAAAACCTGCTGGATCAATCTTTTGAGGAAATTGAGGATCAGCTCAGAGTAACTCTTGAAGGGTTGATAAAACTGACAAGAATCCTCTTGCCAAAGATAAAAAAGAAGATTATCAATATCGCAAGCGGGGCAGGAAAGACTGGTTATGCAGGACTTACGACTTATTGTGCAAGTAAATTTGGTGTACGAGGTTTTACTCAGGCTTTAAGAGATGAATTCGCAGGAAAGATCGATGTCATTTCCATAAATCCGGGGATGACAAAGACAAGGATGACAAATTTTCGAGGAGATCCAGTGGAGAAAGTAGCGGGGATAATCTATAAAACAATAGTAGGAGAGATTGGTCCTGATAGTCAGGGAGATGTAGATGTATGGCTGTATTAATCCAAACTCCACCTCGGAGGTGGGATTTGGGTTTTGAAAGTATGTAATTAAGTCTTTTTAGCAGCTGCTTGAAGCAATAATTTTCTCCGGTGGTAGGTAAAGACAAACACAGCAAGGGTTAAGAAAGTCAATGAAAATAAAGTAGACCAATATACGCTGATATCAAGGAGCCTACCCCAAATTATATTTATAGAAGCAAAAAGGATTGTATTGACAAATGATATTCCGCTTAAGACTGTAGCTCTATTAGAACTTTTGATAAAAGGTTGCCAGAGACTTCGTGCTATTGTCATTAGCTCTTGAAAAAGAGCTCTCTGCATAACAAAGGTGATCGCCAAGAGGGTATTGACATTTGCTATAAATTTCAAAAAGACTAAGATTGAAGTGAATAAGATATTAATAATAACTAGTATATTTGTAATCAAGAGATAATTTAATCTTATTTTTTTGTGCAAGATAACTTGGTGTATAAACAATGCTGTAAGTGATGTTGTCGTCATGATGATGATCGTAAAGTATTGTATAGAAATATGAAACCGGAGAAAAAGCGGTTGGATTGACCAATTGACCAGATATCGGATTACCCCGAGGATTGTACTTATTATTATCATTGTCGTCAAGATTTTAGAATTCCTTAGTGTGTATGAATAGCTGTTTTAATATAGTTTCTATAATTGGGGATGAAACTTTCTTTTGTTCTTACTAGAGGCTCCTTTATCAAAAAGATTAATATTGGTAAAGATGCAAAATAAAATATAGGTGTAGAGAGTAGCAGAAATCTTAGAGATAATCCTAATTTTAATGCCAAGGTTCCGAAAACTCCACTGATTAAAAAAGAGGATAAGATCACACTCCTTTGGAAAGAGATAAATCTAGAATAAGATTTTTCCAAGTTTAATTCCCTGAATGTATCGTATTGCAGAGCTTCATCACTTCCTGACCTAAAGGCTTTGCCTATTCCCATTATAATTTCGCCAAGGAAATAGAAGATTATAGGGAGTTTGAAAAGATATATGCTAAAGCCTATGGAGAAAAATAATACTGAAGCGATTACACTTAGTTTGCGTCCAAACTTATCACCTATGATTCCTGTAGGAATTTCAAAAAAAGCAGATGAAAACATAAAAAGACTTTGTAGTAGCATAATTTGAGTAAAGGACAGCTCAAGAAAATTATTAAAATAGATCATTATTATTCCAATCCAAGGTGACCAATTGTTGAGGAACTGCCAGATGAGGAGGGGAAAAATTCGAGGATGGGAAACTATCTGAAGCAAAGAAATTTCAGTTTTCATTGTTGGAAGTATTTTATCATTTTTATATTTACTCTACTTTATGTCTTTAAAGCCTGTGAATAAATTTAAGTGAATTTTTGTTATACTTGTATAAAGTTTTTCAGATTTTTTTCTTGATATGTATTTTTGGAATATAAAAGAGCTTAAAAAAGAATTAAAAAAAAGAAGCCTTTCAGAAAGGGAATCTTTTAAGTACCTGATAGCATCAATGTTATTTTATGCCTTTGATGCTTTTCTCATCTTGGATTCTAATATCTGGGATGTAATCTCTGCTTTGATTGCTACGGTGATCCTTATTTGCGGTACTTATTATGTCTACAAATGCAATGACGGAGAAGAAGGAAGTAATTTTCTTCAAAGGTATGTTGCTTTAGGATGGGTTGTCGCTATTCGGTGGTTGGTAATGATTGTCCTGCCGGCTACTATTGTTTACTTCATTATACTTGAGATTTTTACAGGTATTACTTATAGTACTACATTGTCTGATGTAATTTTTTATAATATTTTATTTATTGTATATTTCTTTATTCTTTGCAGGCATATCACAGATATAGCAGGAAAAGATTGATCTCACTTTCATCAAAAAAAATCTTTAAAAAGTTTATTTAGAGAGGGGTAGGGAATCTTGCCAGATTCTATTTATCTCTGAATTTTTATTGAAGATAAAAGTAGCGAAAATGGAAAGCTCTTCGAGCAGACTACGCGTGTTGATATCAAAATGGACCCTTCAAGATTAATAGTTATTGAATCTTTGGTTCGGGGAAAAGATTTGTCCCTCAGCTCTGGAAGATATTATCTGGTCGCTGCTGTATCAGGGCAAGATGCATTCTCTTTCATTGATTTTGAAGGTGGGGAAGTTAGAATACTTGATAGTAATACCCTGAATGAGATATTTAACAATAATTCAACATCAGTATATTCAAATTTAAGATTAGGACCTTCTTTACCTAATAGAGGAAGATATAGTGTAAATGTTGTCGCAGAAAATATTGTAGATTATATTCTTCCTGTGGGTGTTGGAAAAGAAGGTTTCTTTAAATTTGGAGAGGTAGTTAGGCTCAATAGGTAGAAAACTTTGAAAATAATTGTAATTCTCAAGTCTTTTGATAGATTGTTTTCTTCCAAAGGAATTTTTTGAATGAGAGTTGTTTTGATAGTCACAACTATAAGTTCTAAAAATGAAATTGATCTTACGGTAAATTATGATGAGATGCCCAGAGTAATGGACGATGAGAGCCCGAACATATTCTTAATTCTATCATTTTAGTTCTTATATGTATATCTTATAATTTGTTATTAAGGTGTTGGTTGTTCTGTTTTTCAGAATAAAAAGAAAAGAACTCCAATGATGATTCTATAGATTCCAAATGGAAGTAGGGTATGATTTTTCAGAAATTTTAGAAGCCAT
>JAJRRM010000031.1 GCA_024279475.1 Alphaproteobacteria bacterium | reverse complement strand
GGATCTGGATGATGGGCTGGAAAAGTTCCATCCACTTCTCCATATAAAACTGTATGTTGCCCCGGTAATAAATCTAAAACTTTTGGCAAAACCGACCCTGCAGCTCCATGTCCACAATCCCACACGATTTTATAAGAGGGCAACTTGTCTGTGTCTTTGCAAATACGTTGCGCATAAGCTCCATTGATATTTTTTTCTACCAAATTTCCCTTTAGAGAAAGAGGTACGCTCTTGGCTATAACATAATTAAGATTTTTAATAGATTGGTCAAAAAAAGGTTCCTGACGAAAAGTAATCTTAAATCCATTATGCTTTGGAGGGTTATGAGAACCTGTAATCATAATCCCAGCATCTGTCTTTAAATGAATATGTGCAAAAGATAGAACTGGTGTAGAACATAGACCCACATTAATTACATCTATCCCCTGCTCTCTCAATCCCCTTATAAGGGGTATTAGTAATTTTGGAGAACTCTTACGACCATCATATCCTATAGCAACTGATCGTGCTTTTTGACCTTGTAGGAATGCCCCAAAGCGACGAGCAAAACTATAAGCTACACTTTCTGTAAGTTCTTTTCCAAATATGCCTCTAATATCGTAGCGTCGCATAATATCATTTGGCAGCTTCTGAACTGAATTATCCATATTCTTTCCTTGTTAATCCATAGGCTTAATGATTTTACGGCCCAAAGAATGATACTCAAATCCAGCTTTGTGCATTTCTTCTAAATCATACATATTACGCAAATCTATAATAACTGGTGATTTAAGGATTTTCTTAACATGGTTTAGATCCAAAAATCTAAACTCATCCCACTCTGTTAAAATAACAACTGCATCTACTCCTTCTAATGTCTCATAAGAGTTTTTTTTCCATTTTAACGGCAGGTGCCCCAAAAGTTTTTTTGCTTCTTTCATTCCCTTTGGATCAAACACGTTTAATTTTGAGCCCTTCTCTATAAGATATGGCAAAATATCAAGGCTTGCACTATCACGCATATCATCTGTGTTAGGCTTAAAAGTTAACCCTAAAATAGCTAGTTTTTTTTCTTTCAAACTACCCAAGATAGATTCAATTCGTAACCCCATTGATTTTTTTCGGGCTTCATTAAATGCAATAACTGCATCTATAAGTGTTAGTGGAGCATCATATTGCTGAGCTGTATAACTTAAAGCCTTTGTATCTTTTGGAAAGCATGACCCTCCATACCCAGGGCTTACATGTAAAAACTTGTCACCTATACGATCATCAAAACCTATCCCTCTTGCTACCTCTTTTACATCTGCTCCACATTTTTCACAAAGATCTGCTATTTCATTAATGAATGATATTTTCATAGCCAAAAAACCATTAGAAGCATATTTTGTTAGCTCAGCTGCTTCTATCGATGTATAAATAATAGGCGTCTTATTTATACAAAGCGGATTATATACCCGTGCCATTAAATTCTTGGCTTTGACAGAGTCTACTCCAATCATAACTCTATTAGGATGCATGAAATCTTCAATAGCTGCCCATTCTCTCAAAAACTCTGGATTTGAAGCTACATGAAAAACTAAATCTGGGCGTTTTTTTTTCAACTGCTTGTATATTTCTCTCCCTGTCCCCACAGGAACCGTTGATTTTGTTACTATAACCACTTCGCTAGAAAGATTTTCTGCTAGCTCGTCTACAACACCAAAAACATAAGCAAGATCAGCATGACCATCACCTCGACGAGATGGCGTTCCTACAGCAATAAAAACAGCTTCTGTTTTTTCTAGAGCTTCTTTTAAATTCGTAGTAAATTTCAGGTTACCAGACTTTATATTTTTCTGTACCAAATCCTCAAGCCCTGGCTCATAAATAGAAACAATACCCTTTTTTAAATCGTCAATTTTAGCTGTATCTTTGTCTACACAAACAATATCATAGCCAAGTTTAGAAAAACATGCACCAGTTACAAGACCCACATACCCTGTGCCAACAACTGTTATTTTCATACTTTAATTTCCTGTGCCTGTTTTATGATATCTCTCGCCTTTTCTGCTATTTCAGGATGCTGCAAAGCTACGCGAATAGTTGCTTCCAAAAATCCTGCTTTATCCCCGCAATCATATCGATCTCCCAAGAAACGCACCCCCTTTAGCGGCACGTCTTTTGCCATAGCATCAATAGCACTTGTAAGCTGAATCTCTCCTGTAGAATCTTTTTCTTCTTTGGAGAGAAAATCAAAAATAGAAGCATCCAAAATGTACCTACCAATAACAGCCAATGTAGATGGAGCTTTTTCTGGAGAAGGTTTTTCCACCATACCATAAGCATCTACAATCTTCCCCTTTTCTCTTTTATTAGTATCAAGAATGCCATATTTTCCAGTCTGATCTTTTAATATATCCATAATTGCAACTATATTACCCGGAGCTTCATTATAAACTTCTATAAGTTGCTGCAAGCAAGGAGTATCTGAAAAAATTAAGTCATCTGCCAGAATAACGGCAAAAGCCTCATTCCCTATAAAATTACGAGCACACCAAACAGCATGCCCCAAACCTAATGGTTCCTGTTGACGAATAAAGCTCATCTTGCCAGGAAGCAAAACCAATTCGTTAACCAAGTTCAACTCATCTAATTTATTTTTTTTTAGAAGAGTCTCATTGAGCTCATATGACCTATCAAAATAATCAACAATGGCTGTTTTACCGCGCCCTGTAATAAATATAAATTCTTCAATGCCTGATTTTATAGCCTCTTCTACTGCATAGTGTATAAGAGGTTTGTCTAAAATAGGCATCATTTCTTTTGGCATAGTTTTTGTTGCTGGTAAAAATCGTGTCCCCAGACCGCCAACAGGCAATATAGCTTTTCGTATCTTTTTTAGCCGAGCCATGAGATATTCCTCTTATGATAAAATGTGTCCCAACCCTAAAAGATTCTCAAAGTAAAATCAAGTTTCCAAAATGTAAAAAAAACAGGAAGAATATTAAAAATAATATTTTAGCAATAAGTAAAAACTCAAACTACTATTACTTATTGAGGTATTACAAAGCCTATGATACAATTCATAAGACAGTAATATCAATGAGTAAACTTTAAAGTGGCAGACAATAATAAAAATATCCCGCCAAAAACTGGCTCCTCATCTGGAAAATTCTCTAGTGGATCTTCCCCTCCTCCTATTCCGAGTTTTTTAGGTAAAAAATCTCCTTCTAATACTTCCCCTAAAGAAAGCTCTGATACCCCTAGTTCTCCCTCAAAAAAATATAAAAAAACTGTTCCTTCTAATGCTTCCCCCTTACCTCAATTTTTAGAAAAAGAACCAGTATCCGACCAAAAAACAGACAAAAAAAATTCTACTATTAAACAAGTAAATAATTTTTCCTCAGAAACCAATAATGTTTTAACGGACGCTCATTTTACTTGGGTGCAGGAATACTTAGCTAAATCAAATCAGTATTTTTTCTGTATTAACCGCTTTACTATTTTTGGTCTCTCTGGCGCCCTTTCTCTTCTGGGTGTATTATTTTTTATTGGGGGTTTTTTAACAGCTCTTTTTTTAATTTCCTACAATAAAATATATGAGGAAGAAACACAAAAACTTCAAAATCTCCCCATTGTGTATGAAAATATTGACATTACTACTAAGAAATCCAGTGATCTAAAAAAAATTAAAAAAACCTCTAAATCTTCCTCTAAAATAAAATTGAGAAATAAAAAACAGCCTGCTTCCTACAGCCCTACTCTTATTAAAAAAAATGATCACAACGATGTTCTAAATACACCACCAACAACCGTTCACCACCTAGTAAAAAATTCAATAAAACAAGCATCTTATAAATCTATTGTACTATTTGCCTCTCCTATAAAAAATAAAGCTTTGGAAAAATATAAAGAACTTGAACAGAAAGGATATAGTGTTTTTATTGTGCACCGACCTGCTACTGAAAAAAGAAGTGCTAATTATCGCGTGCAAATAGGTGCTTACAAAGCTGAAAAATTTGCTAATGATGTCTTAAACTTCATGAGAGAAGAAATTGATTATAAAGATATTTCTATGAATAACAGCATTTTAAAAGACAAGTCAGAAAAAATTATATACCCACGTTAAGGAAGCTTCATGATTTTGATCAATAAGATAAAAAAACATATGGTTCTTATTATTGTTAGTTTTTTAACAGCTTGTAGTAGTAGTACTTGCGTTGAAACTGCTGAAGTTTTTTTAGAACTCGTCAGTTTTAACATTCAATCTAATGCAAATAACAACTCCGCTGTAGCTCTAGACCTTGTCATACTCTATGATAAAACACTTATTAATAAGTTCCTTGGTATGTCCGCAAGCTCTTATTTTGGTAAAAAGAAACAGCTTACTTTAGATTATCCCGTTCAGATGCAAGTAAAAAACTGGGAAATTGTTCCTGGCCAAAAAGTAACACCTTATAAAGTTACCTTTGAATATCCTTTACCGCAGGCCGCTTTCTTTTATGCAAAACTATCCTCCTCTGGTGAGCATCGCCAGCGTGTAGGGGATCAAAAGGGCCTACAAATTGTTCTTGGCAAGAGTAATATGAGCCTTCGTCAGCTAAGCTCTACCGAATTAAGTACCTTACTAGCAAGTGCATCTTCTTCCACAACTAAGCCTCTCCCTCTAGCCTCTTCAAAGACCTCTAAAAAGACTGCTTCAAAAACTGCTGCAAAGACTGCCTGTAGCAATTGCTGCTTTTGCTGTAATTCTGAATCTCACGGAGCTAGTACGACTAATAAAGCTGTCTCTCCTGTAGCTAATAATAGCAGCACAAACAATTTTTCCGATAAAAATCCTGTTAAAAATTTAATCAAAAATACAGTAAGTGCCTCTAAAAATATTAAATCAGGAATTACCGCTAATGAACTAAATCCAGAAAGTGCTGCTACTAAAAAAAAGGCAGGTTTTAGAAAAGCAGCCGCTGCTGATGTAATAAAAGACCTTGCAGCAGCCAAAAAAAAAGCAGGTTTTAGAAAAGCAGCTGCTGCTGATGTAAAAAAAGACCTTGCAGCAGCTCAAAAAAAAGCAGGTTTTAGAAAAGCAGCCGCTGCTGATGTAATAAAAGACCTTGCAGCAGCCAAAAAAAAAGCAGGTTTTAGAAAAGTAGCCGCTGCTGATGTAATAAAAGACCTTGCAGCCACTGCTCTTATTCAAGCAGATGAGATGAAAAAAGCCTCTAAGAAAAAAACAATGAAACAACAAGTTGAAAACAGATTCAAAAAAGCAATAGCGAAAACTTAAAAATTAGATTTTTTTCTTTTTATATACCTTAGTAAGGAAAGAACATTTATCTATTACAATAGTCTTGCACTTTTTGTGGAATAGTTGTTTTATTTTTCAAAACTTCATTAAATAGCTTTAGATCAATGTCAGTAAAGTTCTTATCTTTACAGCATAATTGTACAGTTTCTCTCATTTCTACAGACCATCTGTCTACTGATTCTACTTCTAATAAAGCTATGCTTTCTTTCCCCTTAGAGCTCGCAAATATAAGTTGTTCTACACACTGTGGCGAGCTATCACACACTTTGATCACTTGACCTATAGTCTCGCATACAATAGCTGCATTAAAAGGCTGTTTTTCTAAAAAATTTTTATCAATGAAATCCTTAGTTGATTTATTTCTACAACAGTTTTTCTGAACAGCTTTTAATTTTTTGCAACATGTAGAGGTTTTTTTTCTATCATTATCTTTTTTTTTCATTTCCTGTATGCAGGAATTTGCTGCAATTCCACAATTAAGTATCATCATAACATCAGTACCTGATATTTCTATACTATTGCTTGCTTCTGAAGAGCTCTCTTTACCCAAAGCAACTGCTATTAGTATTCCTCCTAATATTGTAATTCGTGCAACTCTAATCATTGTTATTCCTGTTTATAAAAAGCAATAATAAAATATCTGGACGAAAACACAAGGTTTCATTACAGTCAATAATAATAAGATAAAGGAACTATTACCTATGCGTTTAAGTCGCTATTTTTTGCCAACCTCTAAAGAAATACCAAGTGAAGCCACTATACCCTCGCACCAATTAATGCTACGTGCTGGCATGATTGCTCAAGCTGGGTCAGGAATATATACATGGTTGCCCTTAGGTTTACGCGTGCTAAAAAAAATTGAAGAAATAGTCCGGCAAGAACAAAATCGCTTTGGCGCTCAGGAAGTTCTTATGCCTACTATTCAACCTATGGATCTATGGAAAGAAAGCGGCCGCTATGGATGCTACGGAGAAGAACTTCTAGCTTTTACTGATCGCCATAACCGCGAAATGTGTTACTCTCCAACTAATGAAGAAATGATTACAGATGTGTTTCGTCGCTATGTAAAAAGCTACAAAGACTTGCCTATAAGCCTCTATCAAATTCAGTGGAAATTCCGTGATGAAATTCGTCCTCGATTTGGGGTAATGCGTGGTCGAGAATTTTTAATGAAAGATAATTATTCTTTTGATTTAGATAAGGAAAGTGCTATTCGTTCTTATCAAAATATGTATCAATGCTACCTGCGTACTTTCAATCGTATGGGACTTGTAGCTATTCCTGTAAAGGCAGATCCAGGCGCTATAGGTGGCAATATGAGCCAAGAATTCAATATCATTGCTGAGACAGGTGAAAATGAACTTTATTATCATAAAGATATAGAAACCATGCGCACACAATCCTTGGATTCTATAGATTTAGAAAAACTTCAAGGCCTCTATGCAGCTTCTGGTGAAATGCATGACCCTGCCACCTGCCCTATTCATGAAAAAAATCTAGTTGTTAAGCGCGGCATAGAAGTTGGCCATATCTTCTATTTTGGCACAAAATATACTAGATCTCTTAATGCCCTAGTAAACGGACCTGATGGTTCTCTTGTTCCTGCAGAAATGGGATCTTATGGAATAGGTGTGTCACGCCTTGTAGCTGCAGCTATAGAAGCCAACTTTGATGACCGTGGTATCATCTGGCCAGAATCCATCGCACCCTATAAAGTGGGGCTTATTTTAGCTAAATCAAAAGATGGGGTAGCTATAAAACTTGCTAATGATATTTATGCCCAGCTTCAAGAAAACAACATAGAGGTTCTTTATGATGATCGCAATGCAAGCACAGGCTACAAATTTGCTGATATGGACCTTATAGGTCTACCATGGCAGGTTATTGTAGGCAAAAATGCAGCTAGTGGCTATGTAGAGCTTAAAAATCGAAAAAGTGGTGAATTGTACCAAATTCATTCTGAAGAACTTTTAGGAAAACTATAACTCATATTTTTTCCTTAAAAAGTTTAATATATTTATTTACAAGCTATTTTACTACACTATTTAAAGCTCTAATTTTAAAGGCTCTGTTGCAAAAAATTAAAAATCGTAATTTAGAGCTATATACTGAACTTTATAAACCACAGAAAATAGAGGGTTTATAAAATAGAATCTCTATAAATTTTTCAATAATTGAATTTCTACAACAGAGCCTTTCCAAGTATAAATAAGATCTACAACTTTTTGCTCTGAGTATTCCTGTTGTTTTGTAGTAGAAGCAATTTTATGTTTGGTGTTTTGAACCTCAACCGCAATCTATATTAAAAATCTGCAGATCTGGATAGAGAGTCATATTTAGAAAATTCTTCTGCCTGCTTACAAAATTTGTCATTAATTCTATCCATAGCAACGCCCCCCAAGGGGAGTCTTAATGGAGGGTATTCCATTTTTGAAAGATCAATCATAATGTTAGCAGCTTTAATTGGATCACCTGGTTGATTATTATGCATTTGTTTTAGGTAAGTACGTACTTGATCTGCAGCTGTATCCTTATAGTTAGGATGAGGCGGCGTAATATGAAGGGAAGATACGTCTGCAAAGTTAGTTCGAAAGGGACCTGGCTCAATGAGGGTTACTTTGATGTTAAAGTCTGCTAGCTCTTGGGACAATCCTTCTGAGAGCCCCTCCAAAGCAAATTTAGTACTATTATATAAGCTCTGGCCAGCCCCTGCAACCAAACCTGCCACAGATGAAATATTAACAATATATCCCGACTTCTGCAGACGCATGTGAGGGAGAATGGCCTTAATAAGGACCATCGGTCCAAAAACATTAGTTTCAAAGACCTTTCGAATTTCGCTCATAGAACATTCTTCAAGGGGCCCTGTTGCAAAAAATAGTAGAATCTGATGAGATGAGTTTTCTGCTACTTAAATTAGAGAATTGTGCCTATGACTGATTTTAAATGGAAACACTACCAAGGAGAAATCATTCTGGGATGTGTTCGTT
>JAJRRM010000030.1 GCA_024279475.1 Alphaproteobacteria bacterium | reverse complement strand
GGGTCTATTTATTTTTTTGGCCCAAGTTATATAGATTCTAGAGATGATGTAGTTATGCGAATGATGACGCAGAACAAAAGTTTTCATGGAGCTTGTCATGAATCTAAAATAGAAGCTACACGCATTCGCAATCAAGCTATTCAGGCAAGAAAAGAGGCTATAGAACATCAAAGAAAAGCTATAGAAACTCAAACTCGTGGAATAGAGGAAAATAAAGTTAGGGGGTTTGCTGAAGCTATTGTAGATGGAGGAGATTTAGCGACTTTATTGAAAGCTGAGTTAGGATCTATTTATTTTTTTGGTCCAAAAGCTGGAGACTCTAGAGATGATGTAGTTATGAGAATGATGACGCAGAACAAAAGTTTTAATGAAGCTTACCATGAATCTAAAATAGAAGCTCCACGCATTCGCAAGCAAGCCATTCAAGCAAGAAAAACGGCTATAGGACATCAAACTCGTGGAATAGAGGAAAATAAAGTTAGGGGGTTTGCTGAAGCTATTGTAGATGGAGGAGATTTAGCGACTTTATTGAAAGATGAGTTAGGCCCTATTTATTTTTTTGGTCCAAAAGCTGGAGACTCTACAGATGATGTAGTTATGAGAATGATGATGCAGAACAAAAGTTTTAATGAAGCTTACCATGAATCTAAAGAAGAAGAAGAATATACGCAAGATATACAAATAGTTCTTCATTCTGGTACGGCTAAAACTGGCTCTTCCGCCTTACAACATTTTTTTGTACAAAACAAAGAGGCATTTCAAGCACAAGGAATTTATTATCCTGCCACACCCTCCAGCTGTGATGCTATATACCACACAGCAGGAAATAAGGGGACTTTATATAGGTATGGCTCCAATCAAACACAGTGGAAAAAGCTGCTACTAGAAACTAAAGAGGCTAAATGTCATACTCTTTTGCTGTCTTCTGAAAATTTTTTTGCTGACTGGAAACTTTTAAAGTTAGAGAAAGAGGTGGCTAGGCTTCATCAAACCAATAAAATTAAAGTGATCTGCTTTTTGCGAGAGCTGTACGGATTTTTTTGGTCCCATCATCAACAAATGGCCAAAATGGGGCACTTCTTCGGTTTTCGAGAGTTTGGCTCCCCCGATCCTATAACATCCTCTATACTTGAAAGATGGAAACCTCTATTCTCTCTACATAAAAGAGGCGTAGATGTAACAATTATCAATTTTAATTTACTTGATGAAAGTCTTTTCTCCACATTTCTCAAAGCAGCTAGGTTGCAAATCAATACCTCCGATTTTGTTTTTTCGAAAAGAAACTCCAACCGTTCTCTCACTGTCTCTGAGTATAATATTATGAACACTTTCTGGGGAAAATCACTCCATAGGAATTATTTTACTCTCCTAGTAGAAGCCTTTCAAAGGAAGACAGAAAAAATTATTGTTATGCGATATTACTTGGAAAAATACGCCCATACTTTGTATGAGGATTTTGTGGGCCTTATTAAACAGCTTAACTCCCTCCTCCCAGAGGGGAAAAAACTGCCAGAAGAGCCTCATTGCCCAATAGGGTTTAAAACAGAACTTGATTTGACCATAGAGGAGAGTGATATAGATATTGTGAGCCAAGTTTTAGGAAAAACCAAACCGGAAGTATTGGAAGATCTTTTTGCTTAATTTTATTTTTTGCAATAGAGTCCTTCATATTACTATATAGTTACTGCCATTTCTTTTACTCCCCCTGAATAACTAAGCTTTTAAACTGCCCTTATATAAGATCTAGCTTCAAATCAAATTTTTTATTAAGCAAAACTAACAGTGCTCTCAACCCTAGCACTTCACCTCCCTCTGGTCGTCCAGGCTTAGAAAATGTATTCCAGCCCATAAAATCTAAATGTATCCATGGAATATTTTTTCCTACAAACATATCTAAAAAGATTGCCGCAGCAATTGCATCCCCATAAGAATCCTTACTAATGCTATTTATATCAGCTAAACTACTTTTTAATCCTGGCTTGTATGCTTTCCATATTGGCATATGCCACATAGGATCATGGCAAGCTAAACTAATATCCTGAAGCTCCCGTGCTAAAGTATCATCGTTAGAAAATATAGCTGGAACATCTGTCCCCAATGCCACACGAGCAGCCCCTGTTAGCGTAGCAAAATCAATAAGTAAATCAGGCTTTTCCTCACTAGCTTCATGTAATAGATCGCATAAAACAATACGACCTTCGGCATCTGTATCGCCAATTTCAACCGAAAGCCCTTTTCGTGTATTTATAACATCAGAAGGCCTAAAAGATTTTCCAGACACTGCATTTTCTACAGCACCAATTAAAATACGCAATTGAAGAGGTAATTTCATAGCCATAATAATTGCTGCAAAACCTAAAGCATGAGCTGCTCCTCCCATATCTTTACGCATATTTCTCATGCTTCCAGAAGACTTTATATTAAGTCCCCCTGTATCAAATGTAACACCTTTACCCACAAGGGTTATTTTAGGATGATTTGTTTCCCCCCAACGCAAATCAATAATGCGCGGATCATAATCGCTAGCCCTACCTACGGCATGCACAGATGGATAGTTACAAGCAAGAAGATCTTCTCCCACAATATTTTCCAAATAAGCATCATATGTATCACGTAGATGAGCTGCTTCATGGGCCAAAATTTTTGGTGTTAGCTTGTTTGGTGGGCTGTTAATCATATCGCGAATCCAATAAGTAGCCTGTACTATTGGCTGCACTTTTTTTAATATTTCCTTATCTACTACTAAATACGGTAGATCATCTAATACTTTAGACTCCTCTGTTTTATATTCCATAAACTCATAGCAGCCCAGCGCCCACACATAAGCTATATTAGAAAGAGTCAAACAACTAGGATCCTCTATAAAGTAACTACAACTTTCAGGTAGTAACTTTGGTAAACTACCACAAGCCCAAAAAGCACTGTCTCCCTCCCCTTCTCCTATACCAAAAAGAATTTGACTTATTTCACCATTTGTCTCATGAATGGCTATCATCTGCCCTTCTTTTCCTATAAATTTCCTAGTAGACAAATATTTTTTTATTACTTGAGTCTGCTTTTTAGCCCAAGTTTTTACATCCTCTTTCCTTAAAATAGTTATGGGAACACTTTTTTTAGATGCTGTTTTTAAATAAAAATTATAATTCGGCCACGTTTTTTTCATAAAGCTCTCTATGTTTTTTTCATCCATTATGATACCTTAAAAAAAAGAACAGATCAATAAAATCAAAATCTATATAAAAAATAAGGGTACTCCTAATGTCTGTACTACAAGGGGCCTACTTTTTGCTTGACAAGGTTATAACAGGTGAAGTAGAAATACAGTCCTAGGAAGGATATACATATTAGCTAGGCCTTTGTTGCTTTGCTAGACGCCGTCGCGGTGGGCCTAATTAAAGGGACCCGCCTTTTTTTTTAGAAACATTGGAAGTTTTATGAGTACACTGCAAGAGTTTGAGACACTAGTAACACCCTTTTTAAAAAAAGAGGGCTATATACTTGTGCAAACAATTAATTACCAACATCATGGTCAGTGTATTGTACAAGTTATGATTGAACGTATAGATGAAAAGGAAATCTCTTTTTCAGATTGTAAAAAAGCAACACGCATTATCCTAAAATTATTAGATGTCCAAGACCCTATCGGTGGGGATTATAATGTGGAGGTAAGCTCTACAGGTGTTGAACGACCTCTTATACGTCCCGAAGATTTTTGCCGATTTAACGGCCATCTATCTAAAATAACCCTCAAAGAAAAGCTGGTTGATAGTCGGCAATTCGAGGGTGTTATCAGAAACCCCACCTCTGAAAAAGTAACTATTGAAGATACTAAATCCAAAGATCTGCTTACTTTTGAGTACAATAATATTAAAAGTGCACATCTTCTGATGGAAAAAAACGTGAAAGAATTAATTGAAATAAAAAGTAACTAGAAAAATAAGGTAAAGAATATGAATGAAATATCAGCATCTATGCCCCGCCCAGAGCTTCTACAAGTAGCAGAAATTGTTTCCCGTGAAAAAAATATTGATCAAGAAGATATTTTTGAAGCAATGGAGATGGCCATTCAGAAGGCTGCCCTTACTAGATACGGTCAAGAACTTGATATACGTGCACATATTGATCGTAAAACTGGTGAAGTTTCTTTGCAACGTTACAGAGAAATAGTAGAAGAGGTTGAACATACTGCAACAGAAATTTCTCTAAAAGATGCGAAAGCTATTAGTCCAGAAATCACTACTGAAGAACATCTTAAAGAGCTGCTTCCTCCTGTTGATATGGGACGAATATCAGCACAGACAGCAAAACAAGTTATTATTCAGCGTGTGCGTGATGCTGAAAGGGAACGTCAATTTAATGATTTTCAAGATCGTATTGGTACTATTGCTAGTGGCACAGTAAAGCGCTCAGATTTTGGATCTGTTACTATTGACCTGGGTAAAGCGGAAGCTTGTCTGCGAAAAGATGAGTGCCTTCCTAAAGAAAACTTCCGTATGGGAGATCGTGTTCGTGCTTACGTCCGTGATGTTAGAAAAGAACCTCGTGGACCTCAAATTTTTCTTTCAAGAACACACCCTCAATTTATGGCAAAACTTTTTGAACAAGAAGTCCCCGAAATTTATGATGGGCTGATTGAAATAAAGGCGGTTGCGCGAGACCCTGGTAGCCGTGCAAAGATTGGTGTTTATTCAACAGACCCCTCTATTGATCCCGTTGGGTCCTGTGTTGGCATGCGTGGCAGTCGTGTCCAAGCTATCGTGAATGAACTTCAAGGTGAAAAAGTAGACATAGTACCTTGGTCTGAAGATATAGGTACGCTAGCTGTAAAGGCCTTAAAGCCTGTTGAAGCTATGAAAGTTATTGTAGATGAAGTAGATAAAACTTTGGACGTTATTGTTCCAGATGATCAGCTTAGCATAGCTATTGGTCGCCGTGGACAAAATGTTCGCCTTGCTTCTAATCTTTTAGGTTGGCATATTAATATTCTAACAGAGGCTCAGGAAACTGAACGACGCCAAGCAGAAATGTTAGTTTTAACAAAAAAATTCGAGGAAATGCTTGATGTAGACGATGTAATCGCGCACCTCTTAGTTTCTGAAGGGTTTACTTCTTTAGATGAATTAACTTTTGTTGAACTAAGTGAACTATCTTCTATTGAAGGGTTTGACGATAGTATTGCTTTAGAGCTACAAAATAGAGCAAAAAAATTTCTAGAAAACTTTGAAAATGATTGTAAAGAAAAACTTAAGAAATTTAAAATTGAAGAATCCTTGAAAGAATTATCTGAGCTTAATAGCGAATCCCTTTTACTCTTGGCTGAAAATGCTGTGCTAACTCTTGAAGATTTTTCTGATCTAGCAGCCGATGAGTTGCAAGACTTATTAAAACCCGCAAAACTAAAGTCTCTGGAAATAAATGCTATTCAGGACCTTATTCTAAAGGCACGTGAAAAAGCTGGTTGGTTTGATGATGAGTATGCAGCTGAAAAAAAGAAATAGAAAAATAAAAAACTGTATGAGGTATCTCCATGACAGATAAAAATGAAAAAAAGCCCTTAGGACTTAAGGGCAAGCTAACAATCAATAAAAACCTATCAGATTTAATAGCGTCTGAAGATAAAAATCGTAGCCGATTTACCGTTCAAATAAAGCGTAAGCGTGTAGCTGCACCCCCTGAAGAATTAGACTCTATAAACAAAGCTTCTCAGCTGGTTGAAACTAAATCAACATCTGTTAAAAAAGGAGAAACATCTGAACAAAAAGGTAAATTTACATCCAGTGAGTGGGAAGCACGTATGCGCGTTCTTCGTCAAGCTGAAAATGTTGAAAAAGAAATGGCTGAACGTCGGTTAACTGAAGAAGATCAACGAAAAAAACTACAAAAAGAGCGCTTAGATACTCAACAAGAAAAAGAAGTAGACACTTTTATAAAAGAACAAAATGAGTTAACGAAAAAAAAAGAAGAAAAGAAAACTATTGACGAAAAAAAGCCTGCCGTAATAGAGAAAAAAAGCATTGCAGAACTAGAAGCTGAAGCTTTAAGGGCTGCCCCTTCCAAGAAGACTTCTAAAACAAAGGGGGTTACTGAAAAAGATCTGGGAGCTAAAAAAGAAGACAAAAAAGCAGCAATACGCACAGAAAACCAACGCCGCCAATCTAAGAAAGTAAATGTGGAGACTGTTCTGGAAGAAGAGGAGTCAGCTTTGTCTTCTATTTTTATGAACCAACGTGGTGCTGCTCCTCAACCTTCTTTAGTAAAGAAAACACCTCCAAAGAAAAAAGGATCCGCAAAAAAACCCGGGACGTTTATTCCCCGAGAAGTTATTCTTCCTGAAACCATTACCGTTAGTAACTTAGCAAATCGTATGGCTATAAGAGCTTCTGCAGTTATTAAAAAATTAATGCAAATGGGTACTGTGTCTACTACCAATCAGGTCATAGATACTGATACAGCAGAACTGCTTGTTCAAGAATTTGGTCATAAAATTAAAAACCTTGAAGAAACAAGCCTAGAGTCGCTAGCAAAAGCTTCTATTGCTAACCCAGAAAATCTTCAGACACGCCCCCCTGTTGTAACCATCATGGGGCACGTAGATCATGGGAAAACATCTCTTTTAGATGCTCTGCGTAAAACAGATGTTGTTGGGGGAGAAGCTGGTGGTATTACTCAACATATAGGAGCTTATCAGATTACTCTTCTAGCTGGAAAGAAAATTACATTTATTGACACACCTGGTCATGCTGCTTTTAGTGAAATGCGTTCTCGTGGAGCTAATGTGACAGATATTGTTATCCTTGTTGTAGCTGCTGATGATGGCATTAAAGAACAAACAATAGAAGCTATTAATCATGCAAAAGCTGCTGGAGTCCCAATTATCGTTGCTATTAATAAAATTGATAAACAAGATGCTAACCCAGACCGCATTCGTCAAGATCTTCTAAATCAAGAGATTATAGTAGAATCTATGGGGGGGGATGTTTTAGAAATTGAAGTGTCAGCTCTAAAGGGAACAAATTTAGATAAGCTTGAAGAAGCTATATTACTCCAAGCAGAATTGCTTGACCTAAAAGCAAGTTCTACCCTTCCTGCACAAGGTGTTGTTATTGAATCTCGCCTAGAGAGAGGACGCGGTATTGTAGCGACTATTCTTATTCAACAAGGGACACTGCAAAAAAGCAACATATTTGTATCTGGATCAACATTTGGCCGTGTACGTTCGCTTTCAAATGATCATAATAAAAAAATTGAATATGCCCTTCCTTCTATGCCTATTGAAATAACAGGATTTGATAACACCCCTCAAGCAGGTGATCTCTTTTTAACTGTTCCTTCCGAACCTCAAGCACGCGAAATATCTATAACAAATGCTGAAAAAATAAAAAAACAAGAAAAACTAGCTCAGACGGCATCTTCTCTAGAAGACTTATTTGCTAAAGCTGCTCAAGGATCTCTTAAGGAGTTGCCCATTATTATAAAAACGAATGTGCATGGCTCTTTAGAAGCTTTAAAATCAAGCTTAGAAAAACTCTCCTCAACTGAAGTAGCTGTTAATATTATTCACAGTGCCGTTGGTGGTGTTAGTGCCTCTGATATTTCTTTAGCTCAGATGTCTGGGGCCTTCGTCCTTGCCTTTAATGTTCGTGCAGATACTCTTGCAAGAGATGCCGCATTGAAAAATGGTATAGATATTCGTTACTACGCTGTTATCTATGATGCCATTAATGATGTAAAAGATCTATTAAGTGGCTTACTTGCTCCTATAGAGCGTGAAAATTTCCTTGGGTATGCAGAAATTCGTCAAGTCTTTTCCGTAACGAAAGTTGGGAAAATTGCTGGTTGTATGGTTACTCAAGGTACTGTGAAACGCGGATGTAAAGTACGTCTTTTGCGCGATAATATCGTTATTCATGAAGGCTCTTTAAAATCTTTGAAACGCTTCAAAGATGAAGTGACTGAAGCAAGAGAAGGTTTTGAATGTGGTTTAGCTTTAGAACACTATAATGATATAAAAGAGGCTGATGTTATTGAGTGTTTTGAGGTAGAAGAAATAGCTCGCACTCTAGATTAGAAATTAAAGACCGTTTACATGTCTATTTATAAAAATCAACCAAAAGGGGTCAGACAAAAACGTGTTGGGGAACAGATTCAGCGTCTTCTCGCAAAGAATCTTGTATCAGGAAAACTATATATCCCTAAAATTGATAAATTTTTTATTAATATTTCTCATGTTGAGCTCAGTGCTGACCTTCGTCATGCAAAAATATTCTTATCCCTCCCTCCTGATTGTGATCCTAAACAAACCCTTGAAGTCTTTCAGCTAAATTCTGCAGCTTTTGGAAAGCTTATTTCTAAACATACATCCTTAAAATATATACCTGTTCTCAAATTTTATGAAGATACCTTCCAACATAAAGCTGACTACACTGAGTCTCTGTTTAATACCCCTCTAGTAAGAAAAGATTTATATGAAAAAACAGACGAATGATATTTCAAATGGTTGGATTGTTATAAATAAACCTTTGGGAAAAACTTCTTCCCAGGTAGTTGGCTATGTTAGACGTCTTTTAGGCATAAAAAAAATAGGGCACGCTGGAACACTAGATCCTCTAGCAACTGGTGTCCTACCCCTAGCTTTAGGCGAGGCTTGTAAGCTTATTCCTTATGTTATAGGTGCCTCAAAAACATATGATTTCACTTTGCGATGGGGCACGGCTACTACTACAGAAGATGCTGAAGGACGTATTTCAGAAACATCCGATTTTATCCCTTCAAAAAAAGAAGTATTAAATGTTATTCCTTCTTTTTTAGGAAATATACAACAAGTTCCTCCCAAATATAGCGCTTTAAAAGTTGATGGAAAGCGTGCTTATGAGCTTGCTCGTCAAGATAAAGATTTTATTTTAGCTAGCCGTCCTGTCCATATACACTCTTTAAAATTGCTAAAACATGATAAAAATAAAAAAGAATCCTCTTTTGAAGTTATATGCTCTAAAGGCACCTATGTACGCTCTCTTGCCAGAGATATAGCCAAAAAATCTAGTAGTTGTGGACATGTTGTAACTTTGAAACGTACCCATGTGGGACCTTTTTTTATAGAAAATGCGATTTTACTGGAATCTCTTGAAGAAATCGTGCATAAGGAGAAAGTTATTTTGTTTTCTCTTTTATCTGTGCTGGACGACATCCCGGCGTTAGTTATCGGAGAACATATAGCTCAACGGTTAGGTTATGGTCAAAAAATATCTATTAAAACAGAAATTGAAAAGGGCTTTATTTTTCCGCAAGAAATTCTAAAGGCCCCTGTCTTTAAATGTCTGACTAAGGATCACACCCTTGTGGCCCTAGCAAAAATAGAAGATGGGGCTATGAGAGTTGACCGTGGTTTTAACCTATAAATTAAGGAGATACGATGTCGATTACTGCTGAAAAAAAACAAAAAGTTATATTGAAGTATGCTCGCCATGAGGGTGATACTGGTTCTCCAGAAGTACAGATTGCTGTTCTTTCAGAACGAATATTAAGCCTCACAGGGCATATGAAAACCCATAAAAAAGATCTTCACTCCCGTTTAGGTCTTATTAAAATGGTTAGCCGCCGTCGTCGCCTGCTGAACTATCTTACAAAAATAGAAAAAGATCGCTACACAGCAATTGTGAAAGAACTTGGCTTACGTCGCTAAAATAAAAAGCCTTGTTATAAACCCCTTTGAAAAAATAAAAGAGAAATGTATACATGTTTAAAATTGAACGCGAAGAAATTCAATGGGGTGGACGAACCCTTAGCCTTGAAACAGGAAAAATAGCACGTCAAGCAGATGGATCAATTGTTGTTCGTTATGGTGGTACAACTGTTCTATGTACGATAGTTTCGTCAAAAAAATCTTCTCCTGAACTGGATTTCTTTCCTCTAATGGTTTTGTATCAAGAAAAATCTTTTGCTGCAGGGAAAATTCCTGGAGGATTTTTTAAAAGAGAGACGAGACCTTCTGAACGCGAAGTTCTAACCTCACGCTTGATTGATCGCCCAATGCGCCCTTTGTTTGCTAAAGGATTTAAGAATGATACTCAAATCATTTGCACTGTCCTTAGTTTTGATGGGAAAAATAGCGGTGATATTCCAGCAATGATAGGGGCTTCTGCCGCTGCAGCTGTTTCTGGAATACCCTTTCATGGCCCTCTGGCTGGTGCCCGTATAGCTTACAAGAATGATGCCTTTATTCTAAACCCTACCCTACAAGAGTTAGATAGCACAGAGCTTGATCTAATAGTAACAGGCACAAAAGAAGGCGTTTTGATGGTGGAATCAGAAGCTAAAGAATTATCTGAAAGTAAAATGTTGGAAGCTGTTATGTTTGGTCATACAGAATTTCAACCTGTTATTGAGATGATTGAGCGCCTGGTTGAAAAATCTGGGAAAACAGCATGGACTCTGCCTAAAGAACAAGATGGCTATTTAGAACTTAAAAAAGAACTCGAAAATAAATTTAAAAAAGACCTTGATATAGCTTATAAAAATACTGAAAAATCTAAGCGCAATGAAGCTATTGGCCTTTTAAAAAATGAACTTAAAGAATCCTTAAAAGATGACGAAGAAAAACTTTCTTCTTCTTCAACTGCTTTCAAAGCATTAGAAGAAGATCTTGTTCGTGGTATGGTTTTAAAAACAGGAAAACGTATTGATGGTCGTGGCTTAGATGATATACGTCCTATTTCCTGTGAGGTAAACATTCTTCCTCATACTCATGGTTCTGCCCTTTTTACACGCGGTGAAACGCAGGCTTTAGTTGTAACAACTCTGGGAACAGGGCAAGATGAGCAAATCGTTGATGATCTTCATGGTGAATACCGTGAATCATTTATGCTACACTATAATTTCCCCCCTTTTTCAGTAGGTGAAACGGGTCGAATGGGCCCTCCAAGTCGCCGTGAAGTTGGTCACGGAAAATTAGCTTGGCGCGCACTAAGATCAGTTATTCCTAATAAAGCCGCCTTCCCTTATACAATTCGCATGGTATCTGATATTACAGAATCTAACGGTTCCTCTTCTATGGCTACTGTATGTGGTTGCGCTTTGGCAATGATGGATGCTGGTGTGCCTCTAGCTAAACCTGTAGCAGGTATTGCTATGGGTCTTATAAAAGAAGGAAATGACTTTGCCATTTTATCTGATATATTAGGCGATGAAGATCACCTAGGAGATATGGACTTCAAGGTAACTGGTACAAAAGATGGTATAACAGCTCTTCAAATGGATTTGAAAATTACGAGCATTGATAAAGCCATTATGGAAAAAGCACTTGACCAAGCAAGTCGTGGACGTCTTCATATTTTAGGTGAAATGGATAAAGCCTTAAAAAGCGCTCGTAAAGAACTCAACTCTCATGCTCCTAAGATGGAACTTTTCCATATTCCTAAAGATCGTATTGGCGAAGTAATTGGTCCGGGTGGTAAAATTATCCGCGAAATTATCGAAGAGACTAATACAAAAATTGATATTGGTGAAGATGGGCTAGTAAAAGTAGCTGGTACTAACCAAGATGCAACAAAGCGCGCTGTTGAATGGATTCAGGGTCTGGTAGAAGTTCCAGAAGTTGGTAAAGTTTACACAGGTAAAGTAACAAAAACGACTGATTTTGGTGCATTTGTTTCTTTTCTCGGTAGTGCTAGCGGCCTTATTCACATCAGTGAAATAGAACCTACCCGTATCGATAAAGTAACTGACTACCTAAACATAGGCGATAAAGTAACATTCAAGGTCGTTGGTATGGATGACAGAGGAAAATTGCGCCTAAGTCGTAAAGCTTGTTTGTAATATTGTAAATACTAAAAAGGAGAAATCTAGTGAACTATGAATCGAAAGAAATGCCAGAAGTTGGTAAGATATATACAGGTAAAGTAACAAATACAACTGTTTATGGAGCATTTGTGACATTTCTTAATGGAGCTAGTGGTCTTATTCACATCAGCGAAATTGAACCTACTCGTATCGATAAAGTAACTGACTATCTAAATATTGATGATGAAGTAACTTTCAAAATCATTGGTGAAGATGACAGAGGAAAATTGCGCCTAAGCCGTAAAGCTTGTCTATAAATATATATTAAGGATGTATAGTGAGTATCGTAAATCCCCTTATGATTTCAGGAAAAGAAGTCTGGCCTCTTATAGAGGGCGGCAAGGGCATATCTGTATCCAATGGTGCTAGTACAGGTGCCTGGGCGGCTGCTTCCGGCGTTGGAACATTTTCTGGCGTAAATTCCGATTCATACGATGAAAATGGTACTATTATCCCTCAAATATATATGGGGTCTACTCGCCGTGAACGACATAATGAACTCCTTAATTATGCTATTCAAGGCGCTGTATCTCAAGCCCAGAGAGCTTTCGACGTAGCTGGAAATCAGGGCCGGATCCATATGAACGTCTTGTGGGAAATGGCTGGTGCTGAACATGTCCTTCACAATGTTTTAGACAGAGCAAAAGGCTTAATCCATGGTATAACTTGTGGTGCGGGCATGCCTTATAAACTAGGTGAAATCGCTGCAAAATATGGTGTTTACTACTATCCTATCGTTTCTTCTGGAAGAGCTTTTAATGCTCTTTGGAAACGAGCTTATAAACGCGTTCAACAATGGCTCGGAGGGGTTGTCTATGAAGATCCTTGGTTAGCTGGTGGCCATAATGGTCTTAGTAACAGTGAAAGCCCAATAAAACCTGAACATCCCTTTCCACGTGTTTTGCAATTACGAAAAATTATGAATGAAATGGGATTGCATAAAGTTCCTATTATCATGGCTGGTGGGGTCTGGTTCTTAAAAGAATGGAAAACCTGGATTAACAATCCAGAATTAGGCGCTATTGCTTTTCAATTTGGTACACGCCCCCTCCTTACAAAAGAAAGTCCAATTCCTGATGCTTGGAAAAAGAAACTTCTTACTATCAAAAAGGGCGATATTTATCTTAACCACTTTAGTCCCACAGGTTTTTATTCGTCAGCTGTTAAAAATTCTTTCTTAGAGGAACTGATTGCCCGGTCAAATCGTCAAATAACTTATTTTCGCACCCCCTTTGATGAAAATACAGCTTCATTTTCTTTTGGCCCCAGAGCACGAACTATTTATCTAACACCTGAGGGGAAAAGTTTAGCAGAAAAATGGATAGCTGAAGGCTATAGCGAAGCTTTGCGCACCCCTGACTCAACACTTGTTTTCGAAACCCCTAAAACAGCTGCCATTATTCATAAAGACCAGGTAGACTGTATGGGTTGCTTAAGCTCTTGTAAATTTAGTAATTGGTCACAAAATATAAGTGGTACAACTGGTATAAAAGCTGACCCTCGTTCCTTTTGTATTCAAAAAACACTTCAAGATGTAAGCCATACAGGTAACCCTGATCTTAACCTTCTCTTTGCCGGTCAGAGTGCCTATAGGTTTTCTACGGACCCTTTCTATAAAAATGGGCATATTCCTACTACAAGACAGCTTATAGAACGTATTCTTACAGGAGAATAAGAAGTTTAATATATATATTCTTAATACTTTAGATCCCTATATTCCTCGCTTTTTAGGCTATATTTTATAAGAGAAGAGTCCTTAAACTCTTCATATATAGTTGTTTAACTTAAAGAAGATATCATTTAGAGCTCTTTAGGATTAGCAGGAGCATTGCATATTTTCGTATAGTTTATCTCTGTAATTGTAGCTATAGCTAGATGGGAAGCAGCAACATCATCATCTAATTACACATTATTTTCAGGGAGTATCCCCACCACCATTATTATTATCTACAGGTAACCTATTAATATCTACTCTATTGCTGCTTTTAACCCTTCAACGCTACTGGTTGTTTTATATAGTATATCTTTTGTATATAGGTTTACGGGGGAAAATTATGATGCTTGTATTATAGCTGCTAAGTATAGCAGTTTAGAAATGGGAGCACCTTTCCCCTCTGCTATTGCCTAACATGCGTGCTCTTGCAGCTCTATGGTTATCCAGTTGAGGCTTTCTTATCCCTATGTAGGAGCTCTTTGTAGATATACAAATACGTTAGTTCTTAATTTTTTTGTTACTATTCTTAGTTAAGACCGAGGTATGAGCAGGTAAAAAAGGAAGAAATCTCATCACCAAATTCTTATGTACAAAAACTAAAGGCTCAACAGAGTCCTTTCAAGTCTATTTAAGACAATAGCCGTTAATTATAACTAATTTATAGTAAAATAAAATGTTTATTTCTAAAACCTCTTGAAAATAATTAAAAAGCAACTATTTATTTATATAGATCTTTTATATTATTAATACATTTTTTACTTTTATTAACTAAAAATTAATGGTATAATAGATATAATAATTTGTCCTTCTTGTTGAAGGGCGTTTCTGGGTTAACAATAATAATAATAATAATTAAAAATTTAGTAGGGTGTTTTGCTGTATTTAGTTTTTTATCTCAGGGATTTAGCTTAGAAAATGTTGATATAAAAGAAAGAGGATTAAAATGACTATAACTGAAATAAATTTTTCACAAGGTGATATGGTTGTATACCCAGCACATGGAGTAGGCCGTATTACAGATGTAGAAGACCAAACAATTTCTGGGCATAAACTTAGAGTTTTTGTTATTAACTTTGATCAAAAACGCATGACTGTACGTTTGCCTGTAACGAAAGCTCAAGTAGCTGGTTTGCGTTCATTAAGTCCTACAAACGATATGGATCTAGCTTTGAGTTCTTTAACAAAAAAAATAAAAGTAAAAAGAAATATGTGGAGCCGTCGAGCTCAAGAATATGAAGCAAAAATAAATTCTGGTAATCCAGTGTCTTTAGCTGAAGTTCTTCGTGAACTTTATAAAGAGTCAGCGGATGAAGAGCAAACATATAGTGAAAGACAGATTTACCAAACAGCTCTTCAGCGCTTAAGTCATGAAGTAGCTGCTATTGAAGGCATTGCTGTTGATAAAGCTACTGTTAAAGTGGAATCTATTTTAAATACAGCTGCTTAAGATCAACTACTTAACAATGTTTCTAAATTAAAGCCCTTTGTATTTATATAGAGGGCTTTTTACGTGCTCATTCTCTAAGTGTTTTATATAAATTTCCTTTTATATTTTTTTTATTATAAAGGAACACTTCTAATAGGATTTTTCTATTTTTCTTGTAATGAGGGGTATATTTTTAACTTAGTTAATTGATTTCGTTGACGTTCTAATATTACAATACGAAAACCACATACCTGTACTTCTTGGCCTTCTTTAGGGATAATGCGGCAAGTATAAAGAACAAGACCTGCAAGGGTAGTGGCATCATTATCTGGCAAATCCCAGCTAAATTTCCTGTTAAGATCTCGGAGGGTTGTATGCCCCTTTATTACTAGACTTCCATCTGCCTGCTCTTCAGAAATTTGGCTGCTTGTATCATGTTCGTCATTAATTTCTCCAACAATCTCCTCTAGTATATCTTCCAAGGTTATAATGCCTTGCAGAGCACCATATTCATCAATAACAAAGGCAAAGTGCTCTTTTTTTTTGCGAAAGGCTTGGAGTTGATCAAAAAGCGAAGTGGATTTAGGTATGTACCAGGGTTGAGATAGAAGAGGCCTTAAGTCTATATGTTTTGTTTTTTTAGTATGGCTAGTACGGAGAGCTTTTAGAACATCTCTTGCGTGTAGAATTCCTATAATATTTTCAGGAGTTTTTTCCCACATAGGATAGCGTGTATAAGGGCTAGAAAGGATATAATTAATAATATTATCCGTTGGTTGATCAATGTTAATCGTTACCATATCTTTTCTATGAATAAGAATTTCATTTACAGTGACATCATCAAGATCCAGTATACTTTTAAGCATATGGCTTTCTTCATGCGTCTCTGGTTCCTCATTTCGGTGTAATTCGATAGCGCCACGCAAGTTTTCCTCATGCTCATTTTTATTTTTTGGGGTATTGAGGTTAATGCCTGCTAATTTCCAAATGATCTGAGAAAGTTTCTGAATAAAAATGGTAAAAGGTTTAAGGAGAATAATTAGTTTAGAAATGAAAAAACTTAAAAAGAGAGCAGATTTTTCAGGATAGCGTACAGCATATAATTTAGGCATAACCTCAGCAAAGAGAAGAATGATAAACATCATGCAAAGAGTAGCATAGACAATGCCTTTTTCTCCAAATATTTTTATTAAGGCACCTGTCATTAGCGTAGTTGCTAAGATATTTAAAAACGTATTTCCTAGTAAAATAGCACCAATAACAGGCTCTAGTTTATACAGGAGTTTTTCTACTATAGAAGCTTTTAGATTTTTCTTTTTAACAAGATGATGAATACGCGATCTAGAGCTGCCTATTAGAGCTATTTCTGAAGCAGATAAAAGAGCTGATAAAAATATCAGGATAAGTACGGTACCAAAAGTAAGCCAGAGTGCCAAGAAAAACCTTGTTTTTAGTTTTCTCCATTATCGGATAAAAATAACAGTTGGGCAAGAAATATAATGCAAAAAAGTTAGGATAATGTAGATCTATTTCATTTTTTCTTCGCGAAACAAAACATGCTTACGAACTCTGGGATCATACTTTTTGAACTGCATTTTTTCAGGATGTGTACGAGGATTTTTCTTGCGAACGTAAAAAAATCCTGTGTCAGCTGTGCTAACAAGCCTAATGAGTGCAGTATTTGATTTTCTTGCCATGGGAGGAGACTCTATCTAATTCAGTTCAAATTCGTACATATATACAGATGCAATACCTTTGATACACGATTTATATCAAAAACGTCAACAGGTTTATTTTTTCTATAGGAAAGCAAAAAAAGGGACCTATTTATTCATTAAAAAATAAAACCTGCTAGATATCTTTCAACTTATACTATCAAGTCATGTTATTATCTATTTTATTTTGGTCGTTAAGTTTCTCTTCTCTTTATTATCTATAGATATATGATGCTTTTTGGAAAGGGTCTTATAAAGCTTTTTCTTGCTTTTTAAGTATAAAATTGAGTATAACTCACTAATCAGTAAAAATAACACTAGATGAAAATGATGAGACCTAACTTAAGCCCTACAGAAATGAGTTTTACAAAAGCACCTCATGAAACACGTGTGGTTGTAGCTATGTCTGGTGGAGTAGATAGTTCTGTAACAGCTGCTTTATTTAAAGAAGCAGGCTATGATATAGTTGGTGTTACTCTCCAGTTGTATGATCAAGGTGAAATGGCTAAGAAAAAAGGGGCATGTTGTGCAGGCCAGGATATATATGATGCAAAATGTGTAGCAGAGAAACTAGATTTTCCTCATTATGTTCTTGATTATGAAAGTATTTTTCAGCAAGCTGTTATCGATGATTTTGCTGATAGTTATTTGCGGGGAGAGACGCCTGTTCCGTGTATACGGTGCAATCAAAGGGTGAAATTTAAAGATTTGTTGCGTATGGCAAAAAATCTGGGAGGAGATGCTTTAGCTACCGGACACTATGTTCAACGAATCATAGGAAAAACAGGAAAAGCACAATTAATAAGTGGGGCTGATCCTAAGAAAGATCAAAGTTACTTTATGTTTGCTACAACTCAAGAGCAGTTAGATTTTCTACGATTTCCTTTGGGGGGATTGAATAAAGAAGATACGCGTCAGCTGGCTAAGAAATTTGAGCTTCCTGTGGCTGAAAAGCCAGATAGTCAAGATATATGTTTTGTGCCGAATGGAAACTATGCAGCGATAGTGCAAAAATTGCGCCCTGAAAGCTTACAGCCAGGTAAAATTGTGACTATGGAAGGGCAAGAAGTAGGACAGCACGAAGGTATTATAGGTTTTACAATTGGTCAACGAAAAGGCTTAACTATTAATGCTACGCAATCAAATAGTCATCCATGGTACGTGATTGGCTTAAATCCTGAAGAACGGAAAGTGATTGTGGGATCAAAAGAAGATCTTTCAACGGATACATTTACATTTCAAGATCTTAATTGGTTGGGTGATGACAGAGAAAAAAATCAACTATCAGGAATAAAAAAACTCCAGTGCCAGGTGAAAATTCGCTCAACAACACCACCTGTTTCTGCTAAAGCGTTTTTAGATTTTAAAACTAAAACAGGAACGATAACCTTAGATGTGCCTGAGTATGGTATATCGGCTGGACAGGCCTGTGTTTTGTATAATGAAGACCGTGTTCTTGGTGGAGGGTGGATTTCTCGATAGAAATCTCTTTGCAAGAGAGAAGGCCTTCTATATAGTGCAGATAAATGATACGTAATGGAGAGTAAAATGGTACAACCTTTAATGCCAAGAGCAACAGCCATGTGGTTAGTTGATAATACGACATTAAGTTTTGAGCAAATTGCTGATTTTTGTCATATGCA
Source organism: Alphaproteobacteria bacterium (assembly GCA_024279475.1). GTDB lineage: Bacteria > Pseudomonadota > Alphaproteobacteria > 16-39-46 > JAJRRM01 > JAJRRM01. Next base: position 5,477 of record JAJRRM010000030.1, on the reverse strand, counting down.
TACATTAGAAGTGCAAGCACTCGCTGATGGTGATGCTTTGATTGTAGGTGTAAACCCTATACTTAATGGCCAAATAATAGAAGCTAACATTAAAGCTTGTGAAGAAGATTCCCAAGCTCGTTTGAATTTGATAGAAACATCAACGATGAAAAAAGAGAAAGAAAAACGCTATACACCACTTGCTCGACGTCACGATCGTCCAAATGCAATTGCTTGGATAGCCAAGTATTGTCCAAATTTGCCTGATAGTAAAATTATTAGAATAATTAGAACAACCAAGAAGACTATTGCATCTATTAAAGACCGGAGTCACTGGAATATAGCAAATATTAAACCAGAAAATCCTGTAAACCTTGGGTTTTGTACACAAGAAGAAATGGATGGACTCTTGAAAAAGTATAGTACAGGCTCTTGAGGCTATAAATAGAGCTCTATTTCAAAATTCAATTATCAAGAAATTTATAGAAATCATCTTTTATAAAAACTAGCTCGGGAAATCTTTAGTGTCTGACAAATAGTATTTATGGCTCTGTTTTAAAAAATGTCATGGGAGAAATACGTCTTATTAACCAAACTTTCGGTATTTATACCAGTTAAATAATAACACTTTTTTACCTAATTTTATTTTTTGCAACAGAACCTCATTTTTTCATGTTTTTTTATTTTCTCCTTATTACTAGATCCGTTAAGCCTAACCAAGCGTAATAAATTTGTGGGGCCTGGCTTGCCAAAAGGCATTCCCGCGGTTACCACAATTTTATCTCCCTTTTGAGCAAGGTTTCCCTTTATAGCAGCCTTACAAGCAGGGATGATAATGTCTTCCAGTGAAGTAATCGTATTTTTAGCATAAACTGGCAGAACACCCCATACCAAAGATAATTGACGACTAATATGTAGATAAGGGGTAATACCCAAGATAGGCGCTAATGGACGCTGACGAGCTACTCTTTTGGACGCACCTCCCCCCTCTGTAAAAGATGCTATAGCCGCTATATTTAGTGTTTCTGCAATCTGACATACCGCTAAAGAAATTGCATCCTCATCATTTGGCTGTGTATCTGGTCTCTCTGTCGCATACGCTTTATGCAAATAAGGGTCTCTTTCCACACTCATTATAATACGTCTCATAGTATCTACAGCTTCCAAAGGATGATCCCCACTAGCTGATTCAGCTGATAACATAACTGCATCTGCTCCTTCATACACTGCCGTTGCTACATCAGATGCCTCTGCTCTAGTTGGCCTAGCAGAAGTAACCATAGATTCCATCATCTGTGTAGCTACCACAACAGGCACCCCCTTCTTACGACATTTTTGAATTATTTTTCGCTGTAATATTGGCACTTCCTCACAAGGAATTTCAACACCCAGATCTCCTCTAGCTATAATAACCGCATCACTATGATCAATAATATCATCTAGATTTTCAATCGCAGCTGGTTTTTCCAATTTTGCTATAAGTGCCGCTTGACCCTTAACACTTTTAATAAAGGTTCTTGCCTCCTTCAAATCCTGTGAGCTTTGTACAAAAGAAAGAGCTATATAATCCACCCCCATACTTAAAGCAGCTTGTAGATCTATTCTATCCTTATTTGTAAGAGAAGATGCCATAATTTTTATATGCGGTAAATTCACACCTTTTCCAGAAGCTAAGTAACCATCTGTTAGCACCTTTGTCTCAAGACTCGTTTTTTCTGCCTGAATAACTTCTAAAGTCATTTTTCCATCATCAATGAGAATTTTATCCCCTGCTTTAATTTTATTAAAAAATTTTACATGGGGAAAAATAAGAGCCTCTCTAGTACCAATTTTTCCATCTGATAAAAGCGTCACTTTATCTCCCGCTTTATAAAAAATCCTCTCTCCTTCTACAGGTCCCAAGCGAAACTTTGGTCCTTGCAAATCCCCTATTACTCCAATAATTGATTCTAACTCCTTTTCTACCTGACGTACCCATTCAATAGCTTGTTTATGATATTCATGAGAGCCATGAGAAAAATTAATCCGAAAGACATTAACACCACGCTTAACAAGAGATTTAATTTTCTCATAAGAATAGGAAGAAGGACCCAAAGTGGCAATAATTTTTGTAAAATGATAAGTTTGCACCATAGTCCTTAAAGTCTCTATTGAATTTTGTTGTTTTTACAACTATAACTCTACACAAAGATTGTTAAATTACCATCCCCCAAAAAAAGGAAATCTTTATGAATCCATCAACTAAAAACATAGCCGCTGATCAATTGCGCTCTCTTGTTGAGAAGCTTGAAAAACTTGAGCAAGAAAAGTCACAAGTTGCAGAGTTTATTCGCGATACTATGGCTGAAGCTAAAAGTTTTGGATTCGATACAAAAACATTACGTAAAGTTATTCAAATCAGAAAAATGGATAAAGCTGACGTAGAAGAGCAAGAAGAACTCCTAATTCTTTATCGTCATGCTTTGGGAATTTAAGTATTTATTGCCCTGCCCGCTTTTTATATACTCAAATCCGTGATGTCTGCAAGATAGAGCTCTCTTATTTTTCTATATATTGGCTCCCTATAATCCTCTTAATTTTAGCAATAATCCCTTCTATCTGATATATCGCCCTCTATCTTTCTTTTAAGAAAATAGGATCAATTTTTATTAAATTATTCTATAAAATCTACATATGAAAAGAAAACCCTCTCTTTAGAATATAAAAAACTAGCTTTTAAAACCCTTTGCATGTTAGATAAGTATTAGAGTAGATTTATATTTTCACAGAAATAAAGTATATAAAAGGACTGTTATGCTTGATTTTATAGAACCCCAATATATGGGTATCATTTGGATTATTGCTATAGCCTATACTGCCGCTGTTATAACACCTGGCCCAGACTTTGCTTGTATCATGCGCAATACCTTAACCTGCTCCAAACGATCTGGTCTGTTATCTGTTTTAGGTGTTACACTGGGCATGTGCTTCCATCTTTCCTATTCTATACCTGGCGCTGTTTGGCTTAATTCTCAACCAACTTTAATGCTTGTTGCTAAAATTGGTGGGGGCTTATATTTGTGTTACTTAGGTTTGCGTTCTATCCGAGCAAAAGCTAAAACAACAGAAACAGATCCTAACCTTTTTCTTAGTACAGAAAAGAATTACTTTATGACGCCCTTTCAAGCTTTTCGTTCAGGTTTTTTTACGAACGCCTTAAATCCAATGGTCATGGTTTTTTTCGTAGGTCTCTTCACAACGCAAATAGACCGTACTATGCCCATATCAATACTTGCCTTCTTAGGTGTTGAAGTTTCTCTAATTGCCCTTACCTGGTTTATGCTTGTTGTCTTCTTTTTTTCTCAACCCGCTATGCACGATATATTCACACGCTTAGGCCATTGGCTTGAACGTGTAACCGGCGGCATCTTAATATTACTTGGTATCCGCGTTGCTATGCAAATTATTCCTTAAATACTCTGATTGCATTGAAAGTTATATAAAACGCTTTCCCTTAATAAAAAAAATATACACTTTCTTCTTTTATCTAAATCCATGGAGATCTATGATATTATTAAATAAAAGCATGTAGAGAAATGAAAATAGCTATTGCAACAGACCACGCAGGTATTGAACTGAAAGAAGCTCTTGTAAAACATCTAGAAAACAAGAGCTATGAAGTTCTAGACTTAGGTCCCTTTACCCCTGAAAGCTCTGACTACCCAGACTTTTCCGAAAAAGTTACTAGCAGTATTTTAAGAAATAAAGCAAAGCGCGGCATTCTTATTTGTGGCACAGGCATTGGTATGAGCATTGCAGCTAATCGTCACCCTGGTATTCGTGCAGCAGTTGCCTGCAATGCAACTTATGCTGAATTAGCTCGTGCCCATAATGATGCAAATATTTTATGCTTAGGCGCTCGGTTTATATCTGAAATTGACGCTATAAAATGTGTAGATGTTTTTCTTGAAACTCCTTTCAATGGGGGACGTCATGCTCAACGAGTAAAGAAATTAGGATAAAAATTAACTATTATTCTAAACAACAGCTTAAAATATAAAAATCTAGAGAACACATTTATTCTTATTATATAAAGATAAACAAAGAGTCTTTACTGCCCAATAAGCTTTACTTGGATTGCTAAAAACCTTATAAATGATCATAAAGATTTCTAATATCTAAAGGAATTAAAAAATGAGATGTCCTTTTTGCAGCGCTGAGGAAACCCAAGTAAAAGATTCTCGTGCCACAGATGATAACCAAGCTATCCGTCGTCGTCGATTGTGTCCTACTTGTTCTTCTCGATTTACAACCTTTGAGCGCGTTCAGCTATGCGATTTAATTGTTATAAAAAATGATGGCCGTAAAGAAAGGTTTGATCGTGAAAAAATTGCAAGATCTATTTATAATGCTGCGCGAAAGCGCCCAATTCCTACTGAAAAACAGGAGCTCATAGTAAATAGCCTTGTACGCAAATTAGAAACAATGGGTGAAACAGAAATTCCTTCTCGTACTATTGGTGAAATCTCTATGGAAACATTGAAAGACCTAGATAGCGTTGCCTATATCCGCTTTGCTTCTGTGTATCGTGAGTTTGCTGAAGTTACAGATTTTCAAAAATTTATTGGGACAATTGATGAGCCCATAGTAGCAGAAGAAAAAGAAGAATAAAAAATCTACCACACATCTTTTGTTTGCAACATAAACATTATTTTCTCAGTGCATGTATGCATCTAGACTCTCTAAAATAGATGACCTAGAAATATCTCTATAAACCTATAAATAAGGCTGGCTGATGAAGTAATAATTTTGGACTAAAGTTTACCTCTATCAACTAAAAATAGATGTTTAAGATATGTTTTTTGTAAAAAAACGTCATAGAGCACCTATTGTAAAATAAGAACCCTATGACAAAGTTTGAAAATTATTGACAAAATAATAATATCCTGTGTTTTATATTAAAAAAAGAACCAGCTTTTTTTATTATTTCTATCTACAGTTTGTAATATTTCCGCTAAATGTGGAAGAAAATCCTTTGTTGAGAAGTTCAAACCCAAAATGAGAGAGCAGCTTTAGCAAACCATACGCTGTTTTCATGGGCTTGAAACCAAGCGTAGGACTCATTAAATGTTTAAACTTTCCATGATCTAATTCAACAGTATTATTAAGATATTTCCCTTGAAATTTTAGAAGGAGCTTATATATACTCTATTAGAACTGCTAAACAATACAGATATTTTATATACTTACATTTATTAGGATTTTATAATGTTTAAAAAACTCCTGTTAATTGCATCAATCATGGTGATTGCCTCACCCTTCACTTATGCTGTAGATCCAGATGAAAATCTAGACGCTCCGCTTTCATTGAGAGGAGGAGGTGAAAAAGCTTCATCAAAAGGTGGTGGGAGTAAAGAAGCTGTTGAAAGGGATGATACTTTTCCTCAGTTTAATAACCTGGAAGCTGACCTTAAAGGACAGATAGCGAGCTTTCTTGAACCTTCTCAAAGAGCTCATCT
>JAJRRM010000029.1 GCA_024279475.1 Alphaproteobacteria bacterium | reverse complement strand
TCTCAATCTTTTTAAACTTATCATCTCCTTCATATGTAGCTCTTAGAAGATCTCTTGAAACTGTAGCTTTAAAATAGATTTTTCCTTCTGAAGTCTCATATTCATACTTCTGTTCTGCTTTAAGTGTATCTTGAGCTGCATCTACTATTTTTTGTAATTTATCATCTGTTGGGCTACATACACGCGCTTCATAACGTATAGCCATATAAACAGAAAGCCTTAAGGCTTCTTCATTAAGTGTTGGATGTTTCTTATGTATATTATCCTGTATTTCAGAGAAATTATTTAAAGTTCTTTCATATACTTTGTTAGCTTCACTTTCATAAGAGTTTTTAGATTCAGCGCCCTCTCTTATATCAGTCTCATAGAATTTTCCTTCTATCTCTGCATGTACTTTTGATTCTAACTCAATATTAAAAGCATACTCTTTTGGATTTTCTTCTCCCTTTTTTACTTTTTGAATAAATTCTGCTGCCTTATATTCCTTAATTTCTTCATATCTCTTATTTTCAAATGCAGAGCGTTTAAGAGCTGTTTTAATGTCTAAATAACTTAGAGAAGACCCAGTTCTTTCTTGGTGTTCTATGAGACATTCTGTAGCTCTTTGAGCAACAGAATTCAAAGTCTTTGGACCTAACTCTATATTAGATAAAATATTACTTTTATTTTGTTGGGTACCCAAGAATTTTTCTAATTTATGAGACAAACTTTCAAAAGGCCTCTCTTTAATAGAAAAAGTCTCTGCCTTATTTTCAGAAGAATTCTTAACCTTACTCATATCTAGTGGATCATATATGTATTTTTCTTTAAGTTCTTCTGGAAGCTGACTTAAAATAGCCTGCCCTACTCTAATTGGACCTTTTTCTTGAAGCAGATCATTAAAGTCTTTCTTTATAGCCCCTTTTGTCTCAGGCCATACGACATGTACCGCATGACCTTTATCTTCTAGGTGCTTAACATCTTCCTTAATAAACTCATGTGTATCTGCATTCTTACCATCATAGTCAACACACAGCACAATCGTTGTGTCTTTAGAGGCTTCTATATTTCGGAAGTTGTAGCGTCCAAGTCCTGCCTTTACGGATATCTCACCTGTCCCTTTTGGAAGAGACTTATCAATAGATAATCCTGTCTCAACACCTTCAGTTAAAAATAAAATCTTCGGTTCTCTAGTGGAAGATCTGAGATTTATAAAACTCCCTTTACAGGTACCTTTAGATCGCTTGGCGACAGCTAACCCTTTAGCCTTATTTCCGGTGCTTTTATCTAAATAAATCTCCTGGAATCCTGTTATTTCTCCTTTGTTATCCCGAGCAAAGCTTACCATAGCAGAGAAGCTTTTCTGTGAAGCATAGTCTTTTCTGGAGGCTACGTACCGGACATCTTCGGAAATTGGCCCTGTGAGTCCTCTATTTTGAAGGTATTTTTCTACAATTGTACCGACGGCTGGTTTTGAAGATTTATAGAGTTTTGAGGCTATTTGTATGTCTTTTTGTCTCTTTTCTTTCAGCGCTTTGGACTCTAGATCGGATCTTACTTGTCTCTCTTCTTCTTTTTTCTGTGTATGATATCCTGTATCTGGTTTTACATGCTTATTCTCTGCTATCTCAGAAATTGCTTCTCCATAAGATTTATTTGTTCCCTTAGAAGCGAGCATGAAGATATCCCCTCCCTCATTACTCTCAAAGTCTTTCCAAAGCCCAAACTTACTTCCTTGAATAGACAGAACAACACTTCCTCTCTTGCCATAACGAATTTCATTATTAGTAACTTTCTTATGCTTCGTATTAAAATATTTATCCGCTATATCTTCTAAATCTTTGGAGGTCATTGTCTTTAAGACATCCTCTCTATCATAGAAAGGTTTCCTTTCTTTTTGAGAGACAAGTTCCTTAATATATTTCTCATCTTTAATCTTCTGTAAGGCTTTTTCTTTAAAAGTGACAGGCACCTTATCCTTTATTTCACTTTCAATAGCTTTAGTATCAATCTCTGACCTGGCATCTACCCCTGTCATCTTATGGCTTGAAGTTGACAGATACTTGCAAACGGCACCGTCAAGTTAATATAGCGAGTTGAGGATATATTTAGGTATGTTAGTATTTTATAAGCAGGAACTATAGAGGATGTATAAATGTGTTTAACCCTAGCTCCCAAAGGTCATCGTTTTCCAGTGTCAGTTATTAGCTATGCTGTTTGAAGATATCATAGATTTAACGATAGCTATCGTGATATTCAAGAGGAACTTGCATTCCGTGGTATTTTTATTAACTTGACGGTGCCGTCTCTACCCCTACTTATCCAGTAATCTTTGATCTGGCCCTTTAACAGAGCCATCTCCATTTACGTAATAGTATAAGGTTGTCGTTGTGTTGCAAAGATGTTTCCTTATTTTACTTAATACATAAAACATAGTATACTATATCAGAATTAAATAAAAATGGGAGATCATTATGATACTTAAACTACCTACTGTCGTTGTTGTTTTGGTGATTGCTGCTAGTAGTACTTTAATAAACTCAAGGGGGTTTGCGGAAGTTTATAAAGTTTGTGGGATGGATCACAATTGCTATAAAGAAGGTAAAACTAAAGGAATATGTGCGCTTAAGACATTTACTAGTAAAGATGAGTGTATTAAATGGCGTTCTAAGCAGGCTTGGTTCGCTGGGAAGCAATATATAAATGTGCCAGGAGAGATTTAACGCTCACTACCACAGCAGCGTATGGGTGTTAAGCCTACTCCTGAAAGTTACTTGGAAGGCCTATCTCCACTCTTGTGCAGCTTACTACGGCACACTTACAACAGATATGGGTCATGGAGCCAAACCTCCAGAGGGGCATCCTTGACTTTTTCCCCTGATTTATTTATGTTGGATGGTATCAAATTAGAAAGAACTGAACAATGAAAATAAAATATTTATTCTCTATAACTCTAACAATTTTAATGATTAGCAATGGGGAAACTGTCATGTTAAAAAACATGACAGGTGACAGGTATGATATACCTAGTGATGAAACCAGCACAATTGGTCATATCAAACAAAAACTAAGTGAAGAGATAAAAATTCCTGCTAGTGAAATTGTCCTTCCCTTTCAAGGCCAACTTTTTTCAGATGATATGACTTTAACTGAATTAGCTACTAAACTTGGAGAAGATAGCGTTGTTAAGCTTAGTTATGTGTATCCTTTTTTTATTAAAAAGTCCTTTGTTGAGGAAAAAAATGGGACTTAATAAGGGAAAAGGCACCGTCAAGTTAATATAGCGAGTTGAGGATATATTTAGGTATGTTAGTGTTTTATACGTTGTAATTATAGAGGATGTATAAATGTGTTTAACCCTAGCTCCCAAAGGTCATCGTTTTCCAGTGTCAGTTATTAGCTATGCTGTTTGGAGGTATCATAGATTTAATGACAGATATCGTGATATTCAAGAAGAACTTGCTTTCCGTGGCATTATAGTAAGTCATGAAGCTATACGGAGTTGGTGTATAAAGTTTTCTGCTCATTTTAGAGGAGTAATAAAGGCACCGTCAAGTTAATAAAAAGGGTTAAGATATTTGCCTATTCACAGATTTCAGGCATGAGTTAGCTGAGAAGCAGCCTCATTCCATATAGCTATAGCAACTCTAAGGATATAATCTATGTATCAACCAAGTAGAATCATTTTCTTTTCTAGAAAATAAAGTTCTCTCATGCAGCTTTCCAGCTCCATCTTGCCAGAATTCTATTTTTTTAGGAATTACCCTAAATCCCGACCAAAATGGAGGTCTCTCTACCTTTTTCATTTTTGTTTTTAAGCTATGCTTTACGGCATTTTTTAGTAAGTCACTATTTCCTTTCATAGGACGCGATTGTTTAGATGCCCAGGCTCCTAGACGATTCTTT
>JAJRRM010000028.1 GCA_024279475.1 Alphaproteobacteria bacterium | reverse complement strand
TGTAGTTGCTAGATTAAAGCTATTTGGTTCTTTAATACTCGAATGAATCTGTGCCTCTTTGAGCCATTCTTCAAAAATAAGAAAAGGATTATTTGTTTTCATTTTAATAGTATCTCTTTTTAATAAGAAGTTAATCAAAGTCAATCAGCAATTCTAATTTAGAACCAACACAAAAACCTAAGACAATATTACTGATATAAATTGCAAAAAGCAATTTCTTTTCGTTCCTTAATTATTCCTAAGATGGCCCTTTATTACTATCTTCAAATAGCAGAAACCATATCTTTTATAAATTCGATAATTGGGTTTTTTCAGCAGAGCCTTAATAGCTAATTCTCTGTAATATATGCTATACAGAATAATAGGCATAAGCCCTAATTTTGTCATTTTATATCTCTTAATTCTTAAGGGTTTGTGAGAAAAATATTATGAGACATCGTTTGAGACACATCAAGCGTTATGTCTCCAAAAGTATACTTTTTGAAAACACCCTGCCCTCTTCTCTCAAATATTTAGGCCCTGTTGCAAAAAATAAAATGAGCTAATTCAACAATATTATTAAGATATTTTCCTTGAAAATTTAGAAGGAGCTCCTATATACTCTCTTAGGCACATTACAGGGCTGAACGATACACCTATATTTTACATAACTACATTTATTAGGATCTTATAATGTTTAAACATCTCTCTTTACTTACAACCTTTATGATACTTGTCTCTTCAGTAAGTCACGCTATGTTTGGCGAGGAGGAAGAAGCCGGTGGCAATAACGGTAAATCTCTGCATTTGTCAAAAGGCGGCTGCTTCTGAATAATAATAAAGTTATTTCTTCTTAAGATCAACTGTAAGCTCTTCAATAGTTGAAAGATATCTTTTAAAACTTTTGGCCGACTAATTTTCCCCTTTTGATTTATGGATAGTTTGCGGGAAAGTGCAGAAAGTAGGGTTTGATTTATTTTTTTATATTTAAGAAAAAATATGTAATTTTTGTTTAAAAATAAGGATTATAGGCTCTATTTACTCATCATGAAAAAGAGGTTCATCTATAGGAGTAGATAAAGCTTTAATAATCCACTTGGGAGATTTTGTTGCCTCCTCCAAAAAAAGAGCGTTGAGTACTACCTGTGGTAGTATCAGTATAGGGCGTAGTATTTCTACATAGAACATTTGCCTGATCGGAAAGATGTACCCTGAGCATTTTAGCTAGAGAAAAAAAGGTGGGAGCTTCTGACAATGTCACAACCAGATCATTTTTCACTTTTTTTCTTGCTGCTCTCTGATCAGGGAAGTCGGATCGAAGTACTAAAGAGATATATAAATTATCGGCATAGTTTCTTTTTTTCTCCAAATCAGCTTCTTTAGAAGCTGCGGATAGAAGCTCTATAATTTCATCATATATCTGTATATCTTTTTTAATTTCTTCCCTATGACCTGGAAGGCGAAAAAAGGCTAGTAGATCATCATAAGACGTTATAGGAACTGTTACCGTTCTTTGAGGTCCTTCCAAGCTGTCAACTTCATTTAGAAAGTATCTATTAAATACAGCTCGACCATGCGCTACAGCTAAGCACTCTTGAAAAGCGTCATCAATAGGGTGAGCTTGAAGAGTAAAAGAATAAAAAAGAGCAAGAGCTCCTGTAACTAATGGTAATAAACGTCGTAATATCATAATAAATAACTCCAAAATATAAATATATATTCTTATATAGGTATAAAAAAGTAGAATTCAAGAAGAAATGTTTTTTTCCTTTGAAATGAAGTTTTAAATTTAAGGTTTCTTTTTTTGTAGCACACATGCATAAGAAAAGATATATTCATACACACAATACAATATAGTTTTCTGATACGGGTTTTCTGACTCTTTTTTCTGAAAATAACCTCATTTTTCAGAGTGTCCTAAAAACGAACCGGCGTGTTGAAAAAGTGTTTATTCTGTCGAAAGGATATTTCTTAAAAAGAATCGTATATATGCCCTCTTTCCTTTAGTACAGCACCTTGGGAGCATGTAAACTGATCCTTTTCGGCGTCATAAGTAAAATCTTCTAGATTTACCTTAGAACTCCCACTTTTGCTTGAGAATAAAGGAATATAGCTAGAAACACCTTCTTTCTTTAAGGAAAGAAGTATTTCTAAGGAGCCGTACCCACGATCTGCTATAACTTCAGGTACTACATATCTTTTTTTAAGAACATTCCTTCTCTTTAAAAGTATCTGGCTCTCATGAACCTTTCCTATTGTTACATGCGTATCAATGATAACACGAGATTTAGCATCAATAGCATTATGAACCTTATACTTTAGTTTTTGAGGGGCTCCATTTTTTCTAGCAAGAGAGGCATCAGGGTCTGTTCGACTTATATGCGTTTTATTAGATATTTTTTTGTTAGGCATTGGATCCAAAGGAGACCTATCATAAATGGCTCTGTTGAAAAAAATAAAATTAGCTGAAAAGGTGTTCTTATTTAGTGTTGTCTAACTAGTATAAATACCAAAAGTTTGGTTAATAAAATGTACTTCTCCAATGACATTCTTTTCATTCATCCATGCAGAAAGTTGTCCTTTCTTAAACATCCGCATTATTTCAAACC
>JAJRRM010000027.1 GCA_024279475.1 Alphaproteobacteria bacterium | reverse complement strand
TCTGATGATGTTAAGCATAGAGCAAAAGAACATGTTAGAGATGACGCAGGTCACAGTTCCAGCGCCATTACAGATAAATATATTGATATTGAGCTTAAAGAACGTCACAATTCTGCTAAAAATAAAAGAATTTCTATAGAGTAAGGAATTTTTGTTTTATAGACCTTATGAATGATAGGATACAGAGGAATGAAAAATTTTAAGAGAATTCTATGTATTCTCTTGCTTTATTTAAAAAAACAAGTAATCTTTAGTAAATATAGCTGTTGTGTGTTAGACTGTAAACTATTATAGAGGAGGTTTTTAAATATGTTAGAAACAAATAAATTGAATTTTAAAACGTTGCTTTTATGTTTAACGGTTTTTTTTGTGGAAGATGCTGCTGCTACAAGGGATGATGATCCAAATATTTCTGAAAAACCTAGAATTACTGGACAACCTGTTCGATCGAGTTCTTTATTGGTACAAATAGACAAGGATTCCGGAGTAGAAACCCAGAAAAACTCCACACCTGCTGTTTCAGAGAAAAAAAAGAATAAAAGAGGGAGAAAAGGGAAGAAACCTTCGAAAAATTTAGAGGTGACTTTAGAGTATGTTTCTCCAGAACGTTGGTATGATCCTTCACACCCTGATCTTTTACTACCAGGTTCTGGTCCTCTGAAATATGATTCCAAGAGAGGAATACTTTATGAAGGAAAGAGCTTAGATCAAGTGGCAAAAGACCAGAATAGAATAGTTGCTCATTAAGGTTATAAAAGAAGTAGGAGGTTTCATTATGGTTAAGCATTTGTTTTTTAGGGTTTTTTTTATTTTATGCACTATTGTAATACCTTTTGGGTCAGATGCTGCTAGAAAGTCTTCTAACCCTACAAGAGAGATAAATATTGAATTGAGTGAAATTTCTGGAGTTAGAGTTGTTCGTACGGCACTTAATTTTGACTCTAAAAGAAAAATTTATTATTCAGGAAATCCTTTATCCAGTTTAGAGAATTTTAGAACACCTGTTACTCCTACTCGTACAGGAGAATCTCTTATTTATAATTTGGATTCTACTCCATCATCTGTTGTCAATTTACCTTTTTCTAGAAATGATGGATGGAATATTTATAAGCCTTTGACAGCTTTATTAGTTGGCTCTAATGTTTGGGGGTATTATAATAGCTTACCTGCTGCTATTTCTACTGCTTTGGTTTTAGGAGGAACAATGTGGTGGAAGTCTCGCAAAAAATCATCAGGAGAAGAATCTGTTGTAGGATTAAAAGATAGAAGGGTACTTATTCCTTATGAGGGCTCTACAGTATGGCCTAATAGAGTTCATGGTCGGGTATGTTCTCGGTATCCAGGATCTAATATGGTTGGGGTACAGGAACATTGATAGGTGAGAGGTATGTGTTAACTGCAGGTCATAATATTTATGATCGTGAAACAGGAGTGACACCTTTTCGAATAGAGTTTGCTCCAGGAATGTCATTAGGAAAATATGCTCATGTTAATGGTATTCCTCAGAGGTTTACAGTAAGTAGAGCTATTTTGCATGAAGGATATACTTCTTCTAATAAACAAATAGCTGTCTCTTCAGATATGGCAATATTAGAATTAAATGAACCTGTGGTAAATAATTGGGGCACTTTTGGTTTTAATGATCCATTTGACGATAAGGGAACAGAATCACTCAAAGTTAATGTAACAGGTTATCCGGGTGATCCGGGGGATTGTAAATCTATGTATACAATGGAAGGCCCTGTAGTTAATATCGGAGAAGATAGAGTCTTTTATAACATTGACACTAGTCGAGGTCAAAGTGGTAGTGGAGTTTGGAGCAAAGATGAAGAAGATGATTACAGCTGCCATGCTGTTCATACTAAAGGTTTTTCTTCTGATCTATGCTGGGGTAGCAAGCAAAGATATAATAGTGGAGTGCGACTCACTGATGAAAAAATAGCGTTTCTAGAAAAGCATATAGATTCTCAATAGTGTAGTTCCCGATGATGATGTTGACTTAAGACAAGTCATTCAGAAACAACTCAACAAAGGAGAACTGGCTAATAAATTTTCTTCAGCCGTATCATTTGCAGACCCTAATATCCTTGAACCTCTGAAAGAAGATCAACTCAATTTACGGCTTCAGAACATATTGGATATTCAAACGGTGCGTGAACCTCTCGATTCACACCGCTTCCATAGGTAACCAAGAGGTTTGTCTTACTCAATAGATCACCCTCCTAGAGTTGTACTATGATTCGACTACCTAACGCTGCTCCTGCTCCACCTCCATTACAGAGATTTTTTTAACTACTACAAAAGCAGCCTCATTCCATATAGCTATCTAGAGGGCTCTGTTTAAGAATCTAATTATGGAGGTTTTTTATAGAAAGAAATTTATACTGTATCTTAGTTCAATATTCACATTTTTAATTATATTCTCGAAGATCTATCTCATCAGATTGTCTTATTTTTTGTAACAGGGCTAAAAAAATCAGCTTGTTATATTAGTTTCTTCTAGTTTCAGCTTCTCTTCAAACTCCTTAGCATTGGGTAATACTTCTTT
>JAJRRM010000026.1 GCA_024279475.1 Alphaproteobacteria bacterium | reverse complement strand
TGTAGTTGCTAGATTAAAGCTATTTGGTTCTTTAATACTCGAATGAATCTGTGCCTCTTTGAGCCATTCTTCAAAAATAAGAAAAGGATTATTTGTTTTCATTTTAATAGTATCTCTTTTTAATAAGAAGTTAATCAAAGTTAATCAGCAATTCTAATTTAGAACCAACACAAAAACCTAAGACAATATTACTGATATAAATTGAAAAAAGCAATTGATTTTCGTTCCTTAATTACTCCTAAGATGGCCCTTTATTACTATCTTCAAATAGCAGCAACCCTATCTTTTATAAATTCGATAATTGGTTTTTAAACAGAGCATTAATAGCTAATTCTCTGTAATTAATGATCTACAGAATAACAAGCATAAGTCCTAATTTTGTCATTTTATGTCTCTTAATTCTTAAGGATTTATGCCCTGTTTCAAAAAATTAGAAATCACAAATTACGACTATGTTTCAAAATCTGTAAGCTGCAGAAAACCTAGTTTTTATAAAATAGACTTTCTCTATGGAGTTTAACCCGTTCCATTCGGTCAGCAAAACAATCCAGGGAATTGAAGTTATGGCCATGATTATTAAAACTAGAAACCACTGTATCAGACACTCAATTGCATAAAATTAAAATTTAGCATGGCATTGTAAAATTAATCTTAACTATAGAGGATACCCTCTAATTACATACCTAAATATAAACTCTACACACTACTTTAACTTGACGGGGCCTTCAAAACACAAGATTCTTATAAATAGGTCTTTGTTAGAAACAAGTGTCCTAAAAACGTTCGTTTTTGGAATAGAATTTATTGTTACTTAAAATTGACAGAAAACACCGTGTAATCTGTTCCAAAACCCTGTTCTTAATTATTTGTTCTGTTAGCATCCCCTAAAATCGTTTTAGGAACAAAAATATGCTGATCGGATATGCTCGAGTTTCAACTTTAGATCAAAATCCACAACATCAGATTGATTCCCTAAATTTAGGCGTTTTTTATTACCCTGCCCTCTTCTCTCAAATATTTCTATCCACATTTTCTGTGGATATATCTGTTTACAACAGTCTGAATTTAAGAGTTCATATAAAAAAGTTAATCTGCCTTTTTTTTAAGTTCGTTAATTCCCTAAATTTAATTTGAGCTTCTCTATCCCCCTGATCAGCAGCTTTTTGATACCATTTTAAAGCCCTTCTATAATCTCGAGAGGACCCTTTCCATAATAATAGAGCTCTCCTATAGCATACTGAGCAGCTGCATCCCCTTATCGGCTGCTTTAGCATTACGCGTAGAAGATAGGTAAAAATCATGGGATTATCCTTCTTCTATCAATACAGATAAATTACCAACTTATGGCATAGCTATAGAGAGGTTAAAAAAAGAAGGTAAATGTCCAGAGCGTATGAAGCATTATCAAGTGAAATATCTTAACAATATTATTGAGTCAGATCATGGAAAGCTCAAACGTTTAATTAAACCTATTCTTGGTTTTCAATCCATGAAAACAGCTTATGCCACCCTTAAAGGGTTTAAGATAATGCGAATATTTAAGAAAGGTCAACTCTCTGCATGGATGAATGAAAAAAACATCATTGGAGAAGTACTTTTTATTAATCAAACTTTTGGTATTTATACCAGTTAAATAATGCTAAATAACAAGGCCCTGTTGCAAAAAATAGTAGAATCTGATGAGATGAGTTTTCTGCTACTTAAATTAGAGAATTGTGCCTATGACTGATTTTAAATGGAAACACTACCAAGGAGAAATCATTCTGGGATGTGTTCGTTGGTATTGTAAGTACGGAATTAGCTATCGTGATCTTGAAGAAATGATGCTAGAAAGAGGCGTTGAAGTAGATCATACAACTCTCTATCGTTGGATACAGCAGTATGCTCCTGAAATAGAAAAGCGTCTCCGGTATTACTGGAAACCTGCCATGGGACGCAATTGGAGAGTTGATGAGACATATGTGAAGGTAAAAGGAAAATGGACCTATTTATATAGAGCCGTTGACTCTCGAGGACATACAATTGACTTCTTTCTATCAGCCACACGGAACTCTAAAGCTGCAAAACGATTCTTAGGTAAAGCCCTTAAGAGCATGAAGTCATGGGAGCATCCTTCTTCTATCAACACAGATAAATCACCAACGTATGGCATAGCTATAGAGAGGTTAAAGAAAGAAGGGAAATGTCCAGAGCATATGAAGCATTATCAAGTAAAGTATCTTAATAATATTATTGAGTCGGATCATGGCAAGCTCAAACGTTTAATCAAGCCAACTCTGGGTTTTAAATCTATGAAAACAGCTTATGCTACCCTTAAAGGCTTTGAGATAATGCGTATGTTTAAAAAAGGCCAACTCTCTGCATGGATGAATGAAAAGAATGTCATTGGAGAAGTACGTTTTATTAATCAAGCTTTCGGTATTTATACCAGTTAAATAACGCTAAACAACAACACCTTTTTATCCTATTTTATTTTTTGCAACAGAGCCATAAAACCTCCTATAGAATAAAATACAAAAGTACCATACTCATTATAATGCTCGCTCCTTCACAAGTCAATTTTTATTTCTGTAACGACAAGCATTGGAATTCCATGAAGGGGTAGCGACCTTTGCAACTTTGAACCCATACTTACACCAAAATGCAAGGCGTGCTCTTTACATATCCTATAGGGATGCTTATCTACATAACACTTCAAGGCTTGGGATTTAGTCAATTCATCTTCTAAAATTACCTCTCGTAAGTCACTTGGATCTTAACAATTTAAAGCTTCTCATAGTTATTAATTTATGTAAAGTTGGTCTGCATATTTGACAAGCTGGCAAGCACAATTATAACAGCTCTAGGTTTGCCATAGTCTATGGAGAAAAGAGGGTTCTTTTGATTAAACACCTGAGAAATATATTCTTGTTCAGTATGTTAATAAGCAAAACTTGACGGTGCCAAATACAAAGGTATTATTAGAAATAATGATATTAAACCTCAAGAGTGGACATCCAGAACACTTGGCCATATTTAAATATTAAACTATAGGAGTGTAATATGAAAATTAAAATTTTATGCAGCTTAGCTTTGGCCATAAAAGTTTCTATATCCACAGGGTATAGTATAAATCATAAAATGCTGAAAAATGAAGCTAATTCTTTTGAGCAAAAAATATACTCTGGAACCACTATAGATGAGGCTAGATTGGTTAAAGGCCTTTCATTTTTAGATAACTCGGACAAACCAGATGAAAAATATACCAAATTTGAGACTCTTTCTCAAAAAGCTAGAGAAAGCAATCGGATATTAAAGAGTGAATATTTTACTAGGTTTGCAGATCTGTGTATGAGAGTCTTTCAAGAATATAAAGAAGCTTCTAAAAAATCTGCAGTTTGCATATTATTCGAAAAGATAGCAAGTAATCTCCTAGCTTCTCATAACCGCCTTCAAGCGTTACAAGAATTTAAGAGTAGAAGAACTAACAGAATATCTGAAAATTATGTTCCAGATAATTTCTTGGATAGGTTTTTCGGGGATGGTTCAATACCTGCGAAAGGGCACCGTCAACTCTCTACTTTAACTTGACGGTGCCCTCCAGCGCCATTACAGACAAATACATCGATATTGAGCTCAAAGAACGAGCACAATCTGCCAGGAATAAACGTCTGTGAAAAAATGACGCAAGGGGTTGAAAATGAATAAAAAAACTCTAGAAATTTCAATGGGTTATAAAGAAAGGGCTAAATTTTTCTTTGACCTTAAACCCTTATCCAGAAACACTTGAAGAAGAGAAGTGTAGATTTTTTATTGTTCCTTTATTCGGAACCAAAGTCAGCTCGTAAAAATGGCCGTATTGGTGGTAGACCACCCCTTATGACTGACCAGAAGTTACGTAAAGCTCAATCAATGCTTAAAGATAAGGAAAATTATCCCTTTGTATCTGATATAATAAAAACCCTTGATATAGGAAGAACTACTTTTTATAGACACTTTCCTCCTGAATTAATTCAAAAACTTAGACTATAGTTCTAAAATCCTGTGTCTCTATACGTATCTTTATGGGATTGGAACCACGGCTCTGTTGTACAAACTCAATTATCAAGAAAATTAGAAAAGTCTATAATTTATATTTCTAGCTTTCGTTTCTCTTTTTTAACTCAGCGTAATGCATCATTTTATCCCAAGCTTCTTTGTCGTTTAAATCATAAAACCTATA
Organism: Alphaproteobacteria bacterium; assembly: GCA_024279475.1. Lineage (GTDB taxonomy): Bacteria > Pseudomonadota > Alphaproteobacteria > 16-39-46 > JAJRRM01 > JAJRRM01. The sequence goes on along the minus strand of JAJRRM010000026.1, from coordinate 2,099 downwards.
AGAATAGTACGAAGAAAGGTCTGAAAATATATCTTCAAGCAGCCCTCTGAGTTCTATGTCGTTTGTAGTTGTAGGTAATGAGGAAGTGTCTATATCATTTTCGTTCTTTTCTATTTTTCTCTCTATAGTTCTAGAAATACCAATATACTTGTCTCTATCCTCATCGGATAGAGAAAAAGAATAACGAGTTAAACAAACTATGCAAAACAATATAGTAAAAATTTTAAATTTCATAACTTAATTTCTCCTTGAAAAAATATAATGTGGTTCATCGTATAATTCTAATGGTTTATTTGCAATAATATAATCTGTTGATATAAAAATAACATGTACATTTATATCCTGAACGACTGTATCTACATTAATTATACCCTTCCTTTTATCATCTTTATCTTGTTTTTATTTTTTTGAGGTTGTATTCTTTTTTTCTTTTATATCTATAATTGAATAAATATTTATTATTAGATATATTCAAAATTTGTTATTTTATAAGAAGTAGAAAAATGAAAAAAGCTGAAGTTGTTTTTGTAGATAAAGATATTCCCAAGCCTACAGGTCCCTATCAAGTAGGCATGCAAAAATTTGATTTATATGATGAGTATAGAAAAGATTCAATATATAAAAATGGTAGATTAATACCTATTCAGATTTACTTTCCTATGAGTCAAGGAAATCATATAAAAACTTTGAAAATATTAGAAAAAAGAAGCCCTCAGTGTTTTAGCCACATACTTCACCATGTATACAGCTCAGAAAAAGATTTAAAAAATATTAATAACGAGAAACATTCCATAATTATATTCACTCCGGGATTTGCAACAGCCATGACAGATTATGCAACTATTATGGAAGATTTAGCTTCTAATGGGTATATAGTTATAACAATTCAACATCAATTATATACAGATCCTTTATATACGGATCCAAAAAAAGAACCTCCATTTTGGAAAAATCATAGTATTGGGTTGCACAGTATGGCTATTGATAATCTATTGTATGTTTTTAACTGGACTCAACTGAATCAAGAAAATATATTTAAAAATAACATTAACTGCCAGAAAGTTGGTTTTATAGGACATTCTATGGGAGCAAATGTTCTATTCTTACTTTCTAGTAGATCCAGAAGCTTTGGAAACAATAAAAAAACTCTACTTCCTTATCATAGTAAACAAAATCCTAAAGAGTGTATTATAGCTTTTGATTATAATTTTTCTTTTAACTATCCTAAATCCTCTCAATATCCCATATTATTTATGGTATCAGAAGAAAGATATAATCTTTTTAAGGATATTGGTATATATGAAGAACTAGAAAATTCCGGTCACAAAGTTACTTATTATGAACCTTCTCAACATATAAGTTTTCTTTATCAATCATACATTAATCCTTATGATCCTTGTGCTCCAGAAGCTTGCTACTTTAAAGGAAATGACAAAGAAAGACTTAATTTTTTTACAGACATACGCAAAGATATCCTTTTATATCTTAAAGCACAAAATATATAGATACCCACAAACCGGCCCTGTTGATCTAAACAAATATATGAGAAAATTTAGGATAGTGAAAAGGTAGGTAGAGCGGATACTTTTCCTCAGTTTAAATAAACTAGATTCGGATCTTAAAGGACAGGTATCAAGATTTCTTGAACATCATCAAAGAGCATATCTAGCAGGAATGTCTAGAACCGAACATGCTGCTATGTACTTAAGAAAAAAGTCTCTTTCAGAGAATCTGTTATAGGCTACTCCTCTCTACATTATCTAATATTGTAACAGAGCTATTAATAATATATATATTAAATATGAAAATACATTTAAATAAATTTTTACTTCTCTTGTTTTACAATCTTTTTTGTATAGCAGAGCTGAGTTTTCCTTCTGAAGGAAAAATATCTCATATGACTCTTGTTAAGACTCCTCATAAAAAAGAAAGTCTTACAGAAGACGATAAGAATTTTTTATTCACCGGGTACACTAAATTTATTATAAAAGAAGCGCACCAGGGAAAAGCAAAAGCTCAGTATAATTTAGGGTGTATCTACTCCCTTGGATATGGACAAGGACAAGGTCTTAAAAACTATTTTCAAGCAGCTAAATGGT
>JAJRRM010000025.1 GCA_024279475.1 Alphaproteobacteria bacterium | reverse complement strand
CAAAGACGGATTACGGCAGGTATCTGATTAAAATTGCGGAGGAAGAATAGATGATAGTGCTTTGTCCAACAAAGCCCAGAGTAGAATAAAAACCCATGAAGAGGGACTGGAGAGAATACAATAACCAGCTAGTCAAGAAAGGAGAGATACTTATCAATCCCCAAGCCCTCGGATTTGAAAGGAAGGAAGAGCGAGGATACGAAACTCCCAAAAAGCTAAGGACAAGAGGGTAAGCAAGGTTATAGCTGATGCTGGGTATGATAGTCATGAGATTTTTCTCGGTGTTCAAGCGATGGTTTGGGGAGTATGTGTCGAGTGTTAGGTTTGAGAATATGAATAGGGGGATAGTATTTGAAGGTAGGTATAGTGAATACGTTTCTGGTCTGCAGAATGTTATGAGATGGGTAGGAGAATATAAGAGGCTTATGGAATGGAGAGCCTTGGGTAGAACTGAATATTTTATTGGACAAAGCAAAGGAAGAAGTAATGAATGTATTTATGGGGCATTTTGAAGTCGTCTTAGAAGAACTGTGGAACAATAAAATTCCTATAGGCATTGTTATTGTAGAAGATAAACCAGCAAATTCTAAAGTCATTGAGTTCTGTAATAAAGAGGGAATACCAGTTTACGTTATTAAAAAATATAAAGATATTGAGAAAATATTTTCTAAATATAGAAAGGTTGAGTACTGCTTTGTAGCTAGTTTTGGGAAAATTCTAAAAAATGACGTTATAGAGAAATGTGAATATATAATTAACTTCCATCCAGGAGACGTTTTTAAATGTAGAGGAAGACACCCCTTGCCATCAGCAATCTTACATAACTATCCTGAAATGGGAATAACCGTTCATTTAATAGAAGATGAGGAAATAGATGCAGGCCCTATATTATATAGATTACTCATTCCTATTGATTATGATTCTTCCTATAGATTTAACGAAGCTAGGTTGATAGAATCTTTGCGTTGCTTAACTTCTTTAGTTGCCAAAGATATAAAACAAGGAAAAATCGTTACATATAAGTGGGATGTTAAAGAATCTGTATACTTTAAACCCCTGAAAAATGAAATTTTAAAGCGTATAATTGAGTCAGAGAATTTGAAGGAGATAAGATATGAAAAAGGTAGTAATTAGTCAACCTAGATATTTACCTGCGTTAAATTTCTTACAAAGACTAAAACATGCAGATATATTTGTTTTTCTCGATAATGTCCAAATTCAGAGGAGAGGATTTGAAAATAGGAATAAAATTCTACTAAACGGCAAAGAAAAGTGGTTAACAATTCCTATTTCCTCAGGAAGCAGACGTCTTATCAAGGATTCTGTTATTGCCGGAATAGATTGGGTTGATAAACATAAAAGACTACTAAAAGAGGCATACTCGAAAAGTCCTTATTTCAGTGAGGAAATCATAGAAAGATATTACGATGGTGTTTATGAAGTTCTTGAAAGCACTAATTTTAATTATAGGGATGTTTTGATTAAACTTGTACTTAATGCTTGTGATATTTTTTCTTTTAAACCAAAAATAGAACTAGCAAGTAATTTAGTTAATGATAATCTAAAAGGACCCTTTAAACTGCTTGAGATTTGTAGAAGATTAGAGGCCAATATATATGTATCCGGACCAAATGGAAAAAAATATGGAGTTGGAGAAGCATTTAAAGGCTCGGGAATTATTGTAAAATATCACAATTTTAAATATCCAATTTACAAACAATTTAATTCTGAAAATTTCATTCCTTGGTTGTCCTTTTTTGATGCTTTATTTAATTTGGGCTTGGATAAAGTAAGGGAAATAATCTATCATCCTTGGGAATTGGAAAATGAAGAAAATGAATAATAGAATTCTAGTAGTTGCGGCACATCCAGATGATGAAGTATTAGGTTGCGGAGGAACTATAGCAAGGTTAGTTAAAGAAGGATATGAAGCTTATACGTTGATATTAGGAGAAGGCATTACCTCACGAGACAAAATCAGAAATAGAAAAAAAAGGGAAAAGGATATTAACAAATTGAAAAATCAAATACGTAAAGCCAATAAAATTTTAGGTGTAAAAGAGGTACTTTCATTTGATTTTCCGGACAATAGATTTGATTCGGTTGATTTCCTTGACATAGTTAAAGTAATAGAAGAAGTAAAAAATGAGTTAAAACCAGAATTAGTATTTACACATTCAAAATCTGACATGAATATAGATCATAGAATAACCTATATGGCAGTTATCACATCTACGAGGCCTATGCAAAATGAGAGTGTAAGAACAATTTATTCTTTTGAAGTCTTGTCATCAACAGAATGGAATTATCCATTATCCTTCTCTCCGAATGTCTACTTTAATATAGAAAATACTTTAGACTTAAAATTGAAAGCAATGATGGAGTATAAAATGGAGCTAAGGGAATATCCACATCCGAGATCTATAGAAGGGATAAGAACTAAAGCTATGCAAAGAGGAATGGAGGTTGGGTTTCCCTATGCAGAAGCATTTGAATTAGTGAGGTGTTTAAAATGAGTTTTCAATCAACAGAAGTAATTAAAGAAGGAAGTTTAAAAAAGAACTTGGTAGTGGATGAATATAAATTTACGAATTTTGTAAATTTATCAGACGATGAAATAGAAATGATAAGAAAATGGAGAAATTCTGATAATGTAAGAAAATGGATGTATAATGATCATATTATATATGAAGAAGAGCATAAAAAAATTATAAATTCTCTTAAAGGATCTGAGGATAAGATATACTGGTTAGTAAAAAAAGGAGATTTAGCAATAGGTGTTTTGTATTTTATAAATATTAGCTGGAAGCATAAAAGAGCTTATTTTGGTATATATGCAAATCCTGGAAAGAAGATACCAGGTGCAGGCAAAACACTAAACTCGATAGCTATAAAAATTGCTTTTGACATCCTTAATCTCCACAGTCTAAAACTTGAAGTCATTGAAAATAATAAAGTAGCCATCAATTTATACAAAAAATAGGTTTTCAAGAAGAGGGGAAATTAAAAGATTTTGTATGTAAGAATGGTAAATGGCTTGATGTTATAGTAATGGGAATGATTAATCATAATCGTAAAAAAGGAGAAGAAAATGAAGAAAATAAAAATTGCAAATAAGAAAATAGGAGGTAATAATCCCGTATTTATAGTTGCTGAACTTTCAGCCAATCATGCTCAAGACTTGGAGCTTGCTAAAGAAACCATCTATGCTATAAAAGAATCTGGAGCAGATGCAGTAAAACTACAAACTTACACACCAGACACTACAACACTTAACTGTGATAATGAATTTTTTCAAATAAAGCAGGGAACACTATGGGATGGAAAAACTCTCTATCAACTTTACAAAGAAGCTTATACCCCTTGGGAGTGGCATTATGAGTTAAAAGACCTTTCAGAAAAGCTGGGATTAATTTTCTTTTCAACACCGTCTAATAAAACAGCTGTTGATTTCTTGGAAAAGCTAAATGTTCCTGCATATAAAATTGCTTCTTTTGAGATAACAGATATACCTCTTATAGAGTATGTGGCTTCAAAAGGAAAACCAGTGATAATCTCTACAGGAATAGCCACTCTTGGTGATATTCAGGAAGCTGTTGAAGCTTGTAAAAGAGTTGGCAATAATCAGATAATATTATTAAAGTGCACATCCGCCTATCCTGCACCCTTAGAAGAAGTGAATTTAAGAACTATTCCACATATGGCGGAAATGTTTGACTGTATTGTAGGGCTTTCTGATCACACTCTTGGTATTTCTGTTCCTATTGCAGCCGTGGCTCTTGGAGCAAAGGTCATAGAAAAACACTTTATTTTATCTAAAGATATAGAAACTCCTGATAAAGAATTTTCATTAACACCTGATGAGTTCAAGGAAATGGTAAAGGCAATAAGGGAGGTAGAAAAAGCTCTTGGAAAAGTTTCTTATGAGCTTACGGAAAAAACTAAGAAAAGTAGAGAATTTGCCCGTTCTTTATTCGTTGTAAAAGATGTAAAAGCTGGTGAAGTTTTCACAGAAGAAAATGTTCGTTCTATAAGACCGGGATATGGACTTCATCCAAAATATTTAAAAGATATTCTAGGCAAAAAAGCAAGGAAAGATATTAAAAAAGGGACACCTTTAAAATGGGATCTTGTTGAATGAGGATGTCAACTTTTTTAAGAAAGGAGGCCCCTCCGAGAGGAGGGAATAAAATTGAAGTATAAGTGCTATAACCCTTGTAGCAGAACTACTTGATAAAGTTTACCGCTGGCACAGAGTCCCTTCAAGTGTTAAAGCAAAAGCAGTCCTGCTCTACTTTAGAGGCATGTTCTTAAGAGATGTCTAAAAATACCTCTCCGATGAAGGTTACAAGGTAAGCATTGGGGCAATTAGGGATTGGTTCCACTCAATAGGTAAAATGCTCAGAGCCTTATACACTTATGCACTATGGGTGTATGTGGACGAGACTAAGATAAAGAAGCGAAGGAAATTCTAT
>JAJRRM010000024.1 GCA_024279475.1 Alphaproteobacteria bacterium | reverse complement strand
GGGTGTTTGGCACCTCGATGTCGGCTCATCACATCCTGGGGCTGAAGCAGGTCCCAAGGGTATGGCTGTTCGCCATTTAAAGTGGTACGCGAGCTGGGTTCAGAACGTCGTGAGACAGTTCGGTCCCTATCTGCCGTGGGTGTTGAAGAATTGAGAGGACTTGTCCCTAGTACGAGAGGACCGGGATGAACGTACCTATGGTGTACCAGTTGTATCGCCAGATGCATCGCTGGGTAGCTAAGTGCGGAAGAGATAACCGCTGAAAGCATATAAGCGGGAAGCTTGCCTCGAAACTAATTCTTCCTATGAGAGTCGTGGAAGACTACCACGTTGATAGGCTGGGTGTGAAAGTGTGGTAACACATGAAGCTAACCAGTACTAATAACTCCATTGGCTTGATTCTCTAAACACGTATAAGAGAAAAGCTCTATATATAAAAAATGTTGAACTTTTTTTACTCTTTAAGTAAAGAACCTGATGATTTGGTGACTATAGCAAAGATGAAACACCTGATCCCATCTCGAACTCAGAAGTGAAAAGCTTTCGCGCCGATGGTACTATGTCTTAAGGCATGGGAGAGTAGGTCATTGCCAAGTCTTCAGGTTCTTTATTTAATTACTTTTTTAACAAAAAAGCCGCCCTTATAACAAGGGTGGTTTTTTTGTATTTGTAGGATAGATTTAAAATTACTAACTTGCTTCCTAAAGGTTGCGGTCATTTAACTTGAGAAAGATATATTTTTAAATATTATCAATAGCCTGTTGTATAGTTGGAAAGGTGTGAGCTGAAGCATTTATAGAGCTCTTAAGATTAGCCCAGAAAAGATACTTCTTATAGATGCTCTTGGAGAAACGTTTTATATTGGGGAACACGAATTCCAGATGGGTTAATAAGAGCTCTATAGAATAAGCAGAGAAAGATAGTTTCATATGACATGCTATATTTCCCTTGATAGTTTAGAAGTAACGCCTATATAGTTTTCTTAGAAGTGGTAAACAATACACATATTTTACATACTTACCTTTATTAGGATTTTATAATGTTTAAGAAGCTTCTGTTAATTGCCTCAATCATGGTGGTTACTTCATCCTTCACTTATGCTGGAGGTCTAGATGAAAAACTAGACGCTCTGCATTCACCGAAAGGAATAGGCAAAGAGGCTTCATCAGGTGGTGGTAAAAAAGAAGAGAGAGCAGCTCTTCTATTTAAGAAACTAGGAGAGGATGTTAAAGGAAAGATAGCGAGCTTTCTTGAACCGTCTCAAAGAGCACATCTAGCAGGGATGTCTAGAGACAACCATGCTGCTATGCACTTTACAGCAAAACAGTATCTTTCAGAGTACTTAATGCGTGGAGAAAGCCCTGGAGGGGCTGTAGCATCTCCCATGTTATACCTAACTGAATTAATAGGTATGAGAGAGCAGACAGTAGTCTTTGGTCCTGGTAATGATTACTTACATCATACAGCGCATCTAGGATATGCCCAGGTAATGGAAATAGCCTTGGCAACGACCCTCACAGGAAAACTAACAGTAGCTTCTAGAAAGGGAGGTCTTTATAATATCCTTGTAGATGTTGCAAGAGCTAGACCAGGTCTTGTACAGTGCTCTTTTATAGATCTTCTGCCAACAACATTTGAGGAAGGCGAGTCCGCTTTTCTACCAGGCCTTCATCACAAGTATGCAAGCTATCGTGTCTTTGGAACAGAGGGTCAGATTGCAGCATTTCAAACACGTGTGAATGAACATCTTGCCGTATTGCAAGAGAGTATCGCCTTGGAGTATACATCCTTTGAAGAGGCTCCTATAAATACAAAAGCTCCCTATATTGTCATAGGGGAAGATAGACTGGCAGAAAAGAGGGCAGCACTTGGTGCTTATTTTTCTGCTAACCCCCAGAAGATACTTCTTATAGATGCTCTCCAAGAAACACTTAGGATGAGTAAATATCAAATTCCAAAAAATGTTTCTTGCCTAGATTTTTCAAACACACGACATAATCTAACGACTGTTGGTGATTGGTTTCTCATTGAATGTACAGCTCTTATAACAGTAGATTTATCTGCTTTTGCTAACGTAACGACTATTGGTAATTTTTTTCTCTATAACTGTAGAAATCTTACTGCAGTAGATTTGTCCCCTTTAGTTAATGTAACGACTGTTAGTAATCATTTTCTCTATGGATATAAAGGAGCTACACCGATAGATCCTCATGAGTTAATAGAAGACATTATATAATGTTGTAAATAGGTTTGCGTTGAGAAGGGAACTCTGAATTACAAAAAATGAGGACTTGCCTATTTTTATCAAGATACTTACTGTAGAATTGAAAAGAAATGAATAAGTTAAAAAGTATACGAGGAGGTTCATGCCTAAAACATTATTTCCTGCTATTGAGCCATATAGATCAGACATAATAAAAGTAGATGATCTACATACAATTTATTATGAACAATCGGGTAATCCTCAAGGCATCCCCGTTCTGTTTGTTCATGGTGGACCAGGTGCTTCTCAAACAGGAGCTGCGCGTCAGTTTTTTGATCCAAAAGTATATCGTATTATAGTTTTCCACCAACGAGGATGTGGAAAATCAAGGCCTTGTGCAGAAATAAAACAAAACACGACACAGCTTATTATTTCAGATATGGAAAAAATACGTGCAGGTTTAAATATTGAACAGTGGCATTTGTTTGGTGGATCTTGGGGGTCAACATTATCTCTTGCTTATGCTGAAGAGCATCCAGAACGTTGTTTAAGCCTTGTTTTGCGGGGAATTTTTTTGTGTAGGCCTAAAGAAATAAAATGGTTTTATGAAGAGTCTTATAT
>JAJRRM010000023.1 GCA_024279475.1 Alphaproteobacteria bacterium | reverse complement strand
CTCGGGATCCTTTAGCTTCTAAAGCCCAAGATGTCATTGTAGATCATCTTATCCAAAAATCTTGGCAGAGTGTTTTAATCTTTATATCTATGTGCTGCTTTATTCTTATTTTCTTCATTATGAGAGGTAAAAAGAAGTTTAAGAAGAAGGACAAAAGAGGAGCTCGTTTTTTAGAGTCTTCAGAGCTAACAAAGCTCCTTAAAAAAAAAAAAAAAGCTTCTGATTTAAATCTAGATGGTGTTCCTCTTCTTAAAGATGCTGAGATACAGCATATGCTCATCACAGGAACGACAGGCGCTGGTAAAACGAATTGCTTTCAGATGATCCTCCCTCAAATTAGAGATAGAGGGGATAAAGCTCTTATTATTGATTTTACCGGAGATTATGTTTCTCGTTATTATAGAGAAGGAAAAGATATTCTCCTAAATCCTTTTGATACGAGATCTGCTAAGTGGGATTTATGGAAAGAGCTCTCACAAGAGTATGACTATGATACCTTTGCAAAGGCGTGCATGCCAAAGCAAGCTTTTAGTCATGATACATTCTGGGATACGGCAGGATTTAGAACTCTATCAGCAGGCCTTAAAAAGATGTCCAGAAGTGAAAAACCTGATCTTATAGAGTTGTATAAGATTCTTAGCAGAGTTTCTTTAAAAGAGTTCTCAAAGTACTTTCAAGGAACAGAAGCGGCGGCCTTTACAGATGAGGATAATGAAAAGACAACGCTGTCTGTAAGAGCAACGTTATCTTCTCATGTGGAGTTCCTAAGGCACTTAAATACTAAGAGCAAAGAGATATTCTGTTTTAAGGACTGGGTTCAAAACGATCAAGACAAGAGGTGGGTGTTTTTAACATGCCGGGCAGACCAAAGAGAGACACTACGTCCTTTGTTTACAGCGTGGCTAAACTTAGTAGTTATTAGAATATTATCTCTAGAGCCAGATAACAAAAGAAGAATATGGTTAACGTTAGATGAGCTTCCAGCCCTGCAGAAAGTTCCTGCTCTAGAAGCTGGTCTTGCAGAAGGGCGAAAGTATGGTCTTTGTTTCTTAGGGGGTTTTCAAAGTATGGCGCAGTTGCAGACACTCTATGGCAACCACGGAGCTGAGACAATTCTAGATCTTCTAAACACAAAGGTATTTTTTAGAAATAATGATATTAAAACCCAAGAATGGACATCCAGAACACTTGGCCGTACGGAAAAAAAATATCAGAAAACATCTCCTATGGTGCGCATTCTATGAGAGATGGTGTCTCTTTAAATGAGTCTACACGAACAAAACCCTTGGTGATGCCTGAAGAAATAGGAGCTTTAGAGAATTTAGTTTCGTATATTAAACTACCGGGATCTTGGCCTATTACGAAGAAAAAAATGATCTACAAAAAAGATCCTCAAAATCCCGCTCAACGCTTTGTTCAAGATCCTCTCCTGTTTTTACAGGAAGACGATATTGTTATAGCTCCTAAGAAGAAGGAGAAGGTGGAAAAGAATGAAGAAGAGGAACCCCAGCTTAAAATTAAATTTGAGAGAAATAAGATGACTTCAGATCAACAGAAAAAAAAGGAGCCTCCAAAAGACCTGTTTCTTACTTTTTAAATCCGTTATTCATCAATCTCTGAAGTATATTCTAAAAGAAATAATAAAGAGGCTTTACTCTTGAAAAGAAAGAAGTAGAATACTTTATGGTAACAAGTAAATATCCTGGTAAAGGATGATTTACCTTTTTACAATTTATGTAATAAAATAATTGCTGAACTATATTTTATTAGTAGAGTAAGGTATTCAGATGAAATTGGCTAAGTGGTATGCTTCATATTAAATGCAATAAGAATTTTGTTGTTTTTGTCCACGATTTTTTTATATACGCGTTAGGTGCAGATAAAGAAGATGTATATTTATGTTTTTTAACTAAGTTGATTTGTTTGTTAAGTTCAGTTTCTCCAGAGAAACATATACATATAGTGATTTTAAAAAGTGGGATGCTATCTTCTAATTTTAACCTACTAATTTTATCGGAGAGATATAGTAAAAAGGTAAAATTACACTGTATATCAAGTTCTTCAAAAGATATGGATAGTTCCTTTAAATATCTCGAAAATATTTTTCTAGATACAGAGAGTATTTTTATAAATCTTCTTTCAAATATAGATCTTAGTAGCTTACATAAAGTTATATGCTCAACTACAAATCAAGAAAACTGTTTTTATTTAGTCCGAGCAAGTAAGTATAAAAACAATGTTTATGAAGAGTTGGTGGGTAATTTTTATTCTTATATAAAAAATTTATTGTTCTCTGGTTTGAGAGATAAGATAGAGTATTCTTTTTTGGTTTATAAAAATAATAATTTTAATAACTTAAAAAAAGATCTTTATAAATTATTATTTATGTTTCCTCAAGATATTATAAAATCAGAGTATTCTTGTGTTATTGAGCAAAGTCAATCAGGTATATTTGAGTATGATTTTTTAATAAAACATTTTTCTTCTATAAAGAAGCTGCTAGTTTATAAAAGAAAAGGCTTATTGAGCAACTTCAAAAAAAGCTATATAGACTATATTTTTCATTTAAAATTAGAGGAATTTATTAGATTTTCAAAAAATATACCATCTGATTTTCTAAATATAAATATAGATAATACCTACTCAGTCAAGATAACTGTTTTTGAAATAGTTGCTATAACATGTGAGAGTGAAAAATATGGAAAAATTATAGATAATTGTAAACAAGAACATCAACTAAGATCTCCAACAACAGACTGTTGGTATGAGTCTCCTGATTTTGATGCTGTTTGTTGTCATTATGAGAGAAAAGAGAGATGTACTATAAAAACTCTTCCAAAATTATCTTCTCAAGGCTTGCATATTACTCCTCAGAAAGTGCAAGTAGATTTTAAAGAAATAAAAAAGAAGCATTCTTCCATAATAAATAATTTAAATAGACCCTTTAATGAAGAGCGCTATTCAATATTACCATCTTTGCCATACAAAGTAGGTTGTATAAAAGATAAAAAATTATTTTCAAAGAAAGGTTTGGTAGATCAACCACAAAATCTACCAATTAAATTTCCCTTTACAGAATATAGGATTCCTAAAGAGTTTATACAATTTTCTGAAGTTATACAGAAAATTTCTGATTTTTGGCATTCTGTAAATCCAGAATATTCAGATTATTACTATTGCTATTTTAGTGTAGCCCAATCTATGGTTCCTTCAGGGTGTTTTCAAAGAAGGGGACACTTGCATTCTGATGGATTCCAAAGTTCTTGGATTAGACCACCGCTGCCCTGTGATTTTACTTTTGTAGCTAGTGACTGTATACCAACAGAATTTTATGAAGAAGCTTTCAATACAGCTCACTTAGACCCTTCTAAAAGAAATTATTTTAAATATTTCAAGGAAAACATGAAATCGAACCCTATCAGACTAAAAGATAGTTATGATATAATGTGGATGGATGCGTATACACTGCATAATGCAATGAAAAATGAAGAAAAAAAAGCTATCCGACGAACTTTTATAAGAGTTATGTATTCTGTAATTCGCTGGCAAAGCATAGGAAAATCTCACAATCATATGTTTAAATATACCTGGCCCGATCGTAATAGAACTTTATTACAAAAATTGAGATAAAAGGAAATGATTGAAAACGATATTATATACTGTATTTCAATATGTATAATTACCTTTCCAGGCTATTTATTCTTATATAGTTATTTAATTGAGAAAAACTTTTGAAAGCATGATTAGAGACCGGTACATAGGTTAAAAAAGATATTTCGAAGTAAAAAGGAGAGATTAAACTCATGATTATAAAAATAAAAAGAGATGAAATCTTATAGGTTTTTTTAAGGTTGGAGGCGGAACGTTAGTTTGAAAAGAGTTCATTAAAGATAGAGAATAAAATGAGGAAGGCAGTACTGCTTATGAGGTATAAACTTGCACAGGAAAGATCTCTGTTGATATAGATGCAACTTGGTAAAAAAGGGGAGAAATATTACTATGGACTATAATTATTTAGTTTAGTAGATGCAAGCAGTGGGATTATAAAAAATACACCTGTAGTGCCCTATATTTATTAAATAAATAATAATCTATAGAATATATCATCCAAAAAACTAAAAAAAGGCAATTTTTTATTTGTATTTTCAATATGTTTTGATATAAGTGAATAAAATCTACAATAAAAATAGAGAATGGAAGCCGTGAATAAAAATATTTTAATACAAAAGGGAATAAGTTCTATTATAGGTAGTGTAGAAATAATAGAAAGGAAGGGATGGGGTCATCCTGATAAGCTTGCTGATGATCTTGCTGAAGAGTTATCCCGTGCATATGCACGAGATACATTATCTGAGTGTGGTATAATTTTACACCATAACTTTGATAAGTTGTGCATACTAGGTGGAGGATCTAGAGTTTCATACGGTAAAGGTGAAATGACTAATCCTATAAGAGTTCTTATTAATGGTAGAGCTACAAACAAATTTGCAGGGAAAAATTTAAATGTAGAAAAGTTGATTAAAAAGACTTGTCTTACATTTTTTGAGGACCGCCTCCCTTTGCTAGATTTAGAGAAAGACCTCTCTATCACATTTAATTTGAGCCAGGCGAGTAGTCCAGGTCAAGTTTATTCCCCTGATAGCGATAAAACGAGGCAGCATTGGTTTTCTCCAAGAGGAGCAGAAGATTTACCGGAATATAAAAATCTATATTCAAATGATACCTCTATTGGAACAGGCTATGCTCCGTTAACCCTAGCAGAGAACTTAGTAATAGAGATATCTTCTTACTTAAGTTACCGTCCTAGAAATAATGCTCCAAAATGGTTGGGTACAGATGTAAAAGTTATGGCATATGCTTGTGAAAACAATATAGATCTTATTATTTGTGCTCCTCAAATAGCGAGACATGTAAATTCTAAGAAAGAATATATATCTAATCTAGAGTGGATAAAAACAGATATTCAATCATTTTTAAAAAAGCATTTTCCAAAAGTGCATATAAACTTAAATATAAATGCACGGGACAACTTTGATAAAGATGAGCTTTATCTAACTGCAATAGGATCGTCTATTGAATCTGGAGATGAGGGAGTTGTTGGTCGAGGAAATAGAATAAATGGCCTTATAACTTCTAAGCGCCCAATGAATTTGGAAGGTGCAAATGGAAAAAATCCAGTTTATCATGTGGGTAAGGTGTATAATATTCTAGCTAATAATATAGCAAAGGATATACACACGTTAACAGGTAGTTCTGCAGTTGTAGATCTTATAAGCAAAACTGGAAATGATTTAGCAGATCCATGGAAAATACTAATCCAAATTGATAAGACAAGCATAGATGAAAATAAAATAAATAGTATAGTCAATAAGCATTTGGAGGACATTCCAGCTTTAACTATTAAGTTAATAAACTCTTCTACAAAAGAAATAGGGCTGAGTTAAATTATGAATGCAGGACTTAATATAGCTATATTAGAAAGAGAGAGTTTCATCTCTCAGATTTTTGATCTTTCGAACTCCTTGAATACAGACTCTTTGGAGATGCCTGTTCAATTTTGGCAAAGAAGTGGGTTGAAAAAAGAATGCCTAGAGGGTTTTAGGGTAAGTGGTTTAAGTGGATTACTGAATGCTACTGATATTTTTCCGATGTCAATATTTTCCTCTGAAGAAGACTTTTTAGATCAAGTTGGGTTGTTAAAGAAGAAAGTGGCTGTTTGTAAGGAATTAGGCTGCTCTAATATGTCAATGGGAATAGATCCCTGGATTAGTGTTGATATAAACATAGCAGAAGATATGTTTGTTGAAAGGTTACGCTTTCTTTCAAAAGCACTGGGTGATGATAACATTAATATTAATATGGAGTATATATCCCCCATAATTTCCTCCAATAATGGGGAAAAACAGAAAACCTTATTTTGTAACTCTATTTATCATGCTATAGAACTTATTCAGAAAATAAAAGAAAAAAATATTAATTTGCTCTTGGATTATCTACATTGGTACTGTGATCCATGTAGGCCTGATTTGAGTAAAATATTGCCATTTGTTGGTTTTGTTCATGTATGTGATCATAAAGAAAACGATTTTAGAAAAATAAGTGATGGAGGGCGCCTTCTTCCTGGAGAGGGAAATTTGCCACTTGATTACTTTATTGATTATCTTAAAAAAGAAGATTTTTCAGGTCCTTTAACAGTAGAAGTTTTTAGAAGCAAAAATTACCAGCCAACGTACACAGATATTAATCAATCACTTTCTTTTGTAAAAAAATTATGGGGGGATGTATGAAGAACAAGTTTATAAAAAGTAGTTTTATAATAGTTAGTATACTTTTAGAGGAACAAGTATTTTTTCGGGGAAGATAATGGGTGATTACAAATTGCAAGTTGCAGCTAGAGGGCTAATAGTTAAGGATGAAAAGCTCTTGCTTGTAAGCAACGATAGTAAATTTTGGTACACCCCTGGAGGTCGTTTGGAATCGAACGAGACACTTTCAGAATGTGTGGAAAGAGAAGTGTATGAAGAGGTTGGTATAGATATAAAATCAGATAAATTGATTTTTGTTTTTGATTTTTTTGATAGAAAAGATAAACTTCATAAGGTTGAAGTTTACTTTACTGTTAAAGAAAGTAATTTTGACCTTCCAAAAAATTGGTCTGACAAAGGGGGGCCAGTTAGGTTTTTCAAATTTTTTTCCCTAGAAGAGTTGAAAAATAATAATTTTGTAGCCCCTGAATTTCTGAAAGATGGTAAATGGATTGAAGATGTTTCTATAAATCTATATAAGGGTGCAGCAGTAAAATGAAAACTTTTAATGTAGGGATTATTGGATGCGGTGGGGCTGCTTTTTGTATACATCTGCCAGCATTGACTAGCTTGCCAGATTTTTTTAAAATAACACGTGTGTATGATGTTGATTATGAGAGATCTAGTTTTTTATCAAATAAATATAAATCTATAACTGCTTGCAAGAAGCCAGAAGAAATATTTGAAGATAAAAATATAGATATTGTGGCTATATTATCTCATAACCATGAAGAATTAATAAATAAAGCTCTTGATGCAGGAAAAAATATCTTTACAGAAAAACCTATATCCCTTGATATATCTTATACAAGATCCCTAATTGAAAAAGCTAAAAAGCTTGATTTGGTTTTAGAAGTTGGGTTGATGAGGCTATATGATCAAGCTATAAAAAACTTTTATAAGAATTTTTTGATGAAAGATCTGGTATCAGGGATTATATATAAAGCAGATGGATCGGATCAGAGGACTAGAGGATCATTGATGCCAAAGAATTTCAAAGTTTATAATTTTAATAAGACAGATGCACCTATTGTGCCAAGTAATATATATGAACATCAACTAGATGCTTTAAAAATATTATTGTGGTCAGGCATTCACTTACTTACTACGCTCTGTGAATATTTTCAGAATTTGGTGGTGGATTATTGTGAGATTAATAAGTCAAGATCGTCTTTAGTCTGTATTTTTTCAAATGAGTTAGGGCAACAGTTTACATTAAATATTATAGAAACTCAGGTAAATGTTTATATTGAAGAAATGAGCCTAATTGGAAAAAATTTAATAGGAAATATAAAGTTCTCTTCACCATACTTATTAGGGAGTGGAACTAAATCAAGTGTTATATCAACTTGTGGAACAAAGACAAAATACGATAATAAAGTAGATTGCAAGTCCCCATTTATTCAAATGTGGACATCAATTTTTGAAAATATAACTAACGAAAAAAATAGTAAATCTGCGGAGATTCTTTTGCGTGTTGAATGTTTAGCAAATGTAGCCGCAAAGAAATGTGTGGTGAGAGGAAAGTGATGATAAGACTTGGAATTCTTGGATGTGGTATGATTGGAAAGTCATTTATTGAGCAAGCTATAAAGCATAAATCTTTTTGTATTGCTGCTATTTGTTCTAAAACTAAGAAATCTCTTGATAAGGCCTTGAAAATTGAATCTCATGCAAAAACATACTTGAACAAAGAAGAATTTTTTCGGGACCCAAATGTAGATGCTATTATTGTTTGTACACCGCATAAACATCATGCAAATGATGCATGTCAAGCTATAGAAAATAATAAACATGTAATGATTGAAAAACCTATAGCCACAAATAAAGCTGATTTAAGTGCATTAATATCAATGGCTGATTTGAAAAAAAATGTGATTGTAACAGCACTACCTCACGGTGAGTATAAATATATTAAAAAGGCAAAAGAAATTATAAACTCTGGCCTTATTGGTAAAATTACAGCGTTTCACTCTTTTTTAGATGTTCCTGGTCCCCCAAGATCAAACTGGTATTACTCTGAGGAGGCTGTGGGAGGTGCTTCTTTAGATACACTACCATATGCGCTAGGTAGATTAATAAGTTTAGTAGGACAGAAAGCATCTTTAGTAATAGGGTTTAAGAACCAGCTAATAAGCCACCGAAAATGTGAAGATGGGGTGGATGTAAATCCACAAGTGGATGATAATGCTACTCTAATTATAGAATATAAAAATGGTCAACAGGCTATAGTTAGGTCCAGTTGGAATACAGATTCTCCACAAGATTATTTAACTATTCATGGACGAAAAGGAGTAATAAACATTGATACATGGCTAAACTCTATTACTGTTCAAACTTCTTTTGAACCTATTAAATCCTTGTCTCTTAAAAAAGAGAGGGAGAATTTTTATAAAATAGATATTAAAAGAGAAAATCCTGAAAAGTTAAAATTAGAAGTTTTTCTAGATAATATTTTGCGAAAAAAAGGAAATTTAGATAGTTTAGCATATCAAACAGATATTATTTTGTCACTACTAAATGAGAACGGAATTCTTAGTGTAGATAGATCTATGAAGGATTCTTCCTCTATTTCTCAAGAGCTCAATCTTGGTAAAATTTATATATAAGGTAAAAAATGAAAGTTGGGATAATAGGTTGTGGAAGAATTGCATTTGAAGCACATATTCCAGCATACAAAAAATATAATGTCGAAGTTGTGGGTGTATGTGATTTAATTGAAGACAGGGCAAAAAAAGCGGCTGAAGAATTGGGTATTTCCTTTTATTGCATGGATGCGAGAGAATTGGCTGAATATTCGGAGGTTGAGTTAATTGATATAGCCACTCCTCCATATGGTAGAAGAGACCTATTAAAAACATTATATAAATCTAATAAGCCTATGCTAATACAAAAGCCATTAAGCTACGATTTGGATGAAGCAAAAGAAATATGCAAGGAAATAAAAAACAATAAAATTATAGCTGCAGTTAATCATAACGCACGTTGGGCACCTGTGAGCGTTAAAATAAAAGAGCTTCTGCAAGAAAAAGAACTGGGTGAGATTTATCAAATACATCATATTAATAGATTCAATGAGAATTTAAAATCTTGGTACACCGATGTAAATAATTACATATTTCTTGACCATGGATTGCACTATTTTGATTTGATAAGACTGTTTTCAGATAAAACCCCTATTCAAGTTTCTGCTATTTCTAGAAATGTCCCTGGACAACTAGCTAAATGTGAACTTCTTTATACTGTTAACTTTAAATTTGATAACTTATTGGTTGTATCTCTTTATTTCAACAACCTAGTTCCTGCTCCATATGCTTTTGATTGTCAGTGGTTTATAGATGGAACTAAGGCGTCTATAAAGGCTACATTAGATAGTATTTCGATACAAAGATTTTCAGGAGAAGATGTTCCTATGACCAAAGTTGAAGGAGATTGGGTTCCAGAAGGATTTTTAGGAGCGTATGAGGCCTTAGTTCATGCTATAAAAACTAAAAAAATCCCACCGCATTCTCCAGAGGATCATTTGGAGACCTTAAAAATGGCTATAGCAGCTGCAAAATCAGCTAGTAGTGGTGGCAAGTGGGTAGATATTAACTAATGTTAAATGTAGTAATAGTTGGAAATGGACTTAGAGCTAATAATCTGTATATTCCACTTATAAATAAACTTTCAATTTTAAATCTATATGGAGTTTGTGGATTTAGCTTTGACAAAGCTAAACAAACTGCAGATTTATACAATATTAAAGCTTATAAAAATATAGAGGAAATCTTATCAGATTCTAGAATAGATATTATAATATGTTGTGCTAGTTGGACAGAAAATTCGACATTATACCAAAAAATAGCCAAAGGAAATATACCTGCCCTTCTAGAAACACCCCTTGGACATAGTACAGAGTCTATAAAAAAAACATATACATCTTTAAAAAAGGGGAAGGCTTATGTAGATATATGTGAACAATATCATATGCGGCCTATTGAACAGTTAAAGCTCAAACTTATCAAATCAGGTGTGTTTGGTAAGATTGTTTATACATTTTGCAATGGAGTAGGTCATGAGTACCACGGGGCAAGTATTATAAGATCTTATTTAGGTTTTGAGGATAAAGTTAAAAATATATGTGCTATGCAAAAGGATATGCCCTATTTTGATCACTCTAGTCATAAAAATATGTTTTTCCCTGGAGAAAGAGTCCAGAATGCTATTCTGGAATTCGAATCTGGGGCACTAGGACAATTTCATTGGTCTTGGTTAAGCTACTCATCGCCAATTAGAGCAAATAGAATTTCAGGTTTTTATGGAACTAGAGGCAGCTGTTTTGGTGAAAACTGTATGGTATTTATAAATAAAACAAGTAATCCAGAGGCTGTTCTCTTTCAAAGAAATACAAATGTTGTAGATGGCATTGAAGTTTTACATGAAATAGTTGCATATATTAAAGATAAAGTAGTTGCACGCTGGATAAACCCAGTGCCAGGTATCATTTTAAATGAAGATGAGATGGCAGCATGTAATTTTCTTATTAATATATGCAAGGCTAGTATAGATAAGTCTGTTGTTCCTTTGTATTCAATTGAACAAGCTTATCAAGATCATCTCTTGATTGAAAAAATGAATAAATGTTTATTATATTGAGGATTCATGACAAAAAACATTATTAGTATTATAACGTATCCCATAGTTATATTATTTGTGCTTATTAAGGTTGGAGTTTTATCTGAAAAAGAAATTTATATTATTTTTAAGAGAATACCAAGAACTGGTAACCCTGCTTATTTAGTGAATTTAATTAGAATTTTCTTATGAAATATAGTTATCTAGGTATGTTATATATAGCACTCCATGGATTTCTAGACGTTATGTTTTATACAGCCTGTAAATTTCAGAATAGTAATATAAAGAGTTTAGTAGAAGAAGTTATTTTTGTATTAGTTTATAACTTAAAAAGCTTAGTATGTTTATGTATATTTTTTATAGCCAAAATTATAATCAAAAGAACATATATTATCCCTAAAAATATAGTGAATCAAAAAACTTTTCTCCTTTATTTTTTGATGAGTTTATTTTCCGTACTGGGATTTGTTACATTTCTATATGGTTTGGATCGAATGCTAATAGCTAATGCTATGTCTATAAAATATTCTGAACAAATATTTTGGATTGCAACTGGGGTTTTTGTTTTTAAAGAAAAACTTACATCTATTCAACTGATAGGAATTTTTATATCAATGGGAGGAATTTTATCAGTTATATTGATGAGTCTTAAATCTCAAGAGGATTTACTTACATACTCTTTTCCTTTTTTTGCTGCCATATGCTGGTCTATTTCTTCTAATATTGGAAAATATCTTATGAAAAATATTAATAATATCCTGAAGCATATGATTAACTATTATTTTTTTCATACGATTATACTAATGTTATTCTTGATATTTATAATTGATGGTCAAACCATATTTAAAATAAATTATGGAACTTATGAATTTTTATTTCATATTATTTCAATGACATTTTTTTATAAAGCTCTCAAGATATCCAATATAAGCTTGTTAGCTCCATTTGTTTATATAAAACTACCTATTTCAGCCCTTATTGGTTACTTTGTTTTTTT
Organism: Alphaproteobacteria bacterium; assembly: GCA_024279475.1. Classification (GTDB taxonomy): domain Bacteria; phylum Pseudomonadota; class Alphaproteobacteria; order 16-39-46; family JAJRRM01; genus JAJRRM01. The sequence goes on along the minus strand of JAJRRM010000023.1, from coordinate 9,966 downwards.
TGACGTCTATAATGTTTTTGATTTGCTCTCATATTCACTAATTATTTTGGGAGGGCTTATTATATTTAAGAGTTTATCTGTGTTAAATAATAAAAGGATAAATATATGTTCTCATTAGTATTAGATCAGCTACAAAAAACATATAAATATTTCTTCAATTATACGCCTATTCACATAGTAGGGAATGTTACGCACGATATATTAATTAATAAAAATAAAACACAATGCTTAGGAGGGAGCAGTGCTTATATAAGTAATATAATGTCCGGATTAGACATATCATACAAAGTAGTTAGCAAGGTAGGTGCTGACTTTAAGTATTTATCCCAATGTGCTTTTACTCCAAAAATTATAAAAAATAGAGGTACAACAACTTTTATAAATATAACAAAAAATTCTCCAAGATCCCAAAAAGTTATAGAAATTTGTGAGCATATAAGTCCTGAGGATATAGATTTTTTTTCTGATATAAGCATACTTTGTGGAGTAATAGGAGAGATTCCTTTTGAAACAGTAAAAAAAATTCGTAGACAAAGTAAATTATTAATAGGAGACATCCAGGGGTTTATTAGAAAGGTATCATTGAATAATAATATTTATTCAACTCACATTAAGAACTATGAAGCATTATTAATGTTAGATTTTTTAAAGTTAAGTGAGGAGGAGTTAAATTATTGCGATATAAAAAAATTAATTAAAGTAGGCATAACAGTTATAGTTACTTGTGCAGAAAGGGGGTGTTATATATATAAAAATAATGCAGTAACATATGTGAAAACTCTTTCAGGCAGCTTAGTAGATGATACAGGAGCAGGAGATAGTTTCTTAGCAGGTTTTTCTGCTGGGTTATCTAATAATTTATCAGTGTACGAGTCTGTAGTTTTTGGGCATAGGTGTGCATATGAAACAATAAAATTTGTGGGAATTCCCCCGAAATCATCTTTTTCCCCTCTCAAGGGGCTGCTTAATAGACAGTCACACCAAAAAGAGATATAAAGTGGCCTAGGATAGATTTAAAGTCCTAATAGAAAATAATGAATCAGTTTTCAATAAGTTTGTTTAATAAGATGTCCTTCTCTAATAATACTTTCTTCAGTTATCCATGCTGCTCATTTATTTTTTCTTTAAACGATCTAATACTGTAGCATACAGTTAGAGGTTCATCGGGCTCTCATAAGATTTTTTTTCTAAAAAATGCTTATAGTAATTTTATTATAGTTAATGTATGGATTAATAATAGAAGGTTACCCTCTAATTAAAGCTATAATTTTATTAAGTGCAAAAATTGCTAACTAATATTTTTTTAAGGCTAGTGTTATCAAAAAAAGAAACTTTTTTATTATTTAAGTTCATTTTTAATAAGGCGTGTTGTCTATAGTAAATTATTGGGATATTATTAGCATTAATAATATCTGTATAAGGTTCCCCTAGATTATATTTTAAAGAAGCCCGATGAAAAATTTTAGATAGTACATCGCTAGTAAGAATTTTTTTTTTAAGGATACAGCCTTCCTTGATAAATAAAGAGTTAATATACTGTAGTAAGCTATTAATATCTAACTTTTCTGTATTTATATAAATGATTGGAGATTTTGTTATTGTTGGTAATTCATTGACATAGAAGTGTTGCATTTTTAACAAAAAATGCTTATTATTCCAAGGAAAACTAGGGTTGTCAGCATTAGAAAACCTTCTAGATAAACCTTTCTCAGGAGAGGTTATAAATACAAAAATTTTGTCAAAATAATCGAGATATTTGTTTTTCAAAAAAAAATCCTTTGTATAATTATATATTGTAATATTAGTAGAATAAAAATATGCAAGGTTTGTGAAAAAAGATCTATCATACAATATACTGAAGGTTTTATTGTAGGACGTTAAAGTACTAAGTCTCTTATCCCATAGATAGTTATATACAAGATCACTTTTTCTCCTACAATATATTTGAGTAGGAGTAGGGTTCATTTCAGGTAAACAAATCCAATTTTTAGATAAATGTGTGGCTAAATATGCAAAAGAAGAAGTTTTTCCTGCTCCTGGCATACCTTCAAAAGATATATTTTTTTTTACTGTCATAATTTTATATTATTAATCCTACAATAACCATAAAGATGACTATACTTTAGACTTATATATTTTATAAAAAGTTTCTTATACTATTTAAGTATTAGCTTCCTTAATTATATATATAAGGAACTCTATAAAAACTCAACTATTATAGTAGGATTTTTATTGGAAGAAGGAATATAGCATTTTAGGATAAAAGTAAGGATCTAATATCATACCCTTTGGTAAAAAATAAGAAGTTTTAATAGTAAGAGACATTAGATATGAATAATTGAAACTTTGGTAAATTCATTTAAAAACTAACTTTTTTTGAATAAAAAATTACCCTAGCGAAACTGATTAATAACTTGTATGAATATATTAAGAATAATAGCATAAATCTATTTTATAGTGTCCAAGATACTTATGGAGATCATCCTATGGTTCAGAAAATTATTAAGCAATAAGGAGAGAGAACTATGTGCGCGATGAGAATTGGTTTTCTTATATTTTTTTTATTTCTAGGGGCTATTCCTAGTTTTTCTATAACTCCTTCGTGGATAGACTTGCCAGAAGAAAACTTAGAAGAAATCTTATACTATTATGATGGAAAGCTAGACACTATAAACACGTTAATAAAAGAATATAATTCTTATAAAAAAGGAAAATGGAATAATGTTAGGAACAGAATAAGTAAACTAAATGAAATCAGCAAAAAATCAATATATTTGAAAGGCTTGTTTAAAGATAATTATTTTATTAATTTTTTAGAAAAAATTTCTGAAATAGCGTTGAGAAAAAAAGAATATCTAGAAAGATTGTCCTACTTAAGAAACAATCCTAATCATATAGCTCAACAATTATATAATACGAAAGAAATTCCGGAGAAATTCATACCTCTTACTATTAATAATAAGAAGAAATATAATTATGGAACACAAGAAGTGTGGGGAGAATATTTGATAGAAGCAGCAGACCCCTCTCACAGAAGACTCTTAAATAATATACACACTGTTTGGAGAAAAAAATTTACAACAAGCAGTCTATATGATTTTTTTCTATGGTTAGAAGATAAACCTATATTTATATTTCATCCAAGTATAGATACTATACCAAAAGACCAATTGTATAAGTACAAGGTCTTTATTAAAGATGGCATTTTATATACAACAGATAACAAGCTGTTGAACACAAAAATCTTTAATTCTCCAGACACACCAGAGTATGGCCCAACTTTTTATAAAGAACATATATTTATTATTAATAATCTTGGTGAAATTTTTGCAACGTACAGTGGAGCTAATACAGCTCACTCTTCCTTAAGTCATTACAAGCCGCTTATAGGTAGTGGAAAGTTTTTTGTAAAAAATGGAAGGATTATAAAATTTGCAGCAGATAGTGGCCATTATCTGCCAACCCTTTCCCACTTTATACAAATAATTAGATTTCTTTTACAAAAAAAGGTTCCTTTTGAAGATAATGTGGAAGTATTTTTCTTTGATAAACACACTCCTATAAAAACGACATATGGAGATTTTAAGAAAAAATATATTATTTAAATAACTAATATTTATAAATATTAGTATAGAAACTCAAACTAGCTCCATATACATTTTAATCCATGGGGGGCAATTACTATAAGATATTATTTCGTCTTTAGTTAACCAGTTATACTCAATAACTTCTTTTTTTAAAGGAATTACTTTTATGAGAGTTTTTACCACATTGCATAAGAACACAACATGTAATACATTTTTTTTTTGAAATTCGTCAAAAAATATACTGCTATGTATATACTTTAAATCATCTTTGATATTGATTCCAACTTCTTCTAAAACTTCTCTAATAGCTATATTTTTTAAAAAATCATTGTTATTGATACCATCTATTTTTTCGCTTCCTCCACCAGGGAAGGAAATTTTCCCTCCAGCATTTTTTCCTTCGGGTCTTATTATTGTTAGGTACTTTTCTTTTGTACTTCTAATAATACACTCAGCAGATACAATAAATTTTTTTTTCATGATTATCTATTTATAAAGTTGTAGGATGAGGCTTTAAAAAACAATTTTTATTCAATCCTGTAATAGTCCACTTTCCATGAATTTCTGGTTCCAGATAGATTAATCCGCAGTTAGCTAACTCTACAGGAGGGGTATGACCTAAGTATTCATTGGTTAAGGTCATAAATACTCCACCATGGGAGACAAAAAGAGGAGGCTTATTTGAAGAATTTAAACATTCATTAAAAACATTTTTTATACGCCTAGCAAAGGCAGCATATGCCTCACCTTTTCTAGGCGTTTCTCCATTTAGCCATTTTTTTATAATTTTCTGTGTTTCTTTTGTAATTTTTTGTTTTTCTAAAATTCCAAAATTACATTCTTGTAAACTTTTTTTTTGTATCAATTTAGAAGAGGTTTCTATAGCAACTATTTTTGCTGTATTTTTAGCCCTTTTTAGGGGACTAAAAAATATGCTATCTATAGATAACCTTGCTATATAAGATGCAACTTCCACGGCTTGATCTACGCCTTTATCGTTTAGAGGGCAGTTATGTATTCCACAGAACCTATCATTCACATTTGCAGCTGTTTCCCCATGTCTCAAAAAGTAAAAGGGTTTTCGAACAATCATAGGCACTATTCCTCATGTTTTTCTCAATGTCTCATATTTATGATATTAAGAGAAATAAAAAATGGAATAAAATATATTTTGGAGAGTAAGACAGCGGAACTTCCCTGCTAGATTCTCGAAAAACAGTGCGTGAACCTCTCGATTAACACCTCTTTCATTAAATAAACACTGTTTTCATATCATTGTTCCAGTGAACAAACCTCTGCGAGGGTTGTGATGAAAATGTTAGAGGGATTGCATGCTAACCCGAGGTGCTGGTTTACTATAGGCAATACTTACCCGTAGTTGTGAATGCTGAAAAGTTTGTGGAGGTACCGTCAAGTTAATAATATAAGGGAAGGAGATTTCTATATTCACATATTTTAGGACATGCTACATTGAGAGTATTGATCATGAAGATTTACAAGGACAAAGAATAACAATTGCTGGCTATCCATCTCAAAAATCTTTAATAGCTTTCTTTAATGACATAATTGAAAAGTTGGATATATTAACCGTCCATAGTTTAGAAAAATTAAGAGAAATAACAGCTGATAATTTTCAGAGAGTAAAACATGGAAATGAAGATAAAGATAGTCCTGAATTAAAAACGTTGCAGCGAGAAGATACAGAGCAATTTATTCAGTTTTGCAATTTTAATTTTTTACAACAGGGCCACTATTTTCCCATTGGGTAAAGAGTCTATACAGGCAGATAATAAGTTATTGTTGATTTTGGATAATGAGTAATAAAGGAAGGTTATAATTTTTCAGCTAGCAGAAGTGAATATTTTACTTAGATTTATTATGAACAATTAAATCATTAAGATGATAAACACCAACTTTTTCATGCACTAATTCTTCCACGTAATCTAAGTCTAGTTGATTGGGTTGAAGGCGGTTTACTTTATCTTGCAGTATTTGAGCTTTTTTTTCTATTTTTTCTGTTTCTTTAAGGAGGGTAGCATTTTTAAATCTAAGCTTTTGCCAGGAGAGGAGGCCATAATGCCCTTGAACAAGGTGGTAGATAAAATAAGCCATTAATAGAAGGAGGAGTGAGGGCATTAATACTTTTTTTGCTCTATATTTTAAAATTGCGCGCATTAGTCTGTAGCTTCCTTTAACTTATAGGAAGGGTAAGAAGCGGATGCCCCCAATTGGCTGGCTATACGAATGAGACGATTATACTTAGATGTACGATCTGTTCGGCAAGGGGCTCCAGTTTTTATTTGCCCACAGCCAAAAGCAATAGCTAAATCTGCAATAGTAACGTCTTCTGTTTCGCCTGATCGATGGGAAATAATACTACTCATAGCTAAATCTTGAGCTAGCCGCACAGTGTCCCATGTTTCTGTAAGTGTTCCAATCTGATTAGGTTTTATAAGGATAGCATTTGCTGCATATTTTTCTGCTCCTTTAAGAAGGTATTCTTGATTTGTTACAAATAAATCATCCCCAACGATTTGGATGCTCTCTCCAAGAGTTTTAGTAAGGAGTTCCCATCCATCCCAGTCGTCTTCAGCCATGCCATCTTCTATAGATATAATAGGATAATTATTCACAAGATCTTTATATACTTGAACAAGTTCTTTAGAGGTTAGAGGATTTTTTTCTCCTCTGAGAATATATTTTCCATCCTTGAAAAATTCAGTAGCAGCAACATCTAAAGCAATACTTATGTCTTGTCCAAGATTATAGCCACTTTTTTTTACAGCTAAGCATAAAAGATCTAAGGCTTCTTTAGTAGAGTTTATGTTTGGAGCAAAGCCACCTTCATCCCCGACATTCGTGCTAAGGTTTTTTTCTATTAGGAGTTCTTTTAGAGTATGATAGATCTCTGCCCCCCAGCGAATAGCTTCTTGAATGCTTGTTGCTCCATGAGGTACGATCATAAACTCTTGAAAATCCAAAGCATTATCTGCATGAGCGCCACCATTGAGTATATTCATAAGAGGTATAGGCAATAAGTTGGCCATAGCCCCCCCGAGGTATGCATAAAGAGGTATTTTTTTTGCATTAGCTGCGGCATGAGCAACAGCTAAGCTTACACCTAAAATGGCATTAGACCCTAATTTTCTCTTATTTTTTGTTCCATCAAGCTCTATAAGTTTTTCATCAATGGCTCGTTGATTTAGGGCATCGTGCCCAAGCAGGTGGGGTAATATTTCAAGCTCAATAGCATTAATGGCTCCCAAGACGCCTTTTCCTTTATAACGTGCTAAATTAACATCACGTTTCTCAACAGCTTCATGTGTTCCAGTAGAGGCACCAGAGGGGACAGAAGCAATCCCTATAGAGCCATCTTCTAAAGTAACTTCAACCTCAACTGTTGGGTTGCCTCGGCTATCGAGTATTTCACGCGCATTTATGTCTAAAATAGAAATCATAAAGGGTCCTCACATATTTTTTATAATTTTAACTTAGTTTAAGCCCATAATTTAAGATCTATGGGATTTTTTTTTGCAATTTTATCAAGTTCTAGCAATGTAGTTAAAAGGCTTGATAGATTCTTTAACCTAATCATATTTGGCCCGTCACTTGGCGCCGTATCTGGATCTTGATGCACCTCCATAAAGACAGCTGCTACGCCAACAGCCACAGCGGCTCTTGCTAAAACGGGTGCAAATTCTCTTTGACCACCACTTGAAGAACCTTGTCCCCCAGGTTGTTGCACAGAATGGGTTGCATCAAAAACGATTGGACATTTTGTTTGTTCAGCCATGATAGGCAAAGAGCGCATGTCAGACATAAGGGTGTTATAGCCAAAGCTTACACCACGTTCGCAGACCATTACTTGATGATTACCAAACTCATGAATTTTATCTACAACATTTTTCATATCCCACGGAGCTAAGAACTGTCCTTTTTTTACATTAAGAGGTTTACCAGTTTCAGCTGCGGCTTTTAGCAAGTCTGTTTGGCGGCATAAGAAAGCAGGTATTTGTAGAACATCTACAACTTCTGCTACAGGGGCACACTGTTTGGCGGAATGAACGTCTGTTATTACCGGACAGCCAAAAGTTTGGCGAATGTCTGCTAAAATAGAAAGGCCTTGTTTCATTCCAACACCTCGCGTAGATGTATTGGAGGTTCGATTAGCTTTGTCAAAAGAAGATTTATAAATAAAATTAATACCCAATTTTCGCGTAATTTCATGCAGGGCACTGGCCATTTCCAGAGCATGCTCACGGTTTTCAATAGAGCAGGGACCTGCTAAAAGTGTAAAAGGTTTTTCATTGGCAATAGAGAAGTTTCCAATCTGAACAGCGTCGTTTTTATTTTTTATTTGCATAAGATAAAGCAGCTCCTATAAAAGATTTAAATAATGGATGGGGATTCAAAGGACGAGAAGAAAATTCTGGATGGAATTGAACAGCTAAAAACCATGGATGATCTTCACGTTCAATAATTTCTGGCAAAAGATTGTTAGGAGACATACCAGAAAAGATAGTACCTGTTTTTTCTAACAGGCTTTTATAGTGAATATTTACTTCATATCGGTGACGGTGGCGTTCATGAATAGTAGAAGATTTATATATTTTGTGGGCTAGGCTGTTTTCAGTTAGAATACAAGGGTAAGAACCTAAACGCATCGTTCCTCCCAAGCCTTCTTTTTTTGAGCGAAGGATTTTATTTCCATCTTTATCCCATTGGGTCATAAGACCAACAACCAGGTCTTCAGGGTCTCCATATTCACTGGAACCGGCGTCCTTCAAGCCAGCGATATTGCGAGCTGCCTCAATAATAGCAAGCTGCATACCATAACAGATACCCAAAAAAGGAATCTTTTTCTCACGAGCATATTGGGTAGCTAAAATTTTACCTTCAGCACCACGTTCTCCAAACCCGCCAGGAATCAAAATGCCATCAATATTTTTAAGTTCATTAGCAATTTTACCTCTCTCCTCTTGGAAAATAGAAGCACTTATCCACTTAATATTAACGTGTGCTTTATGAGGAAATCCTCCATGAGTAAGAGCTTCTGAGAGAGATTTATAAGCATCAGCTAGTTCCATATATTTACCAACAACACCAATAGTTACTTCTTTTTCTGGATTTTTTATAATATTTACAACTTTTTTCCATTTTGAAAGGTCAGTTGGTCGCGCGGCTGGATCAATATTAAAGTATTGCATGACCTCTGTGCCGAGCCCATCCATATAGTATTTAAGAGGAACTTCGTAAATAGATTTCACATCATAGGCTGGGATAACACAAGATTCTTTCATGTTGCAAAAAAGAGCTAGTTTTGTTCGTGCTTCTTTAGGTATTTCACGATCACACCTGCATAGGAGGATATTTGGCTGGATGCCAACATTTTGGAGTTCTCTTACAGAGTGTTGAGATGGTTTTGTTTTAAGTTCACCAGCGGCTGCTATATAAGGTACTAAGGTGACATGCATAAAGAGCGTTAGACTTGGCCCTAGGTCATTGCGTAGTTGCCGAATGGCTTCTAAAAAAGGAAGGCTTTCAATATCGCCAACCGTTCCACCAATTTCAACAATAATAAAATCCGCGGAACTGCCTTCAACATCAGTCTCTGCTAAAATAAAGTGTTTAATGGCATCTGTTATATGAGGTATAACTTGTACTGTAGCACCCAGATAGTCGCCACGACGCTCTTTTGCAATGACTTGGGAATAAATACGGCCTGTGGTTATGTTATCGGACTGGCGTGTTTCAATACCTGTAAAACGTTCATAATGACCAAGGTCTAGGTCTGTTTCTGCACCATCTGTTGTTACAAAAACTTCACCGTGTTGATAGGGGCTCATAGTACCGGGATCTACATTTAGATAAGGGTCTAATTTCCGTAGACGAACAGTAAACCCAGAGCCTAGGAGCAAAGCAGCTAAAGAAGAACCGGCGATCCCTTTTCCCAGGGAGGATAACACGCCCCCTGTAATAAAAATAAATTTTATTTTTGCCGTTTTTGACATAGGAAGAACCTCACCCTCTAAATGTTAACTGAATAGAGAAGGCATATTTTCAGCGCCTTTCTAAAAAATTAAGTTGTTGGCACTACAGGAGTAGTACTTTTTGGTATTTTAGTTGGCTCTTTAATAGGAGCTTTTATCATATCGTTCACAATAGATTCATCGCCTGTTTCTCTACCAGCAATAGAGGCTAATAAAAGGCAAATGCCCATAAAAAACGCAGCTAGAATACCCGTAGCACGTGTTAGAAAGTTAGCCGTGCCACGAGCAGACATAAAGCCAGCTGGAGATCCTGATCCGCCTAAGCCAGACAGACCACTTCCATCACTTTTTTGCAATAAGATAACACCAATTAGTGTTAGAGCTACTAG